>CAYZID010000164.1:0-13494 GCA_964478315.1 uncultured Myxococcales bacterium | reverse complement strand
CCCCCAACAACCGCCGGACGTCCCATGCCTGAGCCCTCCCCGCCCCCCCTGGCGTCCTCCCCCTCGCTGCTCATCGTGGACGACGACCGCAATGTGCTCGCCAGCCTCGTGCGCGTCTTCGAGCGCGAGGGCCTCAACGTCCTCCAGGCGTCCGGGGGCCAGGAGGCCCTGGAGATCCTCCGCCGGGAGCGGGTGGGCGTGTGCCTCACCGACCTCATGATGGACAAGATGAGCGGCCTGGACCTGCTCCGCGCGGCCAAGACCGTGTCGCCCGAGACCGAGTTCATCCTCATGACCGCCTATGGGACCGTGGAGACCGCCGTGGAGGCCATGAAGGAGGGGGCGCTGGACTTCGTCACCAAGCCCGCCAAGCGCATCCACATCGTCCGCTCGGTGCGACGCGCCGTGGACCAGCAGAGGCTCATCGCCGAGAACCAGGCGCTGCGGGCCCAGCTCAGCGAGAGCCGGGCGGAGCGGTCCATCATCGGCAACTCCCTGCCCATGCGGCAGCTCATGGACATGGTGCGCCAGGTGGCGCCGTCCAGCGCGACGGTGCTGCTCACCGGGCAGAGCGGCACGGGCAAGGAGCTCGTGGCCCGGGCCCTCCACGCGCGCTCCGACCGCGCCGGCCGCCCCTTCATCGCCGTGAACTGCGCGGCGCTGCCGGCGACGATCCTCGAGGCCGAGCTCTTCGGCCACGAGCGCGGCGCCTTCACGGGCGCCACGGGGCTCCGCAAGGGGCGCTTCGAGCTGGCCGACCGGGGGACCCTCCTGCTCGACGAGGTGGGCGAGCTCGACGCCCCCACCCAGGTGAAGCTCCTGCGCGTGCTCCAGGAGGGCGAGTTCGAGCGCCTGGGCGGCACGCGCACGCTGCGCGTGGACGTGCGCATCATCGCCGCCACGAACAAGGACCTCGCCGCCGAGGTGCGCGAGGGGCGCTTCCGCGAGGACCTGTTCTACCGCCTGAACGTCATCAACATCCACCTTCCCCCGCTGTGCGAGCGGGGCGAGGACATCCCCCTGCTGGCCCACCACTTCCTCCGCCGCTTCGCCGACAAGAACAACAAGGTCCTGCGCGGCATCCACCCCGACGCCCTGGACGCCCTCACCCGGTGGTCCTGGCCGGGGAACGTCCGCGAGCTGGAGAACGCCATGGAGCGCGCCGTGGTCCTATGCCGCGGGGACATCCTCACGGTCGAGGACCTCCCCCCTCACGTGCGCGCCGCCGAGGGGGACCGGCGCACGCTGTCCATCCCCATCGGGACCCCCTTGGACACCATCGAGCGCATGGTCATCCGGGAGACCCTCCAGGCCACCAAGGGAGACAAGAAGCTCGCCGCCCAGCTCCTGGGCATCGCCACCAGGACCATCTACCGCAAGATTTGATGTAGTGAGGTTTGGCGCCCCCCCCCCCGGTCCGACGGTCCGACGGTCCGACGGTCCGACGGCGCACCGTTGCCCGAGGCGAGGCCCTTCGGTATGGTCCGCTCCCAGAAGGAGCACGCGCACCCCATGACGCCCCGCACCCACCACCGCACCGCGCGCTCGGCGCGGGCCCTGACCGCCACGCTGGGAGCCTTGGCGGTCTTGGCGGCCTTGGCGACCCTGGGCCCGGCCCAGGGCTGCGACAAGGTGGAGCAGGCCTCGGAGGCCGAGCGCCTCCGCGCCAACGAGCAGGCGGCCATCCAAGCCTACTCCGCCCAAGTGCCGCGCGTGGACAACCTCCTGCGGTCCTTCACGCAGATCTGGCGCGAGGCCAACGAGCTGGCCGACACCAAGGCCCTCAGCGAGGCCGTCCACGCCCGGGTCCTCCCCGCCCTCCGCGCCTACGTGGACGCCCTCACCGCCATGCCCACGAAGACCGACGCCCTCGCCGCCATCCACAAGCCGCTCGTCCAGGCCTACGAGGGCGCCTACACGGCCTTCGAGAAGTTCGCCGACGGCCTCAGCGCCACGAACATCGAGGCGCGCTATCAGGACCTCCTGGGCTCTCTGGACAGCGTCATGCGCGCCGAGGACACGTACTACGCGGCCTTGAAGTCCTACTACGAGGCCAACGGAGCCAAGCTCACCGGAGACGCACCGCCCCCCAGCGCCCCCCCAAAGCCGCCAGCCGCCAAGCCCTCGGCCCCCTCGGCGCCATGACCGCCCCCGCCTCCGCCCCCCGCGGCGGCACACCGGGCGCCATCCTGCGCACGCTGCGCCCCCACCAGTGGGTCAAGAACGTGTTCGTCGTGGCGCCCCTGGTCTTCGCCCAGCACGCCTCCTTCGCCAGCGACCTCGCCCGGACCGCCCTCGCCTTCCTGGTCTTCTCGGCGCTCTCGGGCTGCGTCTACCTCCTCAACGACCTCCTGGACGCCGAAGCCGATCGCGTCCACCCCGTAAAGCGCCACCGCCCCATCGCCTCGGGGGCCCTCTCACCCGCCACGGCCCAGCGCACCCTCGCCGCCCTGCTCGTCGTCTCCCTGGGCACGGCCTTCGTCCTCTCGCCGGGCTTCGCCGCCGTGGGCCTGGGCTACTTCGCCCTCAACGTGGCCTACTCCACGAGCCTCAAGCACATCGCCTTCGTGGACGTCCTGTCCATCGCCGCCGGGTTCATCCTCCGCGTCTACGGGGGCGCCGTGGTCATCGACGTCCCCCTGAGCCACTGGCTGTTCCTCTGCACCTTCCTGCTCGCCACCTACCTGGGCCTGGGCAAGCGCAAGCACGAGCTCGTCTCCGCTGGCGAGGACGCCGTCCATCAGCGGCGCGTCCTCCAGCGCTACGACCTCGCCCACATCACCCACGCCATGCGCGCCCTGGCCCTGGCCACCGTCGCCAGCTACACGGCCTACAGCCTGTTCGGCCACACCCAGTCGTCGTTCGACCCGCGCTCCCTCGTCTGGACCATCCCCAGCGTCGTCTTCGGCCTCTGGCGCTTCCAGCAGCTCGCCGACCGCACCGACGACGACCACAGCCCCACGGACCTCCTCCTGCGCGACGTGCCCTTCCTCGTCAACGGGGCGCTCTGGGCGGCCATCGTCGTCGTGGCCCTCTACCTGTGAGGCGCCCGTGAGTCCTCCCCGCCCCGCCCCCGCGCTCGCCGCGCTCGTCGCGGTCGCTGGCCTGGTCGCCGCCGGCATCGGTCTCAACGCCTGCGGAGGCGCCCACGCTTCCCGCCGCGGCGCCCCGACCTACCCCGAGCGCGTCGCCGCCCGCGCCCGCGCCGCCAGCGAGCTGCGCGTCTTCCAGGTGCGCCACAACCCTACGCCCTGCGCCTGCCCGCCCTGGGAGATCCTCCTGGGCGGCCACTGGCAGCGCGCCCAGCTCATCAACGACGCCGACGGCGACGACGACCCCGTCGCCACCATGCGCGCCCAGGCCCCCGACAGCTCCGCGCCCCACTGGGTGGTCCAGGGCGAGCTGGACGAGGACGTCTCCCAGTGCGGGCGGGGCGCCCAGGTCGTCCTGCTCCGCGTGACCGCCCTGGGCCTCCCCGACGCCGAGCCCGACGCCGAGCCCCCGGGAGCGCCGGCCGGCGCGCCCGGCGCCCCCTCCCGCACGGACGTCCCCCAGCCCGAGGGAGCGAACCGCCCATGAACGCCCGCGCCGTCGCCGCCCAGGTCCTCGTCGCCACGGAGCGCGGCGACGGCTGGGCCACCGATCTCCTCTCCCGCGCCCTGGGGCAGCACCCCGCGGCGGACCCCCGCGACCGCGCGCTCGCCACCGAGCTGGTCTACGGCGTCCTGCGCCAACAGCTCCGCCTGGACCACGCCCTGCGCCCGCGCATCCGCCAGGAGCTGGAGCGCCTGGAGCCCCTGGCCCGCGCCCTCCTGCGCCTGGGCGCCTACCAGCTCCTGTTTCTGGACCGCACGCCCCCGCCCATCGCCGTGAGCGCCACCCAGGACGCCGCGGGAGCCCTGGGGGCCGGGCGCCTGCGGGGCCTGCTCAACGCCGTCCTGCGACGCCTCGCGCGCGAAGGCGAGGCCCTCGCCCCGGCGGGCGACGCCCCCGACGACGAGGCGCTCGGCCTGCGCTGGAGCCTCCCCGCGTGGGTCGTGGGGGCGCTCCGCGCCCGCTTCGGCGACGCCGGGGCCGCCCGCGAGGCCGAGGCCCTGCGCTGGCGCGCGCCGCTGACGGTGCGCCCCACGCTGGGGCGCGGTGGAGCCCAGGCGGCCATGGACGCCCTGGCGGCCGAGGGCTTCCTCGCCGAGCCCGGCGCCCACGGCACCCTCCGCGTCACCGGCCCGGGCGACCCCTTCGCCACACGGGCCTTCGCGGACGGCCTGTTCACGCCCCAAGACCCCGCCAGCCTGGCCGTCGTGGACCTGCTGGGCTCGCCCGCCGAGCTGGCGGGCAAGCGCGTGCTCGACCTCTGCGCCGGGCGCGGCGTGAAGACCACGGCGCTGGCCGACCGCGGGGCCCGCGTGACGGCGGTGGACGTCGTGCCGCGCAAGCTCAAGCACGCGGCCCGGCTGGCCGAACGGCTGGGCGTGGCCGAGCGCGTCGAGACGCGCCCCGGCGACCCGACGCAGGGCGCCCCCGCGGACGACCCGCTGGGGCTGGGCACCTTCGATCACGTGCTCGTGGACGCGCCGTGTACGGGGCTGGGAACGCTGCGGCGGCGCCCCGAGGTGGCCTGGCGCACGGCGCCGGCGGATGTCACCCGACTGGCCGCGCTCCAGGCGCGCCTGGTGGCCGCGGCGGCGCCGCGCGTGGCCCCGGGCGGGCTGCTCGTGTACGCCGTCTGCACCTTCACGCCCCAGGAGGCCGACCCGGCGCTGCCCGAGGGTTTCTTGGACGACTTCGAGGAGGTGGGGGCGCCGCGCGTCTGGCGCCCCAGCGACGGCGTGGACGGGTTCGCCGCGCACGTCTGGCGGCGGCGCGCGGAGGGGCGAGCGACGGGCGGCGACGGCGCGGCCTCTGAATAGCCGGCCGGGGGCGGCGTCGGTCCCGGGGCACGATGGCTCCCCGGAGCCCGCCCAAGGAGGCCGCCCATGCGCTCGACGACCCCCACGACCTCGAAGACGACCCTCTCGCTGGCGCTCGCGACCGGCCTGTCCCTGGCGCTCTCGGGCGCGGCGGTCGCCGCGGCCCCCGTCTCGGTGGCCCTGGCGGCGCCGAGCCCGCCGGCCTCCGCGGCGCCCGCCTCCCCGCCGGCCCCTGCCCGGGCGACCGACGCCTTCGCGCGCTCGTTCCGCTACGAGGTCCGGGCGCTGGGCGCCCACGTGGGCCAGGCGGTCTTGCGCTTTGGCGCCCCCGAGAACGTGGGGGGCGAGCTCCTGCGCGCGGTGACCATCGAAGCGCGCACGGAGGGGATCGGAGCGCGCGTCTTCAAGACCGAGACGACCTCCACGAGCTGGGTGGACGAGTCGTGGCTGCCCGTGGCGGGGCGGTGGGACGCGGTCATCCCCACGGGCAAGCGGCTGGTCAAGGTGGTCTACGAGGGCCACCGCGTCCGCGGGCGGGACCTGCGCGACGGCAAGCTCAAGCACAAGATGGACCGCGTGCTGCCCCTGCGCTCCTTGGACCTGGTGAGCGCCTTCGGCTGGCTCGCGCAGCTCGACCTCGAGGCGGGCACGAAGGCCATGCTGCCGCTCTACGATGGGATCCGCATCTACCGCCTGGACGTGCTCGTCGGCGACGCCCAGGAGATCCGCATCCCCGCCGGCCCCCGCCGCGCCGTCCCCGTGCGCCTCACGGTGAGCCGCGGCTCCTTCCGCAAGGAGCTCACCTACTGGCTCGACCCCGTGGACCGGACGCCCTACAAGCTGTCCTTCTCCTACGGCGTCCTGGGCTCCGTGGACGCCGTCCTCCTGGACGCCCGCCGCGACGCCTGACGCCGCCCCCCCGCCCTCAGCGGCGGGGCTGCTCGGCCAGCAGGGCGGCGACCTGGCGGGCCAAGGCGTCCACGTCTCCCTCGGCGTAGCCCTCGTGGACGTAGCGGACGCGGCCCTGGGCGTCGATGAGGACCGACTTGGGCAGGTACTCCACGCGATAGAGGCGGTCCACGCGGCCGCGGCGGTCCACGACCACGGGGAAGGGCAGGCGGAGCTCGTCCACGACCCACTCGCGCATCTGGTCGATCTCCGCCCGCTCGCGGTCCAGGGACACGAGCACGACGGCCACGCCCTGCTCCCGGAAGCGGGCCTCCAGGGCCTTCACCTGGGGCATCTCCTCGCGGCACGGGCCGCACCAGGAGGCCGAAAAGACCACGACCAAGGCCCGCTTGGGCGTCTTGGGGTGGCGGCCCACGAGCCGCCGCACCGAGAAGCGCTCGATCCCCGCCTGCTCGGCGTTCAGGACCGGCAGCGCGAACGTGGGCGCCCGGCGCCCCACGCGCGGCCAGGCGTCGTGCTTGGGCCCGGCCTGCGCCGGGGCGGCCGCCCCGGCGACGGCCGCGAGCGCGACGAGCGCGACCCAGATCGCCAACGCGCGCTGGAGCTTCGGCTGGGACGTGCGCTGTGGCGTGTCTTGGGGCGTCGTCTGGGGCATGCGTCCTCCGCTCCGTGCTGGCGGCTCCAAGACTGGCCCCCGCCGCCCCTCGGGGCAACCGGAACCCGCCCCGCGACGGCCCCGCGCCCTCCCACTGTCCGCGCCCGCGGTGGGTCGCCGTCTCAGGGGATGACGGCGCGGCGCCCCCGTCTCCACGGTGGAGGCGCGGCGGGCCAGGCGCCGGCGCGGGGCGTTCGACGCCCCGTGGACGCACGACGCTTGAGAGAGGTTGTCATGGCGAGAGTCACGGGTTGGGAGCGATGGGGTCAGACGAAGCGGGTCGCGCACGGGGCGGTGAGGCTCGCGGTGGCGCTGGGGGCGGCGGGCGCCCTGCTGGGCGCTGGCTGTGACGCGGGGGGTGGGGGCGGCGGGTACGCCGGCACCGGGGGGAACCCGGGCGAGACGGCCGCGTCGCGGGACTTCGGGGACATGGTCGTGGACTACGTGCCCGTGTTCGACGAGCAGATGGCCGCGCTGCAGAAGGCCTTCCGCGACAAGCAGGTGTTCGAGCGCTTCGCGGACGAGTTCAACGCCGAGTACGCCCTGCCCACGGACCTGACCCTCACGCCCACGGCGTGCGGGACGCCCAACTCGGCCTATTCGCCCACCGACCGCGAGATCGTCCTGTGCTATGAGCTGCTGCTCGACGCCATCAAGAGGTTCGAGCCCCTGGGAGACGAGGGCAGCAAGATGGCCGTGGGCGTCTGGCTGTGGGTCCTCTACCACGAGCTGGGGCACGCGCTCGTGGACCTCTACGACCTGCCCGTGACGGGCTTGGAGGAGGACGCCGTGGACCAGTTCTCGACGGTGGTGATGATCGAGGAAGGGGTGACCGACTACGCGCTGGACGCGGCCATCTACTGGGGGGTCATCGACCGCGGCACGGCCACGCCCGAGCAGCGGGCCAACGAGCACAGCCTGAACGCCCAGCGCATGTACAACATCCTGTGCCTGGTTTACGGGGCGGACCCCAGCTCCGCCAACGGGACGGCGATCGCCAACATCCCCGAGATGCAGGACCGCCTGCCCCGCTGCCCCGGCGAGTGGGACCAGGCCCAGCGCTCCTGGGACAGCCTGCTCGCCCCCTGGCGCTTCACCATCACCTTGTAGGCGCGGTGAGCTGCTAGACGGCGCGGCCCGACCATCCGCTTGGGCGCGCCGCGGCTGGCCGGGCTGGGCGGCACGCCGTACCATGGCGCCCGGCGGGGGCAGCGGGTCGCCGGGGCCCTCTGTGGGGCTGGCCGGGGGGCCGGTCGAGGCCCGCCGGGAGGGCAGCCATGACGGACACGGTGAGGGGGCGACGCGGCGGCGCGGCGAAGGGACCCGGCGCGGGATCGGGCGGGGCGCTCCCTCCCGACCTGGCCTCCACGTGGGCCGCCCGCGGCGTGGACGCCTCGACCCTCGCCCCCGACGCCGACGGCACCATCCGCTACACACCGGCCGCCACACGCACGAGGCCCCTCAGCCCCCAAGACCTCCAGCGCCTCACGGGCCCGGCCTCCCAGGCCGAGCCGGTGGAGCTGGGGCCCGTCCTGGGCGAGGGCTCCATGGGTATCGTCCGCCTGGGCCGCCAGCCCGCCCTGCGGCGCCAGGTCGCCGTCAAGCAGGTCCACCCGCGCGCCGCCGGGACCCAGGCGGCCACCGCTCTGGTCCGCGAGGCCTGGGTCGCCGCGGGCCTGGAGCACCCCAACATCGTCCCCATCCACACCCTCCACCACCGAGACGACGGCCCCCTGCTCGTCATGAAGCGCATCGAAGGGACGGCCTGGTCCGAGGTGCTGAAGGACCCGGCGGCCGCGGGCTTCTCCACCAGCGACCCCCTGGGCTTCCACCTCGACGTGCTCACGCGCGTCTGCCACGCCGTCCACTTCGCCCACACCCGGCGCGTCGTCCACCTGGACCTCAAGCCCGACAACGTCATGCTCGGGTCTTTTGGCGAAGTGTACGTCCTGGACTGGGGCCTGGCCGCCACCTACGGCGACCCCGCCAACGCGCCCGCCGAAGCCGAAGGAGACGTGCGCACCCAGCACGTCCGCGACATCCACCAGGTCTGCGGCACACCCGCCTACATGGCCCCCGAGCAAGCCGTGGGCGAGGGCGAGCACTTCGGCCCGACCACCGACGTCTACCTCCTGGGCGCCATCCTCCACCACATCGTCACGGGCCACCCACCCCACCGCGGCGAGAGCGTCTTCGCCACCGTGCTCCACGCCTACGAGTCCGCGCCCGCCGAGTACGGCCCCGACGTCTCCCCCGAGCTGGCGCGCATCCTCCACCGCGCCATGGCCCGCGAGCCCGCGGACCGCTTCGCCTCGGCCGAGGAGCTGCGCCTGGCCCTGGAGGCCTACCTCCACCACCGCAGTTCCGAGGCCCTCATGGTCGAGGCCCTCGCGCGCCTGGACCACGTGCGCACCTGGCTGGCGGAGGGCGCCGCCCTGCCCAGCGGCGTGCTCCAGCCCGCCGACGAGGCCAGCGTCCAGCGCGCCGTCTCCGAGTGCCGTTTCGGCTTCCAGCAAGCCCTGCGCATCTGGCCCGACAACGTCACGGCCCGCGACGGCCTCCAGGAGCTCCTCACCCTGGTCATCCGCCGCGCCGCCCACCGCGGCGACTGGGCCCAGGCCGTCGCCGCCCTGGAGGAGCTCCCCCAGCCCGACCCCGAGCTGTCCCAGATGGTCGAGGCGCTGCGGGAGCGCTTCCGCCAAGACCGCGCCGCCGCCCGCGAGCTCCGCGCCCTGCGCCGCGACCTGGACATCGACGTCGCGTGGCGCGCCCGCTTCCGCCTGGCCCTCGCCATCGGCCCCTTCTGGCTCCTGTGGAACGTCGTCAGCGGCTTCCTCTATCGCAGCGAGCGCGTGGACTTCGACTACGGGGTCCTGTTCGTGAGCGTCGCCCTGTCCCTCGCCGTCTTCCTCGTGGGCCGCAGCACCATGGCCCGCCCCCTGCTCACGACCCGGGTGAACCGCCAAGGGATGTGGCTCCTGGGCGCTGGGATGTTCTCGGCCGGCGTCCTCTGGGCCATGTGCGCCGCCCTGGGCGTCCCCCTCCTCACCGCCGTGGGCCTCACCATCGCCATCCAGATCTTCTTCCTCATCGGCCTCGCCGCCGTCGTGGACACCCGCACGGCCTGGGCCGTCCCCGCCGCCCTCCCCTTTACCGTCATCCTCGCCTACTTCCCGTCCTACTCCTTCGAGGTCAACGGCGTCATCGGCCTCATCGGCGCCTGGTCCCTGGCCTGGGTCTGGCGCCGCCCCACGACCCAGCCCGCCCAAGACGGACAAGACGCGGAGCCCACCGCCGGGCGACACGAGACGACCGCCCCTGCGCCCCCCGCCCCCGGAGGTAGCTCCCAGTGAAGCCCCCCCTGCGCGACCGCGTGGCCGTCGTCGTCGGCGCCTCCCGCGGACTGGGCCGCGCCACCGTGGAGACCCTGCTCCACCGCGGCTGGCGCGTCCTCGCCCTGGCCCGCGGCGCCGCCGATCTCCACGCCCTCGCCCGCACCCTCGCCCCCACCCTCACCGCGGCGGGCGCCCCCGACGCCCTGCGCGTGGCCTCCGCCGACGCCACCAGCGACGCCTTCCCCCGGACCCTCCTGGCCGCCCTCCAAGAGCCCCCGAGCTGGGACCGCGTGGCGGCCCTCGTCTACGTCGCTGGCGCCGGCGGCCCCGGCGGACCCGGCCAGGGCGACCCCGCTTCGTGGCGCGGAGCCTGGGCCACCAACGTCGCCGGCGAGGCCCGGCCGCTCACTCGTCGAGCAGCGTCCTCACGAGGCGGAAGCCCACCGGGCGGTAGACATAGCTCTCGCAGGTCTCCGGCAGGCTCGGATCCTCCAAGGCACATTGGACGGGGAAGCCCCTTCGGGACCTTGTGCACACGAAGACATCCACGGTGCGGAAGTGTCCTCCCTTCTGGGGCACGACGTCGTCGGGTCGGAGGATCGGCAGGTGCCCGGGATCGAACGAGAGTTGGTCCCGATACTCGTCGTCTGGCGCGTGATAGTACTTGCCCCACGTGATCTCGGCCACGTTCCCGGAGGTGTCGAAGATCCCCAAGGGGTTGGCCTCCTTCTGGCCCACCGGGTGGATCCAGCGGCAGCTCTCCTCGCGCCCCTCACACTCAGCGCCCGGGGCGTGGAGATAGTCCGCGTCCGAGTTGGCCCAATACCACGCGACTTGGTGATGACCACCGGGTGCCAGGGCCACCCGGTCCCGTCCCAAGTGACGCCGTCCTGGTCTCCTCCAGCAAGGAAGCTCCCTTTGGGCACGCGGCACCAGCCCGCATGGCAATCCTTCTGGGGCTCACCCGCGCAGGTGTGGGTGTCCTCGTCGCACAGCGTCCACTGGGGGTCCTTGTCTTCGGGGAGGGGGTGCTCCTCGATCCGAATGCTCACATGGCAGGGTTCGTAGGCGTCCTCAGGACCCACGCCACAGTGTTTGACGTCCCCCGCGGCGCCTTGGGCCTCCGCGCCAGCATCCCCCCTTGCTCCTGGCTCCTCGCCCCCGCAAGCCGCGCTCAGGGTGAGCACACCGCACACGAGCCCGAGCCCAAGTGCCATTGTCCACGGACACACAGCCTGCGCCCCACCGAGTCTCCGCTCGCCCATCTCCCAACAACCCTCCACCTTCCAATGCCCTGCGCCGGGCCCCACCGGGGGCCCGACGCCGTGACGTGCGGCTGCGCGTCAGTCACAGTGATAGCCCCTGTCCAACGGGTAGTTGTTGTCGCACAACCCCACACATAGGGATCCAACCATCGTCTTCCAAACGTCGTCCTCGGTGAGGCTAGGCTGGTCTGCGGCGAGGTGGTGCCCCCAATCCCGCAGGTTCTCACCGTGAGGATCGCCATCGTAGCATTGAAGATCACGGAAGCACACGCTGCCGCCCGAGGCGACCTGGGCCGCGCCTTGCGCCGCGCCCTACGGCGGAAGGGCCACCCGGGCGGTGGGCCTGGGGCGGCGTGAGTCGCCCATGGGGCTACGCCGTGCGTCGCGTGGCGTCCCGGGCGCCGAGGGCGCGCACGCGCTCGATCCAGGCCGCTCGCTTCGTCTCATCGAGGTCGCGCACCCTGTAGATCGTCGTCTCGGCGACCCGCTCGATGCCGACGAAGTGCAGCGTGGCCTGGACCAACGCGCGATGCGCGGCGCGTCCGTGCTTCCACCGGTACCACCAGCGCGGGCTGTCCATGGTCGCGATGACGCGGGCGCTCCGCCCGGCGAGCAACCCCTTCGGCACGGCGCTCCCGTCTTCGTATCGGTAGGCCCAGCCGGGCAGAAAGGTGCGGTCGATGAAGCCCTTGAGCAGGGCGGGCATGCTCGCCCACCACACGGGGAACTCGATGACGAGATGCTCGGCGGCCTCGATGGCCCTGCGCGCAGCCTGCAGGTCGGCCTCCAAGGGCTGGCCGCCCTGGTCGCGGGTCCGTAGGACCGGGGCGAAGGTGAGGTCGGCCAGGCGCAGCGTGTCGACGGCCGCGCCCGCCTCACGGGCCCCCTGTTCATAGGCGTGGGCGAGGGCGCTCCCGAAGCTGTCGGGCTCGGGGTGTGCGTGGATCACGAGGATGGTGGGCATGGATGGCCTCCGGCGGGTTGGGACGAGGCCCACGGTACACATGCGAAGCTTGACGTCGTATCGCCAATCTCTCATGGTTCCCATGCGCAATCGCATAGCATCGGATCGCCATGTCCACACCCCCACCCTCCATCCCCTGGGACGACATTCGCCTCTTTCTCGCGGTGTACCGGGCCGGGAGCCTCACGGGCGCGGCCAAGACCCTGCGGGTCAACCAAGCGACGGTCAGCCGTCGGCTGGCCGACCTCGAGGCGCGTCTGGGGCAGACGCTCTTCGTTCGGCTACCTCGGGGCGTAGCGCCGACCGCGGTCGCCGACGCCATGTTGGACCACGCGGAGCAGGCCGACATGGCGGTCCACGCCTGCTTGAGACAGGCCATCACACACGAAGCGGACGTCCAGGGGACAGTGCGCGTGGCGACCTTGGAGTCCATCGCGATCGGGCTCATCGCGCCGCAGCTCCCGTCCTTGTTCGCCCGGTACCCGAGGCTTCGGGTCGAGTTGGTCGCCTCCACGGAGATCAGCGACCTCACGCGACGCGAGGCGGATCTGGCCTTGAGGGTCGTCCGTCCCCGCAGCGGCGAGCTGGTCGCCAAGCGCGTCGCCCTCTTGAAGCACGGGGTCTACGCGCCGCCCGGGGAGGCGCTCCCCGAGGCCCTGACCGACCGGCCGTGGGTGTCGCTCGATGACGCCCTGGGGCACACGCCGCTCCCGCGCTGGCTGCGGGCCCACGTCCCCGACGCCCACGTCGCGCTGACCGCCTCTGGGCTCGAGCTCGTCGCGGCGGCCGTCGCGGCGGGTGTGGGGCTCGCGATCCTGCCCTCGGCCCTGGCCAAGGCCTGGGGGCTCAAGGAGGTCCCGGTGCCCTTCGCGCGACCCGAGACCCCCCTGTGGCTCGTCGGCCACGCGAGCCTCCGCGACGTGCCCCGCATCGCGGCGGTCTGGGACTTCCTCGACGCGGTGGTCGCGGCCATGCCGTAGGCGGGGTCCATCCGGTCCGTGCAGCACGGCCAGCCCCTCCCCCCCGGGTCAAGAGGTTCTCGATCATCTTCCGCCAGCCCCGAACGCTTCCAGCCCCCTCCCGTCGACGCCGGGCGGCCCATTCGTCGACCCACGTGCGCGCGAGGCGAAAGCCCACGGGCGGCAGAGACAGCTTGGGCAGCTCTCCGGCAGGCCTGCGTGCTCTCCGCCTCGACGGCGGGCCGCCGCTTCGTCGCCCAGGTGCTCTCGGCCGAGAAAAGGTACAGCGATCGGCCCCGGGGCGACAGTGTGGGGCGTGTCTCACCGGGGCGGTCGCGAGCGCCCGGGCCTGCGAGCATGACGCACGACATCTCCCCTCGACGGGGTGGGTCGTGTGATACCAGGAGGTCTTGGGAGGTAGGAAGTTCCCATCCTGAAAAGGTGGACCGAGCCACGGCGAGTCGATGTGCGTGCCAGGTGCGTTCACGCAACCCGCC
>CAYZID010000163.1:9038-13636 GCA_964478315.1 uncultured Myxococcales bacterium | reverse complement strand
CCCAAACGCGGCCTCCTGCGCCTCGGTCCGCAGAGCAGGTGGCGGATCTGGGGTCGGCGCCCGGCCTTGACACCTTCGGAGCGCAGGTACTAGTTACCCGCCAGCACCGACAGCAGGAGGGTGTCATGAGCGTGCGTGGAACGTTCTTCGTGGCGATGGTGGTCGGGTTCTCGCTGGGGAGCCTGTCCGCTGTGGGCTGCGGCAAGAAGGGCGAGGACGCCCCGGCGAGCAAAGGGGAGGGTGGGAGTGAGGCCAAGGAGGCCGCCCAGGAGCCCCAGGACAAGCCGGTCAAGAAGGATCTCGCGACCTTGCTCCAGGGGAAGGCGCCCACAATCCCGAGCGTCCTAAAGGGTCTCCGGCCGGGGATGACGGCTAAGGAGTACAAGGCCATCTTTCCCGGGATGCCCGACAAGGACGATATCGAGGTGGAGGGGTACGACACCACGTTCAACGTGATGTTCGACCAGGATAGCAAGAAGCTGGCAAGCTTGTACTTCGGGCTCCCCAAAGACAAGGCGCTGGACATGGTGTCCAAGGCGTGGGGCAAGCCCATCGCCACGAAGGACGATATCGATCGCCCCCAGCAGCGCTGGTTCAACCCCAAGACGGGCGTGCGCGCCGTTCTCCAAGAGGGCTACGGCGATGACATGAGGCTGGAGTTCTCGGCCTACATGCCGGCGGAGAAGCTCCTGGGCGCCAAGCCCGGTCCCACGTTCGCTTTCGAGTCGAAGCAGCCCGTCCTGGGGGCCACGGTAGAGCAGCTCCGCAAGGCGTATCCCGGGGCCATCGTCGAGAAGCGTGAGGAGGGCGGTCAGTCTGTCTACCTGGACCTCCTGCCCACCGAATACGGCGACTACTGGACACGCGTGAACATGACCTTCGATGACGCTGGCAAGGTCAGGCGTTTCTGGTTCTCTATCCCTTTCGAAGCGAACCCCGCGTTCAAGGAGCCGTTGTTCAAGCTCATCCAGGCCAAGGTCGGGAAGCTCACCCAGGGCAAGGACATCGTGGGGGATGTGCTGTTCACCTTCCAGGACGCCAAGCGCCGCGTGGAGGTCAAGGAGGACACGATCAGCCACGCTTGGTCCATCACGGTGGAGCCACCTGAGAAGAAGGGGTAGGGGGCCTTGCCCCCCCTCGGCCTTGGCCCCCCTCAGAGTAAGGGCTGTGTTGGGGGGCAACGGTTTTGCGGGCTACCGGGTTCGGGCGTCCCGGGGGGCTCGATGACCACCTCCCGGGGCGTCCGGGGGGCTTGATGACCACCTCCCGGACCGCCCTCGGGGCCTGATGGCCACCTCCTGGACAGGTCTCGGGGCTCCCTCGGGCCCGCGGATGGGGACCGCGCAGGGCATCGCCGTCCTGGCATGGGGCGGTGCGCGCACTCAGGCCCGACCACACACGGTGGTCACCGGCCAGGCCCGCGGCGGCGACGCGCCGAACTCACGTCAGCTCGATGGCGACTCGCAGGCGACGCCGAACCTCAGCCGAAGCTTGTAGGTTCCCCAAGGGAACACCGGCGGCCCGGCCTCCCCGGCCTGCGCTTTCTCCTGGTCCTCGACGCCCCCCACGTCGGGCTCGTCGCCACGCGCCATCTTCGCGAGGTACACGCCCAACGCCTTCCGCGCCGCGCGATACCGCGCCCGCCAGTCGCCAAGCTGCGCCAAGAGCTCTGCCCGCATCTCCCGGCTCGAGGTCAGGAAGATCGGTATCCGCACCCGCTTCGCCCCGTGCTCCTCCGGCGTCTTCGAGGTGACGTTCGGGCTCTGGTGCTCCACCGACCGGGCCCCCACGAAGCGGCGCCCCGCCTCTCGGAACGCCGCCGCCACACGGTCTTCGGCCTCGCGCACCAATTCGTTCAGCTTCTCCACGATGCGACACGCGAGCTTCTTCGTCGCAGCCTCTGGCTTCCCGGCACCCGTCTCCCCAGATCCACCGTGGGCCGTGGCGCCCCGCGGCGGCAGTTTTGCCCCGTCGCGCCCGCCGCTGCCCTCGCCTGCCGTGGGACACCAAAGCTCGTGCTGCTCCATCAGCATGGCCGGGACCACCAGCGCGAACTCCACCGTCTCGGGCATCGAGCCCCCTTCGTCGAAGAAGCCCTCGGGGCGCTCGATGATCTTCGCGTCCCGAATCCCCACGCCCGCCAGCATCTGGTGAGGGGTCGTTCGGACCCCAGGCCAGTGCTTGCCACAACGGACGAGCCCAGCCTTCGTGGGGTTGTTCCAGACGTACACCAGCGCGTCGCGCAGGGCGGGGGCGTCGGCGATCACCTGCCGCCCCCCGCGCCGTCCGCCCCAGAAGGTGTCGGTGCGCTCGCGGAGCTGGTTCACCGCGCGCGCCAGAAGGCTGTGGAGCCATTGCTCGAAAGCCGGGATCCGGCCCTCCGGGTCCGTGACGATGGCGTGGTAGTGCGTGGACATGACCACCAGCGCGTGAACCTGGAGGCCGAACTGCGCGGCCCCCACCGCGAACAGGTACCGGAACAGGTTGTTGAGCTTGGACCCCGGCGTGAGCCACCGATGCCTCCCCGCGCAGCGACGGGTGAGCATGTAGGTCTTACCGGGCTCGATAGGCAGTGGCTTGGACATAGCGCCAGCCCACACAGCAGGCTCCATGCCAAGGCGCAGTACCGCGCGTAATCATGGGGGAACGATGGGTTGCGGCCTGGGCCGACGCGCCCCATCACAAGGGTGGCGGCCCAGGAGTGTCCCAAGAGTGTCCCAAGAGTGTCCCAAGAGTGTCCCAAGGGTGTCCCAAGAGTGTCCCAAGAGTGTCCCAGGAGTGTCCCAAGGGCGGGGACTCAGAGTAGGGGGCTGGTCTCGCGCCCATCGGCCCGAGTGCGCCCGTGGGCCGCGGAGGCCTGGGGGCTGGGGCCTATGGGCACGGACGTAGGAGCTCCACGTCGTCGATGAAGACGCCCGCATAGTCGTTGTTCACCGCGTCGATCGTGTCGAACGACCACCGAAGCTGGATCGGGAACACGAGCCCGCCTGGCAAGGCCACTTCGTCAAGTCGCCACCCCAGCCCGGGGCCCGCGTCGTAGGACTTGTCCCACACCTGCACGGGGGGACCGCTCGCAGGCACTACCTCTAGGGTCACCACATCCCGCGAGCTGATGGGCTCCACGGCCAGCCTCCGCCAGAAGCGGACCATGAGCCCGTCCGTGGGCGTACCTTGGGGCAACGAGATCGGGGGGCTCACAGCCGTCCCCTTTGTCGTCCCCACGTCGATGGTTTGGGCGGGGAGGGCGCCGTAGTAGAGAAGCCCCGGCGGGGACTTGGCCTCCGATGGGGCCCACTGCCACCGCGCCCCGCTCCCGTCATCGGTGATGGTCCAGGCCGCGAGGGCCTCGGCGCCCGGGAAGGTCTCCGAGGCGACGGTCCACGGTGCGCTGGACGGGACCTCCACGCAGGTGAAGTCCTGGCACGCGGTGGCTGTGCATGCCGCTGCCGAGGGCGCGCAGTCGGCGTCGGTGGCGCAACACCCAGGGGCGTCCACCGCCACGGCCACGCTGCACTGGCCACCCACGCAGCTCTCCACCGCGCACGTCGTCGGCGCCGCGCAGTCGCCGTCCGCCCCGCACGTCGCCGCTGCGTCCACGGTGTGGGCGCACTGGTGGTCGATGCAGGTGTCTTGCGTGAGGGCTACCCCGTCGTCGCACTCGATGGCGGCCTCGCAGCAGGCGGCGGGGTAGACGCACTGCCCGCTCTCACAGGTCCCCGAAGTGCAGTCGCCCGAGCCGGCGCAATCGCCGTCGTCTTGGCAGGGGAGGGGGAGGTGGTCGCACCGCGCGAAGGTGCACACGTCCAGCGTGGCGGCGTCCGCGTCGTCGCAGTCCGCCGCCGCGGCGCAGCAGCCCGGCGGGGCCGCGCCCTGCGCCGCCACGGGCGTGAAGACACACACCGGGCCCGCGGGCGAGGGCACCGTGGCGTCCTCCGTGCACTCGTTCTGGTCCACGCACACCGTGACGTCGGCGCACGCGGGGATGGGCGGAAAGACGCATCGATGGGCGGCGCACACGTCGTCCGTGCACGCATCCCCGTCGTCGCAGTCGTCCCCATTCACACAGCAGAAGCTCGAGTCCCGCACGGACATGCAGGTGTGCAGGATGAGGTTGCAGGTGTCGGCCGTGCAGTCGATCCCGTCGTCACACTGGTCGTCCGCCGTGCAGCACGCCGGATCCGGCGTGTGGACGCACACGCCATCCTCGCACGCGTCGATCGTGCACGGCTGGAAGTCGTTGCAGGGGTCGGGTAGCGGCGATCGGGCTCCAGGCCCGCACTCGGGGGGTGGCCCCACGTCCTCCGGGCCCGAGTCGGCCGCGTCGATGCCGTTCGGAGCGTCCGTGGGAACGTCGGCGTCTCTACCCACAGGTCCCGGCTCTGTGTCCGTGAGCGAGGCGCCGATGTCTTGCGCGGGTCCGACCTCCGAAACGGGGCCCTGGGCGCTCGTGTCGCCCCCGTCGATGTGGGCGACAGCATCTGAACGGGGCCCTTCCAGCAGCCCCCCACAGGCGGCCAGGGGGGCGGGGGCGGGCAGGGCCAGCAGGGTGACCCAGAGTAATCTGAGGGGGGCTCGCTGGCGGGCCCGGAGGGGGCGGG
>CAYZID010000163.1:0-8938 GCA_964478315.1 uncultured Myxococcales bacterium | reverse complement strand
GGGTGACCCAGAGTAATCTGAGGGGGGCTCGCTGGCGGGCCCGGAGGGGGCGGGGCGCGGGCTTGGGCGCGGGCGCGGGCACGTGACGGTGGGCGGTCTTCAAGGCGACCTCTCCCCGAGGATCCCCACGCCGAGCAGTGCCAGCCCCAGCCCCAAGGCACGGAGCAGGTCTAGCGAATCGATCCAAGGGAGGCTCCAAGCGAACAACACGACCCCCGCCAGGAGGAACGAGCCTCCCACAAGAGCTCGCAGAGACCGCTCGGCCGAGGCTGACACCCTATCGGCGGCCCAGCGGGCCACGAACGCCTCCAGGCGCCGCCTCGCCCCCCGCACCCCGTCCCCGAGCCGCCTCCAACGCAGCTCCCACCGCAGCCGCCAGGACAGCCCCTCCTCCCCCTCCCCAGGAAGCATCAGCGCCGCCACTCCGTAGACGAGGGCCGTCACCCAGGTGGCCACCAGGAGCACCAGCGCCGCCCCGCGCACCCACCCGACGCCCACCCGCAGCCGCCGTGCCAGCCCCGCGCACACGCCCAGCACCAGCGGGCCGCCGCCGTCTCCAGCCAGGCGCGGGCCGCCCGTGTCGGCCTGGCTCACAGGCCGGTCCTCCGCGCCCCACGCGCGGCCCCCCGCGTCACACGGACCGCCGCGGGCGCCGCACGCAGTAGGCGCGCCAGGGACCCCCGAAGCAGGCTCACTTGACCACCGTTCGCGCCCGTCGGTGCAGGCTCATGCGCGTCTTGACCTCCACCCGGCGGACCTCCAGGCAGAGGTGGGCCGCGACCTCGTCGTGCACCGCCCGGCGGATCTCCTCCCCCAGCGCGTCCAGGATGGCGCTGGCGTTGGCCTCCACGTGGCACGTGATCCACAGGCCGTCGGGCTTCGGATGCACCGAGGCCACCGCCCGGCGCACATCGCTCAGACGCTCCACCGTGCGCTCCACGAACTCCCGAACCGTGCCCAGCGCCACCGTGACGTCACCCTCCGGCGACTCGGAGACGAGGACCTCTCGGGGAGCGCGCGGGCCCACTGCCACCACGAGCGCGACCAGCGCCGTGAGCAGCAGCGCGACGCCCAGCACCATCCCCCAGGGCGTGGGGCTGACGAGCGCGGCGGCGAGCGCCTCGCCCACCGCCCGCCCGAGCCCCGGCGGGGGGACCCACAGACCAGCCGCCGCCGCCAAGTACAGCGCTGCTCCCGCGGCCACCACCACGGCGAGGGCGGCCAGGATGACGCGGTTCAGGCGGTCCATGGCGCCGCCCAGCTACTCGACCCGCCGCGAAGGCGTGGGCTCGTCCGCGCTCTCGTAGTGGATGTCGCTGATGGCGATGTTGACCTCCTTGCACACCAGGTTGGTCATCTCCTCCACCCGCGCGGCGATCTTCTCCCGCACGAGCGAGGCCGTCTCGTGGACGTTGAAGCCGTACTCCACGACCAGATCGATGTCGATGGCCGTCTCCTTGCGGCCCACCTCGGCGTGCACACCGCGGCTCGTGCCGGCGGTGCCCTTCACGCGGGCCACCGCGTCGCCCAGGACGCCCTGGCCCAGCTTGTAAACCCCTGGGACCTCGCGCACGGCGAGCCCTGCGATGGTCTCGATCACGGTGTCGGAGAAGGTGGTGCGGCCGCGGCTGGGGGCCGGAGCGCTCTTGGTGGTCGTCGTGGTCTTGGGCATGGGTGCCTCTCCTCTTGGTGTTCGTTGGGGGACCCGCGGGTCGCGGTGGGTGCGGAGTGGGCGCTATTCCACGCGGCGCGTGTTCTTGGTGGGCTCCTGGAGCACGACGTCGGCCACGTGGATATTGACCTCCTTCACCGTGAGCCCCGTCATCTGCTCCAGGCGCTCGATGACCAGCGTTCGGGCCTGCTCGGCCACCTCGTAGAGGTTGAAGCCGTACTCCACGACCATCTCCAGATCCACGGCGACCTCCTTCGTGCCCACCTCGGCCACGACCCCGCGCCGCGTGTTCACCGTGCCCGCCACCCGGTGCAGGGCGTCCTTGAAGACCCCCTTGCCCAGCTTGTGGACGCCGGGGACCTCGCGGGCGGCGATGCCGGCGATGAGCTCCACGGCGCTGTCGGACAGCAGGGTCTTGCCACCGATCCTGTTGGTCTGGCCGCCATCCACCAGGACGACCGTCTCACCGCCAGGGCTTGGGGTTTGCTTGCTGCTCTGACTCATCTCGACCTCCGGGCTCGCGTGGGTGTCCGCGGAGTCTCTCGACCCCACCGAGCAGGCTACCACACGACTCTGGACGCCGTGAGGGGAGTCCGACGGGTTTTTCGACTGGAGCTCGCGGTCGTGGACGCGTGCCCAGCGATGGGACAAAGGGGACCGCCTCCGCTGTGGTACGCTCCCCGCCGGGCGAGGGCGTGCGGGCTCGCCGCTGCGGGCGGCGGCGCGAGAGAGGGAGCGTCGAGCCGCGAGCGGGGGCCCCGGAGACGAGGAGACACGCGATGGACGTACAAAGGGGGACGCAACGGGGCGCCGAGGGCCCCATGAGCCGAGGGGCTGCCCGGCGCCGGGCAGCGTGGACGCTGCCCGCCCGGGGGCTGTGTGCCTGGGGCCTGTTTGCCTGGAGCTTGGTGGCCTGGAGCCTGGCGGCCTGCGGGGGCGACGCCTCCACGAGCCCGGGACCGGCGGCCGACGCGGCCTCGGATGGAGCGGCCGACGTCGCTCCGGATGCAGCGCCCGATGCGGCGCCCGACACAACCCCAGACACCGCCCCAGACACCGCCCCAGACGCTGGGCCCTCCTGGCCAGCGGCCTGGGACGCCCCCGACTGCGACCCCTTGCTGCCGGACGTGTGCTCCATGCCCTGGCCGTCCAGCCTGTTCCTGGCCGACGACCCCACCACCCCGACCGGCTACCGCCTCGCCTTCGGCCCCACGACCCTCCCCGCCAACGTAGACGGCGTCCACGTGGACCCCGCGCCCTACGCCCGCATGGACGGCTACAGCGTCTCGGCCCCCATGGTCGTGGCCTTCCCCGACATCGACCTCGCCCCCCTCCCCGACGAGACCCAGCTCGCGTCGACCCTGGACGACGACTCCCCGGTCGTGCTCCTCCAAGTGGACGAGGACGGGGGCCTCACGCGCGTCCCCTGCTGGTTCGAGGCGGACGGGCGCGCCAAGGATCCCGCGCGACGCTCGCTGTTCATCCGCCCGGCGCGCATCCTCCGCCCGGGTACGCGCTACATCGCCGCCCTGCGCGGCCTCACCCATGCCGACGGCTCGCCCATCGCCCCCAGCGCCGCCTTCGCCGCCTTGCGCGACGGGGCCACGGCGGGGACGCCGCTCGCCGGGCGGCAGGCGCGCTTCGACGAGATCTTCGCCCTGCTGGAGGCGGCGGGGGTGGCCCGCGGCGAGCTCACGCTGGCCTGGGACTTCGTGACGGCGAGCGACGAGGCCCTCCACGGCGACATGCTGGCCATGCGCGACGACGCCCTGGCCAAGGCGGACGCGGCGGGCATCCCCATGACCGTGACCTCCGTCGAGGAGTTCACGCCCGAGCAGAACGACGAGATCGCCTTCGAGGTCACGGGGACTTTCGAGGTGCCCCACTACATGGAGCCGTCCACCGTGGGCGCCGACGGGGCGACCCCGGCCTGGCGCATGCACCGCGGCGCGGACGGGCGGCCCGCCCAGGACGGCACCCGCTTGGCGACCTTCCGGGCGCGCGTGCCGCGCACGGCCCTCGACGGCACGCCCCACGGGATCCTGATTCACGGGCACGGGCTCAACGGCACGAGCGAGCAGATCCACGCCCGCTTCTACGACGACATCGCCGTGAACGAGCACGTCATCATCGCCGGGTGCGACATGGTGGGGATGTCCGAGGAGGACGTGCCCGTGACCGTCAACATCCTCTACGACATGAGCTACTTCCCGGCCCTGGCCGACCGGCTGCATCAGGGCGTGTTGGAGCACCTGCTGCTCACGCGCGCCATGCGCGACAGCTTCGACCAGATCCCCGAGATCGCCGCCCGGGGCGTGGTCGTGGACGACGCGGCCCTCTACTATTCAGGGATCAGTCAGGGCGGGATCTTCGGCGGGACCATCATGGCGCTGTCCACCGACATCGTCCGCGGTCACCTGGGGGTCCCGGGGAACACCTACGCCTTGCTGCTCACGCGCTCGGTGGACTTCGACCCGTTCTTCGTGGCGCTGTCCATCGGGTATCGGGATCCCACGGTCCATGGACTCCTGCTGTCCATCGTGCAGACGCTCTGGGACCGCACGGACCCGGCCAGCTACTTGCGCCACATCTCGGTGGAGCCCTTCCCGGGCACGCCCGCGCACGCCGTGCTCTTGGCCAGCGCCCAGGGGGATTGGCAGGTGGCGAACGTCTCCAACGAGAACGCGCTTCGCAGCGACGTGGGGATCGCCCTCATGGCGAACTACGGGCGCGACGTGCCCTTCGTGGAGCCCACGGCCTATCCGCACGCGGGTTCGGGGCTGGTGAGCTACAGTTTCGGGAACCCCTGGGCCCCGCCGGGGGCCCAGCCGCCGCCAACGGACGAGGATCTCGGCGATCCCCACGGGAAGCCGCGGAAGCTGTCCTGGCACAATGAGCAGATGTTTCACTTCTTCCGCACGGGCGAGATCCTCGACGTGTGTGGTGGCGACGGGTGTACGCCGGACTGAGCGCGGGCCAGCCGGTGTGGGCGCCGGGCCGGCGCGGGGCCGAGATTGGGGGGTTGAGGGAGATGGCAGGGATGAGCGAGCGGCGGCGGACGAGCGAGACGGATCCTCTCCAGGTGGGGGTGGCGCCGGGGCCGTGGCCGGGGCGATTGGGGCTCACGCTCTTGCCCGGGCGCAACGGGCAGGCCCCCACGACGGGGGGCTTCTGGGCGCGGGACGTGGCCGTGGACCTGGGGGTTCTCAAGGCCGGCGGGTGGCAGGAGGTGCTGTGCCTGGCGACCCACGGCGAGCTGCTCAAGTGGGGCGTGGATGGGTACGCGGGGGCGGTGGCCGCGGCGGGGCTCGGCTTTCATCACCGGCCGCTGCCGGACGGCTATGTGCCCCAGGCGTGGGAGGACGTGCGCGGGATCGTCGAGGACCTCCACGGCCGCCTGGTCGCCGGACGTGCCGTCGTCGTGCACTGCGTGGCGGGGCTGGGGCGCACGGGGCTCATCGCGGGGCTGGCCCTGCGCCTGGGGGGCGTGTCGGCGGACGAGACCCTGGCGCGCCTGCACGCGGCGCGCGGCCCCCACTGCCCAGAGCCCCCCCAGACCGCCTACCTCCGCGCCTGGTCCGCGCCCGATCCGTCCTGACGCCCCCGATTCGCTTCCCTCTCGGTTTCATTCTCCACGCGGGGGCGGGCGCGAACGATGTCAGACCGAGAGGCGGGTGACCTCGTCGTTCGCTTGGAGCTCGTCGCGCAGGGCGGCGTTCTCGGCCTCCACGGCGCGCAGCTCGTCCAGCTTCGCCAGGGTCGTCGTCAGCACGTCGCTCGCCAGGGCGTCCGTCGCCCGCGCCGTCTCGTGCTCGATCTCCAAGACCGTGATCGCCCGCCGGTACTCCGCCCGCAGCCGGTCGTCCAACGCCTGCTGGCGCGCCAGCAGCTTGAGCGCCCGGTCCACCGTGTCCATCCGCGCCCCATACAGCTCGCGCCCCACCGCCGCCATCTTCTCCCGCAGCCCCGTGAGCCGCGCCCGGAGCCGCTCGCGCTCCGCCGCCTCCCCGTCCAGCCGCGCGAGCTTGTCCTCCAACCCCCGCTTGCGCTGGAGCAGCCCCTGCTGCTCGGCGATCTCCGCCCGCGCCGGCGCGTCCAACGCCACCCGGGGCGCCATGACCGTGCGCCCAGCCACCATCACCACCACGGCCGCCCCCAGCCCCAGCAACAGAGAGCTCCACACCCCGAGGCCCGTGAGCCACCACGCCAGCAGCCAGACCACCACCCACACCGTCCCCGCCGCCTGGTCCGCCCGCTGCGCCGCCGTCCCCCCCGGGTCTTGCAAGGCGAAACGCTCGCGCGTCGTCACGTCCACGAGCTCCACCACCTCCTCCACCTCGCCCCCGCGCATCGTGGACACCACCAGCGCCTCGTCCCCGCGGGGCAGGTCCACCACCTCGTCGGGCCCCGGCGTCGTGAACCGGACCAGCTCCAGCCCCCCGTCCCAACGCTCCAGCCGGATCTCGTGCCGCCGCTCGTAGCGCCCCGGCTGCTTGTTCGTCTTCCGCTGGAGCGTCACCCGCTTGGAGGACGACCGCGTCACCCGCCCGGCCACGAAGCGATAGCGAAACCGACAGCGGTGACACACCGCCTCCAGCGCGCCGTCCGGGCCCAGCTCCCCCACGGGGACGCGACACTTGGGACACTCGACCATGAGGCAGCCCCCCTCTTCTCCGCGACCTCTCCACGGGGCTCCCGACCCACCTGCGCCGCGCCCAGCCCCAACGGGCCGCAAACATACACCATCCCCGGGCCGCCCGGGTCGCCTCGCGTCCTCCGGGGTGCCCCGGGGCGACGGACCCGGACGGCCGGACGACCCGCTCCTTGACCTCGCCCCGGCGAGCGGGTAGGTCCGCCGCCCCCGCGCGACGGCGCGGTGGATGCCGTTCCCAACGCGGGCCCACGATGGCCCCCCCTTGGCCCCAGGCCCCCCCCAACGGAGACCCCACGATGGCGACCCTGACCCCGAGCGACTTCACCCTCTACAGCGGCGCCGCCGCCGGTACCGAGGCGGCCTTCGGCGAGGCGGCCGAGCGCTGGGGCCTGGAGGAGGTGAACTTCACCTTCGACGGCCACCAGGACGTGCGTACCCGCGGCCAGCAGCTCCTCTCGGACGCCGAGCTGTCCAAGGGCTTCGTGAGCCTGTCCTACGTCGCGCAGCTCATGCACCGCGTCTACAAGGACACCCCCCTGTTCCGAAAGACCCTCGCCCTCCAGTGGCACCTCGTGAACGCCGCCGACCAGGTCTTCAGCGTGGGCTGGGTCAAGGACGACGGCACCGTCAAGGGCGGCACGGGCTGGGGCGCCGAGCTCGCCAAGCTGTTCCGCAAGGAGCTCTACGTCTTCGACCAGAGCCGCGGCGAGTGGCTCCGTTGGGACCACCTCACCTGGGTCCCGGCCGACGCCCCCAAGATCACCGCCCAGCGCTTCGCCGCCACGGGCACGCGCCTGCTCGAAGACAACGGCCGCGCCGCCATCGAGGCCCTGTTCGAGCGGAGCTTCGGTCAGGGCTGAGGCCCGGGGAGTCGGTTCTGGCGCGCCCCGAGGCCGCTGGCCTCCCCTTTGCTCGTCTTCGGCTACGACGGGGCGGTCTGGGCCGTGCGCGCCGACACGGGCGAGGTCTTCCGTGGGACGCCGCCCGCGCCGCGAGCGCGAGCCGGGCCGCTCCCCGTGGGGAGGCTGCGCCCGGCCGCTACCTCCCCCCGAGCTCGCTAGTTCCCATCCTGAAAAGGCGGACCGAGCCACGGCGAGTCGATGTGCGTGCCAGGTGCGTTCACGCAACCCGCCGGAGTAGCAGCGCTACTTCAAGTGGTTGCGGGGACGCGCATGGTGTGTGCAGCGGCCGTCGCGGCGACGGGAGGCTTTTCAGGATGGGAACTCGCTATCTCCGACCGGGATAGGCCTGGAGGCCGGCGGCGAGGATGGCCATGGCCCGCGCCAGGGCGTCGGTCTCCAAGACGAAAGCCACCCGGACCTCGTCGGTGCCCAGCCCCTCGGTCGCGTAGAAGCCCGCCGCCGGGGCCACCATGAGCGTCTCGCCGTCGCGCTGGAAGTCGGTGAGCAGCCACTGGGCGAAGCGCTCCGCGTCATCCACCGGCAGCCGTGCGACCATGTAGAAGGCCCCCTCCGGGCGGCGCGCGTGGACACCCGGCATGGCCTCCAGGGCCTCGAAGACCAGGTCGCGCCGCCGCCGATAGGCGTCCAGCTCCGCCAGGATGAAGGGCTCGCCCGCCGCGTGGGCGGCGTCCGCCACCAACTGCCCTAGCATGGGGGGCGACAGGCGCGCCTGAGACATGCGCAGCACCGCCGCCATGACGTCGGCGTTCCGGCTCACCACCGCCCCCACGCGCGCGCCACACAGGCTCCAGCGCTTGGACACGCTGTCCACGACCACCACGCGCTCGGCGATGTCCTCCAACGTGAGCACGCTGCGGTACGTGTCCGGCTCGGCGTCGTAGACGATCTCGCGATAGACCTCGTCGGCGAGCAGCCACAGGTCCCGCTCGACCGCCAGGTCCACCAGGAGATCGATCTCGGCCTTCGTGTAGACCGTGCCCGTGGGGTTGGACGGGTTGCACAGCAGGATGGCGCGCGTCGCGTCGGTCAGCGCGGCCTCCACGGCGGCCCGCTCGGGGAGGTGGAAGCCGTCCTCCACGCGCGTGGTCAGCGGCCGCACGGCGATCCCGCACATGCGGGCGATGCTCAGGTAGTTCGTGTAGAAAGGCTCGGGGATGAGGACCTCGTCGCCCGGGTCCAGCGTGGCGAGCATCGTGAACAGCAGGGCCTCCGAGCCGCCCGTGGTCACGTTGATCTGGCCGGGCTCCAGGTCCACGCCCCAGCCCGCGTAGTAGCCGCGCAGCGTCTCCCGGTACGCGGGCGTCCCCTGGGACTGCGTGTAGGCCACGACGGACGGCTCGAAGGCGCGCAGGGCCTCGATGGCCTCCGGCGGCGTGGCGATGTCCGGCTGGCCGATGTTCAGGTGGTGGACGTGGACCCCGCGCGCCTTGGCGTCCAGCGCGTGGGGCATGAGCTTGCGGATGGGCGAGGCGGGCACCGTGGCCGCGCGGCGGGAGGTGGGCTTGGGCATGGCGTTCCTGTCTGTGAGGGGCGGCGGGGGAGGGCGGCTGGGGGCGCCGGGGCTGGAGGCACCCGGCGGGGCCACCCCGTTGGCGCTTGGCCTATCACCCCCAACGTGGCCGTCGCAAGGGAGCGGGCCGCGCCCCGATCCGCCACCTACTCTGGGATTCGGCTTTGGATCCCGCGTGT
>CAYZID010000162.1:0-13665 GCA_964478315.1 uncultured Myxococcales bacterium | reverse complement strand
GCCCACACGCGGGATCCAAAGCCGAATCCCAGAGTAGGTGGCGGATCTGGGGTCACGCACTGTGCCGCCAGGGGTTGTCGCGGCGGGAGGCGGGGCGCATCGTAGGGGTAAGGACACAGAGCGTGAGGGCGTGGTCGGTGAGGCGCGAGCGTGAGGTGCGCGCGGCGCTGGCAGTGCCCGAGTCTCCGGGAGTGGCGTCCGCCTGGGCCGGGCTTCCGGGGGAGCGTCTCGCTTCCAGACCCAGTGGGAGGTGCGTTGTGGATCATCGTCCGCGTAGCGTCGAGGCCCTGGTAGAGCAACAAGTGCGCCGGTGGGAGGCGGCCGCCCGGCGGCGGCCCACGGAGGTGAAGCGGTGGCCCGTGGTGACCGTGTCCCGGGAGTTCGGGGCGCGGGGCGCAGAGGTGGGGCGCGCCGTGGCCGAGCGGCTGGGTTTCACGTTCTGGGACAAGGAGCTGGTGGGCGCCATCGCGGCGGAAGCCAAGGTCGCGGAGCACTTCGTGGCCGCCCTGGACGAGCGCCGGAAGAACGCGGCCACCGCCATCTTCAACGCCTTCGTGAAGAACGCGTCGGTGAGCGACACGACGTACCTCGAGCGGCTGCTGAAGATCGTGCAGACGGTGGGGCAGCGGGGGAGCGCGGTGATCGTGGGGCGCGGGGGGCACCTGGCGTTGGGCGACGACGACGCGCTCCGGGTGCGGATCGTGGGCTCACCCGGGTATCGGGCCGAGAGCCTGGCCAGGCGGTACGGCTGGACGCTGGACGAGGCCCAGGCGCGCATGGCGGAGGTGGACGCGGAGCGCCGCGCCTTCATGCTGCACCACTTCCACCGGACCTGCGACGAGCCTCACGACTTCGACCTGGTGCTCCGCGTGGACGGCCTCTCCGTGGACGCTCTCACGGAGATCATCGTGACCGCCTACGAGCTCCGCTTCGGCAAGGTGCCCCGCCCCGGGGCCCGGTGAGCGAGGCGGGTGCTGCCACGGCGTGGGCTTCATGCTGGACCCGTGCGAGGCCATGCCCTCGGGCGGATGGCCGGAGGCATGGAAGCGGGCGCGGGTGTGGATGCGGAAGCGGGGGCGGGGGCAAGAGCGGTTGCGGGCGCGGGGGCCGCTCCGGTACCCGGGCGCGAGGGTGGGAAGATGACGCCCCGAGGTGCCTTGGGCTAGCGTGGTCGCCGTGATCGACGACGGCTCCAGCCTGGTCATCGAGCGCCGCCTGGCCGTGGGGGGGATGGCCGAGGTCTTCCTCGCGCGCAGCGAGCGTGGGCGCGACAGCGAGGCCGTGGTCGTCAAGCGCCTGCTGCCGGGCGCAGACGCCGCGTGGAGAGAGCTCTATCGACGCGAGGCGCGAGCGCTGGGCGCCGTGCGCTCCGAGCACGTCGTCCGCCTCCTGGACGCTGGCGAGGACCAGCTCGTGCTGGAGTACGTCCCCGGCCCCGACCTGGGCGCCCTGCTGCGTCACCTGGGGCGCCGCGGGCGACGACTCCCCGTGGGGGCCGCCGTGGCGACCGTCGGCGACATCCTGCGGGGCCTCGTGGCGCTCCATGAGGCGCGGGACGAGGACGGTCGCCCCCTGGACCTGGTCCACCGGGACATCAACCCCTCCAACGTCCTCGTGAACGCCAAGACGGGGGTCGCCAAGGTGACCGACCTGGGCGTGGTGCGGGTGGGCGCCGCGGACGGTCCCTCCCTCGCCGGGCTCAAAGGGACGCTGGCCTACATGGCCCCCGAGCAGCTCGCCGGCTACGCGGTGGGGCCCGCGGCCGATCTCTACGCCGTGGGGCTGGTGGCCCACGAGGTGCTCACCGGCCGCCCCCTGCGTCCCGAGGGCGGCCTCCACGAGCTGCTGGCGGCCCGGTCGCGCCTCCCGGCCCCTCCGTCCGCGCTCCGGGCCGACGTCCCGCCAGCGCTCGACGCCTGGACCCTGCACCTCCTGGCCCCGGACCCAAGCCAGCGCCCCACGAGCGCCCGGGCGGCGCTGGAGACCCTGGAGGGGATGTCCGCGAGGCTAGACCGAGCCGCCTTGGCCCGCGCAGCCACAGCGGCGCACGGGGGAGCCGCGCCGGTCACCAGGACGGCTGCACCCGAGGCGCCGGTGTGGACGTCCGCCGAGCCGGCGCCGCCCCCAGCCGTGCCCCCGCCCGAGCAACTGGGAGAGCGAACATCTGCCCGCACGGCGCGGGGGCGCTGGACCGTCCTCACGGGGCTCGGCGGGCTCGCGGTGATGGTGGCCCTGGCGATGCTCCTGGCCCGGATCCCCGGCCCAACGATGGGAGGAGAGACGGGGGGCGCGGAGGCGGAGGCGGGAGCGGACGCGGAGGCGGAGGCGGAGGCGGAGGCGGAGGCGGAAGCAAAAGCGGGGACGGATGCGGAAGCGGACGCAGAGGCGGGAGCGGAAGCGGGGGTGGAAGCAGAAGCGGACGCGGAGGCGGACACGGGAACGGGGGCGGAAGCGGACACGGAGGCGGGACCGGAGGCGGACGCGGACACGGGAACGGGAGCGGAAACGGAGGCGGACGCGGAGGCGAACGCGGGCGCGGGGGACCACGCGAGCCCCAGCCGAGCGCGCGGAGGCCTCCGCCTCGAGCTCCGCCCCGGGGGCGCGGGCCCCCTTCACGTCCGGGGGGCGGGCGCCTCGGGGCTGGCCCCCGTGCGCACGCACCCGCTGGGTCGCGCCGCTCAGCTCCTCACCCTCCACGGCGGCTCGCCGCCCCTCACCGCCCTGCTCCGGGTGCGCGCGGTGGCGCGGACCTCCGGGGGGCCCACCCGCGTTCGCCTGACGGTGGGGGCCCCCGCCGGACGCTACTACGATGTGCGGTGCGGCGGGCGAACGCTCGGGCCCACACCCCAGGTGCTGACGCTCCGCCGCTCCATCCGCTGCCACCTGAAGGCTCCGGGCGGGGGCGAGCTCGCGTTCAAGGCCCGCGTCGTCCGGTCGAACCGGCGAGCCCCGAGCCCGTAGCCTCCCCCACGCCCGCCCCAGGCGTCAGAGTCCAGACACGGGCGCGGGCACCGACGGTTCGGCGCCCCGGGGAGGCAGCACGGGCTGCACGGCCTTGGGGAAGACGCAGGCAGACACCTGCCCCTGGGCAGATCCCAGGGCGTGGGTCTCACCCTGCTCATCGACCGCCCAGGCGGCGTCGTAGCGCAGGGGAAAGCCGAAGGCGGCGCGGCCCCAGCACTGGGTCCGACGGGCCAGGGCGATCCCCGCGCCGGGGAGGTCCCCGTCCCGCGCCCCGGCGTCAGCCCTCCCCGCCCCCGTCTTCCGGTTCCAGCGGCTGATGACGACCGTGCGTTCCGCCGCGGTGCCCAGCTCGCCCTCGTCCGCATCCACCTCCACCTCGAACACGGCCAGGCCGCGGTCCGCGTTTTGTTGGAAGTGGTACGAGGCGTCCATGGGCTCCTGAGGGAGCACGACGCCCGGCAAGGAGACGCGATAGAAGGTCGCCGTCACGGTCCGCTCATCGCCCGCGTTGGACCACAGGCAGAGGATCTTCCCGCTCGCCTTGTCGAAAGCGTCCAGGTTCAACCAGGCCGCCCCAAGCCCGTGGAGAGGATCGCCGCTGGGCGTGAAGTTGCCCGCCACCAAGACCCGCCAAGAGGCACCTCCGCCGACCGCGCCGGAGGGCTGGCCCCCGTCTCCGGACGGAGACAGTCGCTCCACGAGTTGGAATGTGAAGAAGTTGTCCACGACGCGGTCCACGACCACGGCGCGCTCGCGGCGTGCGCCCCCGGCTACGTCCACCTCGGCCCGCCAGATCACCCGCGACGCCCCCGCCCGCTCCGGGGAGGCGGCGGAGGTGACCTGATGAATGAGGGCCGTCATGGTCACCAGCCCGGCCCGCACGAACCGGGTCGTAGCGACGGTCGCCCTGTGGAGCTTGGAAGGGAGCCCCACTGCGCCCCCTCGATAGACTCCGTCCGCGGGTCCCGCGTCGTCCTCGCCACCCGGCAGGGTCAGCGCCAACAGCGAGTCCGTGGGCAGCGCCGCCTGGAAACGCGCGACCTCCGTCACGGACTGCCCCGGGCATCCGCCCAGGCCCATCGCGCCCACGGCCAGCGCACCCCAGAAGGGCCCCCACAGCCACGGGCGGCGCGGGCGGCTCATCCGCACGGTTCGAGAGGTGAGGGGCGTGTTCACGGCAGCTCCCAGGGGCTCTCATCATCATGGCGGTCATGCCCCGGCGCGTCAACGCGACCCTGCACGACTCATGCCGATGCCCAGCGGGGCGCGCCTCGGGAGGCGGCCGCTCGGGTCGGGAGCACGAGCCGCGCGCAACGGGCCCGTGCGTGACCTGACCGAGGCAAGCAGGACGAGCGCCGATGCGCGTCGTCCCGACATCTCCGACGGCTGGACGGGGCGCCGGGGGCTGGCTATATACCCACACACTGAGAGGAACCACACAACCCCACGAGCGCGCCCCGAGCCCGCAGGGCGCGGAGCGGCACAGGCCCTGCATCACACCCAGCATCGCGTGGGGCGAGGGGGCCACGGGGAACCGGGCCGCTGGCGGGGCGGGTGGGCCACCGGGTGCAGCGTGGAACGTCGGAGGCGTCGGGGGGGTGTCAACGGGTGGAGACGGGGCGTCAACGACCGTTGTCGGCGCTCGGGGCGAGAGCTCCCGCGCTGTTCGCGATCTGGGCTTGCTGGGCCGCTGCGTGCGCGACGGAGCTGCCAGGGCCAAACGCCAGAGGCGAGGGGGGGACGATTCGGCTGGCCCTGGAGGCGTCGAGCTGCGCGGACCACTGCGTGGCGAGCGTCCAAGCACAGCCGTTCCGGTCGCGCGAGGACGCGCTGGGCATCGGCCCCCCCTCCGAGCCCACGGCCTGCGGTGAGGCCCTGGTCCTGCGCGACCTCCCCGTGGGCCTCCAGGTGACCGTCAAGGCCTGGGCCTCGGACGGGTTCGACAACCGCTTCGTGGGCTGGAGCGACCCGGTCACGGTGGCGTCCGACCATGAGGCCACGGCCACGGTCCGCCTGGAGGCTGCGGCGCCGCCCGAGATCGCGTCCCTGTCCCCGGAGCCGGTGGTCCTGCCCGCCGACGGGGGGCCCGTGGCCGTCGCCGTTCACGGGCAAGGGTTCGAGGCCGGCGCTGGGCTCGCCTACGTCGAGGCCGGGGGGGCGCGCCTGCCGAGCGAGGGCTGGTCGGACACCGAGGTGACGGCGACGGTGAGCGCCCCCGTCGCCACGTCCCAGGCGCGCGTGGTCGCCTGCGGCGCGGCGTCGGCCCCCGCGCCCCTCCGGGTCCTCCCGGTGGCAGCCGGCCAGCGGAGGATCGACCTGGGAGGAGCCTGCGCCGACGCCCGGCTCGTGGACCTGCACGCCAACCCCGACGGCCGCGCCGTCGCCGCCCTCTCCTGCGCGGGGGGAGATGCCGGGGCGCTCTTGCCCATGACCCTCGCGCCCGGCGCGTGCGCGCTGGGAATCTCCCCGTGGTCCCTGGACGCAGCCCCCCAAGCCCTGGCGCTGGACTCCGACGGGGCGGCCTGGGTCGCCCAAGGGCTCGGCGTGACCCGTTGGGACCTGGACACCGGCGCGCTCGCGACGACCAACACGGCGCCCAACACCGCGGTCGTCTCTACGCAGGGAGGCGGCGGATCCGCCGCAGTCGCGGTCACGGCCCTCGCCACATGGCCGACCGCGCCGTCGGAGGAGCAGACGGGGTGGCTGTTCGCCCTCACGAGCGCCGAGGACGGCTCGACGACCCTCGTGGGCGCACCGTTGACGTCTCCCGTGGGCGCCGACGGGACCGGCGACGGGGAGGTCCTCCTCACCCCCATCCCCGGGGTGGGCGCTGGCCTCCAGCTCCGGGGGCTCGCCGCGACCCGAGACGAGCTGCTCCTCGTCGCCGCACCCGCCCACGGCGCCGGGCCGGGCGCCACGGGACGCCTGGCGCGCTTGCAGGACCCCGCCGCGGGCTTCCCGGAGGAGTGGCCCCTCCCCGACTGCGCCGAACCCGTGAGCGTGGCGACCTCCCCGGACGCCACGGCTGGCGCCGGGTGGGCGGCCGTCGCCTGCGCAGGGACGTCGCCTGGCCTCGTCGCCGTCCCCCTGGGCGGCGCCCCGGCCGATGCCCGGCACATCGACCTGGGCTTGGGGGCGGGGGTGCTCCCCACCGCGGCGCGCCTCGACGCGGTCGGGACCGTGGCGCTGGTGCGGGCCGGGTCGAGCGACGGCGCGTCCCTCACGGCCGTGGACCTGCCCGGAACGACCGCCCTCCGCACCTGGCCGGTGTGGGACGCCGGGAGCGCCCAAGAGACCGGGCAGCCCGCGGACGCCACGACCCTCACCTCCTTCGGGGGCCCGGACCGCGCCGTCCTCGCCGGCCCCGGTCCGGCGTCCCTCACGGTCTTCGCCCCCTACGACGACGCCGACCCCTGCGCGGCCCTGGAGGGCGCGCCGTGATCCCAGCGCGCCGCCCAACGCCGCGGGGACCGCGCCCATCGAGGCGCGGGGCGCCCGCGTGGCGCGCGACCCTGGCGGTCGCCCTGAGCGTCACGGTGAGCGCCGCTGCGTGGGCACCCGCGGCCCGCGCGGCCCCACCCACCGGCTCTCCCGCACCGCGCGGCGCCCGCACGGCGGTGACGCCGGCGCGGGCGCTCGCCCGGGCGCGCGTCTGCCGAGCCGCCCTGGACTACCCCTGCACCGAACGCGAGCTGGCCGCAGCGCGGGCTGGTCTGAGCGCCCTTCCCGCCGACAGCCAGCGGGATGTGCTGGCGCTATCCGCCGAGGTGGCGCTGGCCCAGGGGAGGCGAGAAGCCGCTGACGACCACCTGGACGCCCTGCTCGCGCTGGACCCGACCTTCGAGCCGCCCCTGGACGCCTGGCCGCCCGCGTGGCGCGCCAGGCTGGACGCCGCCCGTGCGCGCGCGCCGGACCGCCTGCCGCCCACGCTCACCGTCCACCTCCCCGTGGCCGCCCGGCCCGGCGAGCCGGTGACGGTGGAGGTCGTCGCGGAGGACGCCAGCGGTGTGTCCGGCGTCTCGCTGTGGCTGGCGCGAGACGCCCCGTCGCCGGTTGGGGCGACTGGAGGCCCCCGAAGCGCGGACGAGCAGGCGCGCAGCCCCCGAGAGACCAAGCTCGCGACGACGGACGGGAAGACGTGGCGCGGGACCATCGCCGGGGGCGCGGTGCGGGGCCCCGCGCTGCGCCTGTGGGTGACGGCTTGGGACCAGCGCGGCAACGGCCCGGCGCGCTGGGGGAGCCCCGAGGCTCCCAAGACGCTCCCCGTGGTGGCCCCGCCCAAGCCCCCCGGCCCTGACGAGGGGGGGGCGCCGGGCGCGACGCCCAAGGCTGAGCGGGGGACGCCCTTGGTGGACCGGTGGTGGTTCTGGGCCGCCATCGGGGCTGGCTTGGCCGCCACGGCCACCGGCACCTATCTCCTCGTGCGCCCCGAGGGAGAGCCGCGCGGGGGCACGGCGAACGTAGACGTGGAGCTCACATGGCCAAGCCTGTAGATGACCTCGATGCCCCTCAGCGGGCCCCGACCACTCCCGCTAGCAGCGCCCAAGGGGCCGGCATCGGGCTGGGCCTCAAGCTCACCGGGCGCGTGGGCGAGGACGCCGACGAGGTGGAGTTCACGCTAACCGCGGGGCCCGTCGGGCTGTCCTTGCTGGTGGGGCGGGGCGAGGACTGCGACGTGCTGCTGGAGGCGGCGACCGTGTCAGGGCGACACGGGCTCCTCCGCCGGGCGGCGAGCGGGTGGTGTTACGCCGACCTGGGGAGCCGCAACGGCTCGGCGTGGCGGGGCGCTGGGAGCGCGACGCCCAGGCCGCTCGCCGTAGGTCAAGAGGTCGCTCTCACGCCCGGCGGCACGCTGTTGCTCGGAGACTCCGCGCGCCCCGTCGCGCTGACGGTCCACGCGCTCGGCGAGGACCTCCCTGGAGGCGACGGGGTAGCCGCGGAGGTGCGGGAGGCAGGGGGGCGCACGGTGGTGGCCCGCCACCCCCTGGTGGACCTCCTCGTCCAGCGCCCCGACGCGCTGCTGGGGTTGGCGGCGGACGCCCTGGCCTGCGAGCACGCCGAGGACTTGGCCCAGGCCGGGGCGCGGTTCTTGGAAGCCGCGGCGCCCGGCGTGGCGGGGTACGCCGTGACCGTGCAGGGGACGGGTTTCTACGCCGAAGCCGGGCAGACCGCCCCGGCCGGGCTCGTGGCCGAGGCCGCGCGGCGGCCCGAGCTGGTCGTGCTGTCGGAGGGGACCGCGGAGGCCCTGCCCACGACCCGGAGCGTGGCCGGGGCCGGCATCCAGGCGGCGCTCGTGGCGCCGCTGCGCGCCGGGGGCGTCCACCACGGCCAGCTCCTGGCGTGGAGCCCCCTGGGGCCCGCCGTCTTTCCACCGGCCGCGGTGGACACGGTGGCCGTGGGCGCCTCCATCCTGGCGCTGGCGGCAGGTGCCCTGGCGACGCGCCGAGGCTTGGCCGCGGAGCGCGCGCGGCTCGAACGGGAGGTCGCGGCGCTGCGCGGGACGGCGGAGAGCCCCGCGGAGCCCCTGGGCACGGCCCCCTCGTTCCGCGCCGCGCTGGACCTGGCCCGAGCCGTGGCGGGAGCCGCCGTGCCCGTGCTGCTGCGAGGCGAGACGGGGACGGGCAAGGAGGTCCTGGCGCGGGCCATCCACGGCTGGAGCCCCCGGGCGCGCGGCCCCTTCGTGGCCTTCAACTGCGCGGCCGTGCCCGCGCACCTCATCGAGTCCGAGCTCTTCGGCCACGTCCGCGGCGCCTTCACGGGCGCCACAGGGGCGCGGCGGGGGTTGTTCGCGCAAGCGTCCGGGGGGACCCTGCTCCTCGACGAGATCGGCGAGATGCCGCTGGACATGCAGGCCAAGCTCCTACGCGTGCTCCAAGAGGGGGAGGTGAGGCCGGTGGGGGCGGACCGGGCCGAGCCCGTGGACGTGCGGGTGCTGTCGGCGACGCACCGGGACCTCGCGGAGATGGTGGCCGAGGGGCGCTTCCGAGCGGACCTCATGTACCGGATCAACGCGATCACGGTGACCCTGCCCCCGCTCCGCGAGCGCCCCGGTGACGTGCGCCTGCTGGCGCATCACCTCTTGGGCCGCGTGGCCGCGCGGGCGGGGCGGGAGACTCCAGGCCTGAGCGCCCAGGCGCTGGCCGCGCTGGAGGCCTATCCGTTCCCGGGCAACGTCCGCGAGCTGGAAAACGAGCTGCTGCGGGCCGTGGCCCTCACACCTCCCGGGCACCCAGTGCGCCCCGAGGCCTTCTCTCCCGCAGTAGCCCGCGAGGCCGTGGGGGGAGAGAGCGCCCCGGGCGTCGAGGAGCCGGGCGCCCCGCCCCACCCGTCGGGCCCCGGCCACGCCGAGCCCCCCCAACCGGTGACGCTCAAGGCCGCCGTGGAGGCCGCCGAGCGGGCAGCGGTCCGAGCGGCGCTCCAGCGGGCGGACGGCAACGTCTCCCGGGCGGCGCGCGAGCTGGGGCTCACGCGGCCCGGGCTCTACAAGGTCATGGCGCGGCTGGGGGTGACGCGCTGAGGCGCGCTCAGTCCTCGTCGCGCTCCAGGATGGCATAGAGGCTGGCCGCCTGTTGACGGGCCCGCTCCCGCGCCCGGGCCAGGCGCACCTCGATGCGCGGGCTCATGTTGGACCGGGCCGGCGTGCTGGGGCGGCCCTGGCGAGCCTCTCCGTCCGCGCTCACGAGTCGCGGGCCCCAGCCGCTCTCCCTGCGGATTCGCTGCGCCCGCTCCCGCAGGCGCAGCGCTACCTGGGACAGGACGTCGGCCTCGGCCTCCAGCACCAACGCGGTCTCAGCGGCGGTGTCCATCGTCGGCTCCCCTCGTAGGCCCCCCCTCCACGCGCCGCGGAGGTTCCAGAGGCCGGTTGCGTGGTGTTCGGGACGAGGACCTGTCGCAGGTCCTCGCCCGGAGCATCCACGGAGAGCACGCGGGGCGCCAGTTTTTCACCCAACGCTCCAACGGTGGCTCCCCCCTGGGCTCACAAGAGCAGGCGCACGGCACCTCCGGCGCTCCAAGTGAAGCCGCGCAGGGACACGCTGGGAAACCCGGGGTTTTCCGGTAGGAACTCGACCTTCTCGGCGGTACGATCTGACAGCAGGTGGAGCTGCCCGTAGAGGTCCACGCGCAACGCCCGCGCCCCGGACCACAGGGACGACTCGGGGATGTAGAGCCCCACGCCCGCCGAGAGCACCTGCCGGTGGGCGTCCAAGAGGTTGGTGGCGCCCGTCTGGGCCGGCACGGGCGAGGGAACCCAGCCCCACCCGGCGCGGAGCTGGAGCCACGGCAGCGCAGCCCACTCACCGCCGAAGCGGATGGACCAGGTGTCGAGCAGGGACACCGGCGTGGCGCGGCTCTCCCGCAGCACGTCTCCCGATGCCTCCCGCACCTGCACGTCTGGGCTGGCGTAGCGGGTAGCCGCGTAGTGCGACCAGGTGACGTCCCCCGCCAACACGAGCCGGCGTGGGGCTCCAGGCCACGGGCGCACCTGGACCCCCACGGCCACCTCATCGGGCGTGTCGAAGGCCACGCCGTAGATGGAGGCGTAGACCGGCGCCACGCCGTCCAAGACTTCCACGTCCACGGGCAAGCGCAGGGGCATGTTCTGCTGGCCCCGATAGGTCACGCCCAGGGCTACCCACGGCCAAGGCTCCACGAGCAGGCCGGCCACCGGCGAGAGCTGGTAGCCGATGCGCACGCCCACCGAGTTGTCCGACTGCCCGCCGGTGAGCGCCACGTCTACCGCCGAGTCCACGGTCGCCATGAGCGAAGCCCCGCCCCCCACCGAAAGCCAGTCCGTCACCCGTACCGCCGCGGTCCCCAGCAGTGCCAACCGCCGGTTCCGCGCCCCCCAGAAGGGGAAGGTCAGGGCCTCGTCGTCCGGCAGGCGCACGTCGAAGATCCCGCTGGTCGGTAGCGTCGCCGCCACCGTCACGAACAGGCGCCGCCGCATGGCGCCCTCCCCCGGGATGGGTGAAGACAGCCCGAGCTGGAGCAGCGACGTCCCTTCCAGGCGCGCGCCCTGGCCGTTCACCTCCAGCCGGTCGTCGCCGTAGAGGGACCCCAGCGTCAGGGAAAACAGCCCCACGCGCGTGGCCGCCGCCGGGTTGTAGTAGGCGGCGTCCACGTCCGTCGCCGCCGCCGTGCCCGCGCCCCCCATCGCCATGACGCGTGGTCCGAAGCCGTAGGTGTCCAGGGGGTTGGCGCGCCCCGCACTCCCAGCGCACAGGGCGAGCACCACCACCCCGACCCGCGTCCAGCCCACCCGCCGCCTCATGGCTGCCCTCCCCGCGCACCCGGGTTGGACTCCGTGGGGACGCGAAACACGTGGCTGTCCTGGGAGACCCCCGAGGCGTTCAGGTTCACGTCGGCGAAGCGAAAGTCCGCGCCATAGTCGAAGGGGCGCTCGCTCCCCAGCGCGTAGAGGTTCACCTCGACCTCCAGGACGTCCGCGGCGTACCCCTGGTGCGCCTCCCCGGCGGCCTTGGCGGCATCCGTGGGGGCCGGGTTGGCGAGCGCCGGCAGCCCCGCGTCGGCGGGCAGCGAGGGCAGCACGACCTCGCACGCCTCCGGCTCGTCCAGCCCCGCGGCCCCGCTCCCCGCGCACCGGGTCCGGGGGACGTAGACCTCCCAGCGCACGAACGAGCGCGGGCCGCCGATGGTGAGCTCGGGCAGCAGGGGGTTCACGGGGGCGGGCATCATGGCGTTGATGCGCACGACGTAGAGGTCGGGCCGCTGCCCTCCCCCGTCGCCGTGCCAGGCGATGCGCCGCCCCGTCAGCGTGCCCCCCACGGCGTCCAGCGGGGATCCCTGCGGCGGCGGCGCCGGGTCGTCGATGACCGGCAAGTGGGGCCAGGCGGCGGCGGCCGCGTAGTCCACCGGGGCGACGGAGCGACGCCGATGGGTCACCGCCGTGGAGATCCCCGGCGGGTCCGCCCCGCCCACCGACGCGCGCCCCGCGAGCCCCACGACCAGGGGCTCCTCGTCCAGCCCCAGGGCCACCAGGCGCGGGTCGTCGGGGTTCGGAAAGGAGACATGGGCGGGGTTCTCGAACCCCGGGAGGTTGAAAGCGGAGTTCACGTCCACGAAGACGAACCCGCCGCCGCCCGTGTCCATGACGGGCATCATGAGGGCGTTGGGCAGCGCCTCACCCGTGACCGGGTCCGGCGGCAAGCTCCCCAGCGTCACGGGAATCTTGAGCGCGTCGGGCGACGTGAGATCCACGTCCAGCGTGAGGTCCACGGTCGTCTCCTCGCCGGGCCGCACGTCCACCCAGGCGAAGGCCATGGCGCGCGGCTCGAAGCGCAAGGCATAGAGGTCCTGGATGGACGCCGGGACGTTCTCGGCCTCGCCCGCCAGCGCGAACACGAGGTGGCGCCCGGGGCGCCGGTCCACGAGCCGAAAGACCGCCTCCTCGGGGGCGTCCGGGTTGAACAGGATCATGTTGGGCGGGATGAAGTCCACGAGGGCGGCGCCGCCGTCCGGGTCGTCGACGGTCACCGGCTCCAAGACGCTGCCCGCCGACACCGAGGACAGGGGGCGGTTGCGGATCCCCGTCTGGACGATGGCGAGGTTGATGCGCCCGAAGAGGCTGTTGTTCTCCACCGGGAAGGGCGCCAACCCGCCCTCCCCCAAGAACCCGCGGAGGTGCCCGGTGATGGAGCCGAACGCTTCGGCGGCCGCCTGGGGGTCCCCGAGCGGCGCCAAGGGCTCGATGGGCACGCACACCGTCGCCGCGTCCACGTCGACCAGGGTCACCAGGCGCGCCCCCGGCGCTCCTACTGTGATCGTTACGGGCCCCTGGGCCAGGCGCGGGTCCACGAGCTCCGCGAGCCCGTTGACGTCGGTCTCCGCCCGCAGCGGCCCCCCTTCCGGCAGATCCACCTGCACGAACGCGCCGCCGTAGGGCACTGGCGCGCGGTCCGGGAGGCCCGCCGAGTCGCCCACGACGGTGAAGATCCGCAGCACGCCAGCGAGAGGCCCCGCGTTCACGAAGTCGCCCGTGTTCACGCCCGGCTGGGGGAGAGCGAACAGGCTGGGGAAGTCCACCGTCGTCGTGGCGCGCACGGCCACGCCGCCTCGAGTGGGGTCCTCGTGGCGGACCGAGACGGTGGCGCGCCCGCCGGCTCCGTAACGGAGGGTCGTCGTGTAGGTCCCGTCGTCGTGGTCGACCACCGGGTCCAAGAGCCCAAGATCCGTGGAGAACACGACCGCCTGGCCGGGCAGGGGCGCGCCGTCCGGGGCGAGCAGGGTCGCCGTGAGCGGCGCCGCCCGGAAGGTGCCCCGGTCCTCCACGGGACCCGCGGAGAGCGTGAGGGTGCGGCGGGTGGCCCGCCACGGGGCTGGGTCCTCGCCGTCTAGCAACCCGTCCCCGTCGGTGTCCGGGTCGTCGGGGTCCGTCCCGAACAGGGCTTCCTGGGCGTCGCTGAGGCCGTCGCCATCTCGGTCGGGCCCCGGAGCCGCCTGGACACAGCGGGAGGCGCCCACCGCGAGCCCCCCGAGACACAGCAGCGCCACGACCCCGCTGGAGGCGGCCGCGAGCCTGGAATCGGTGAACGCCAGCATGGTTCTCCCGCATCCCGCGGGGCGAGACGTCCCCGGGGACGGCGACTCTAGCCGCGACCGCCGCGACCGCCAACCGCGAAGGCGGTTGGGTGGGTGCGGGCGGGCGGGAGGGATGGGCGGCGGGGTGCCAGAATGGGGCCG
>CAYZID010000161.1:0-13681 GCA_964478315.1 uncultured Myxococcales bacterium | reverse complement strand
CGCCCACACGCGGGATCCAAAGCCGAATCCCAGAGTAGGTGGCGGATCGGGGTGGTTGCTGGCGGGTTGGGCCGCGGCGCTGGTCCTGCTGAGTCTGCCCGGGTGGGCTGCGGCCCGCCCAGCGTCGCCGCCCGCCCCCAGCCACACCGCCGCCTTCTTCCCCGCGGCGCCGTCGGAGCCGACGCCCTGGCGCGTGACGCCCCACTTCCGCTTCTACCGAGCAGGGGAGCTGGGCCCCACGGCCCCGGCCCTGGCGGACACGGCGGAGGCCCGGCTGGGCCGCATCTGCCAGATGCTCGACGCCTGCGACGCGCTCCGAGCACCCGCGAACGGCGTGCCTCGACCCATCGAGGTGTGGCTCGCCGCCGACCCTCAGAGGTTCGCGGCCGCGCTGGGCAACGGCGCCGCCCCGCTCAGCGAATGGGCCGCGGGCGTGGCCTGGCCCGCCGCGCGCCGCGTGGTCCTCCGGGTCCACGGGAGCGCCCTCCTGTCGCTCGCGGACACCTTCGACCACGAGGTGAGCCACGTGGTGGCCTACGTGGCGGCCGGGGGCCGGCCCCTGCCACGCTGGTTCGCCGAGGGCGTCGCCATCTGGCAGGCGGGGGAGGACGTCCTGTCCCGCCTCCAGACCGCCGCGGGGGCTGCCCTCACCCACGACCTCCTGGACCTCCGGGCGCTCACGAACGCGTTCCCCGAGGGAGGCCGCGCCGTACCCCTGGCCTACGCCGAGAGCGCCCTGTTCGTGCACTGGCTGGTGCGCCAGCGGGGCCCGGGGGCCGTCCCGCGCGTGTTCCGCGCGCTGCGCGAGGGGCGCCCCTTCGAGGAGGCCTTCCGCGACACCTTCGGGGCTCCGGCGGGCGCCCTGTTCGAGCGGTGGGCGGACGAGCTGCGGGAGGGCAGCTCCATGTGGACGGTGCTGCGGGACGGGAACCTGCTGTGGGGCGTGATGGTGCTGCTGCTCGTGCTGGCGGGGCTCCGGGTGCGGCGCCAACGCCAAGCGGCGCTGGCCGCCATGAGCGAGGGGGAGGCGATCGAGGACGCCTACGAGGAGTTGGAGCGGGCGCGAGAGCGGGGGCATCCGCCCACGCTCCACTGAGGGACGACGCACCCCGCCGTGGACGCGCCATCGAGCGAACCGCCCTCCGCCCCGCCCCTCGGCTCAAGGCCCCGGCGACACATCGGCGGCGCGCGGCCCGAGTTGCTGGGGGTTGGGGGGCGTGGTAGCGAACGGGGGCGGCCGCGGGTGCCGCGAGGGGGTTGGATGGCGGCGGACGAGACGACGCGACCCGCGGCAGGCGGGGCCGACCCCGGTCCGCGGGCCCGGCTTCTGGACGGCCGCCCGGTGGCGCGCGCTGTCCGCGCGGAGGTCCGGGCCCGGGTGGAGGCGCTGGGCGCCCGGGGTGTGGAGCCCAAGTTGGCGGTGGTCCTCGTGGGTGACGACCCCGGGAGCGAGGTCTACGTCCGCCTCAAGGAGCGAGCCTGCGCCAAGGTGGGCATCGCCTCCCGAGTGATCCGGCTCCCCGCCCACACGACCCAGGAGGAGGCCTTGGCCGCCGTGCGCGAGGCGAACGGCGACCCGTCGGTCCACGGCGTGCTCGTGCAGCTCCCCCTCCCCCGCCACCTCAAGGCGCGCCCGCTCCTCCACGCGATCGACCCGCGTAAGGACGTGGACGGGTTCCACCCTGTGAACGTGGGGCTCCTCGCAAGCGATGGCGGAGGCCTGGTGCCGTGCACGCCCAAGGGGATTCTGCGGCTGCTGCGGACCTACGAGATCCCTGTGCGTGGCGCCCACGCCGTCGTGTTGGGGCGCAGCCGAGTGGTGGGGCGCCCCATGGCCGCCCTGCTGCTCGCGACCCACGCGACCGTCACGGTGTGCCACCGGCTCACGCCCGACCCCGCCCGCCTGGCTCGGCAGGCGGACATCCTCGTGTGCGCCGTGGGGCAGCCCGGCCTCGTGGACGCGCGCTGGGTGAAGCCCGGCGCCACCGTCATCGACGTGGGGATCACGCGGACCGAGGGGGGGCTCCGCGGGGACTGCGACGCGGACAGCGTGGGCGCCGTCGCGGGGGCCCTCACGCCGGTCCCGGGGGGCGTGGGCCCCATGACCATCGCCATGCTCCTGGACAACACCTGCGAGGCCGCCGAGCGCCAGCTCCGCGAGGCGCCAGCGGCGCGCGGCTGAGGCCGAAGGAGCGACCGGGAGGGGAGCGGTCGGGCCGCCCGACGCGCGCGCGACGAGCACGCGCGCAATCCGGTTGACCGCGCCCGGGCGCGGCCTATAGTGGCGGGCGTCCACAGGGGGCGGTATGGAGACTCGGAAGACCGCGTTGTTCGGTGTCCACGAGCGGCTGGGCGCCAAGATGGTTCCCTTCGCGGGCTTCGCCATGCCCGTGCAGTACGACGGCATCCTGGCGGAGCACCGGCGCACGCGGACCCAGGTGGCGCTGTTCGACGTGAGCCACATGGGCGAGGTGTGGTTTCGGGGGCCGGGCGCCCTGGAGGCCGTGAACGCCCTCATCACCAACGACCTGGGCCGCGTGCGCGTGGGCCGCGCCCAATACTCGGCCATGTGCGCCGAGGACGGCGGCATCGTCGACGACCTCATCTGCTATCGCGTGGCCGAGGACGCCATCCTCGTGTGCGTGAACGCCTCCAACCGCGCCAAGGACTTCGCCCACATGCGAGCCCAGCTCGACCGTCTGGGGCTCGGGGGTGTCGATGTCACCGACGAGGGAGACGCCTGGTCGCAGATCGCCGTGCAGGGGCCCAACGCCCTGGAGCTGGCGGGGCGCGTCTTCGACGAGAAGATCGCCGGCCTCCGCCCCTTCCGTGTGCGCGGGCGGAGCTTCGCCGGCCGCGACGTGTGGGTCGCGACGACGGGCTACACGGGTGAGCGCGGCGTGGAGATCTACTGCCCCAACGAGGTCGCCGTAGAGCTCTGGGAGACGCTGGAGCGGCTGGGCGCCGACCTGGGCGTGGGGCCGGCGGGGCTCGGTGCCCGCGACACCCTGCGGTTGGAGTCGGCCTACTGCCTCTACGGCAACGACATCGACGACACGACGACCCCGCTGGAGGCGGGCCTGGGCTGGGTGACGCGGCTCGACAAGCCGGCCTTCGTGGGGCGCGAGGCCCTGCTCGCCCAGCAGGAGGCGGGGGTCACGCGCACGCTGGTGGGGATCGAGGTCTTCGAGCGGGGCATCCCGCGCCACGACTATCCGGTCTTCGCGCGGGGCGGAGAGGAGACCGTGGGCCGGGTGACCTCGGGCACGAAGTCGCCCTCCACCGGGCGGGCCATCGGCCTCGCCTACGTCCCGGTGGAGCTCGGCGCCGTGGGCACGGAGCTGGACGTGGACTGCCGCGGGCGGCGCAAGCCCGCCGTGGTCGTGGAGACACCCTTTTACAGCGCGCGCTGAACCCAGCCGCGCCACCCGGAGGTTGCCGTGGACACCAAGATCCGCACCGACAGGCGCTACACGAAGGACCACGAGTGGGTGCTCGCCGCCAACGGCGGCGTGTTCCTCGTGGGCGTGAGCGACTACGCCCAGCACGCCCTGGGGGACATCGTCATGGTGGAGCTGCCCGACGTGGGTGACACCGTGGACGCGGGCGACGCCGTAGCGACGATCGAGTCTCCCAAGAGCGTCTCCGACGTCTTCTCTCCCCTGAGCGGCGAGATCATCGAGCAGAACGAGGCGCTCTACGACCGCCCCGAGACGATCAACGAAGATCCCTTCGACGGCGGGTGGTTGTTCAAGATCAAGGCCTCGGACCCCGGCGAGTACGACGCCCTCATGGATGCCGCCGCGTATGGCGAGCACGTGGCCGCCCTCGAGGACGCCTGAGCCGTGCGCTACGTCCCCCACACGGAGGCCGATCGCGCGTTCATGCTCGACGCCGTGGGCGTGGGGTCGGTGGACGAGCTCTTCGGTGACATCCCCGAGAACGTGCGCCTCCAGCGGGCCCTGAACCTCCCGGCGTCCCTCGCCGAGCCAGACCTCTGGCGGCACGCGCGGGAGCTGGCCGAGCGCAACCGGCCCACGGAGCGGGCGACGAGCCTCCTGGGGGCGGGCGCCTACGCCCACTACGTGCCCCACGCGGTGGACCACCTCCTGCTGCGCGGCGAGCTGTACACGGCGTACACGCCCTACCAGCCGGAGATCTCCCAGGGCACGCTCCAGATCATCTTCGAGTTCCAGACGTTCATCTCCGAGCTGCTGGCCATGGAGGTCGCCAACGCCTCCATGTACGACGGCGCGACGGCGGTGGCCGAGGCGGCCCTCATGGCGGCCCGCGTCACCCGGCGCAAGCGCGTCCTGGTGAGCGGCGCCATCCACCCGGACTACCTCTCCGTGGTGCGCCTGAGCCTGGAGGCCACGGGCATCCAGCTCGACGTCCTCCCCACCACCGACGCGGGGACCACCGACCTCGCGGCGGCGGCCGCCGCCCTGAGCGACGGCGAGGGCCCCGTTGCGGGCCTCGTCGTGGGCTACCCCAACTTCTTCGGCGCCCTGGACGACGTCCCCGCCGCGGCCGAGCTGGCCCACGACGCGGGGGCGCTGCTCATCGCCACCTTCCACGAGGCGGCGGCCTTCGGCCTCTTGGAACCCCCCGGAGCCTTGGGCGCCGACATCGTCGCTGGGGAGGGCCAGAGCCTGGGCCTGGGTGTCCAGTTCGGCGGCCCCCACCTGGGGCTGTTCGCCACGCGCGAGCGCTACCTGCGCCAGATGCCCGGGCGTCTCGCGGGGGAGACCGTGGACACCCGCGGGGAGCGCGGCTTCGTCCTCACGATGGCCACGCGCGAGCAGCACATCCGGCGCGAGCGCGCCACGTCCAACATCTGCACGAACGTGGCGCTCATGGCCACGGCCGCGAGCATCTACATGACCCTGCTGGGACCGCGCGGCTTCCAGGCCATCGCCCGGGCCTCCCACCTCCGCGCCGAGCAGCTCAAGGCGGCGCTCGGGGGCCTGGAAGGCTTTGGTCTCCGCTACCCCAGCCCCACCTTCAACGAGTTCGTGCTCACCACGCCGCGGCCGGCCCAGGCCCTGGTGGACGAGCTGTCCGCCCAGGGGATCGCGGCCGGCGTGCCACTGAGCCGCTTCTGGCCCGAACGCGACCACGAGCTCCTCGTGGCCGCCACGGAGCAGACTCGCCAAGCCCAGATCGACGAGGTCGTGGCGGCCCTCAAGGGGTGACTCGCTGCCTTGGGGGGGGCCGGACGGCGCGCGCCGGGCTTCCAGCGCGCGGGGCCGGTTGTGACCCCCGCCGGGTCGCGTTATCGTCCTGGGCGTTCCGTTCTCTCGTGAGGGCCCCGCTGCCCCAAGGAGCCGCCCATGCTGCCCACGCCGACCCTGCGGACGTCGCGCCGACTTCGCACAACGACCGCGCTCGCGCTCACTGGACTCATCGCGCTCTTGTTCCTCACGGCTGCGCCGGGGTGCAAGAAGATCCGGCGGATGCTGCCGGCCACGACCGTGGACGCCCCCGAGGCGGGCTCGCCGGAGGCCGTCGTGCGCGAGGCCCTGGACGCCGCCATGGAGCCCGACGAGGCCACGGGCTGGAGCAAGTTCAAGGGTCTCCTCCACAGCGAGCAGCTCGGCCCCGCGAGCCTCCATAGCTGGCGGTCGCTGAACTTCCAGTCCCTGCGCCGCAAGTGGCCGCTCTACGTCTACGACGACAAGGGCGAGCCCTGCTCCACGACCAAGCACTGCAACGCCAACACGCCGCCGGTCTTCAAGGAGTCCTACACGGAGTCCGCGCGCGAGGGGGAGGAGAAGATCTTCGTGGAGAACCAGGGCAACCCCGACAACCCCACGCCCTGCAAGCTCAAGCGCGACCCCAAGGCCAACAACGAGTGGAAGATCTACATCTGCTCCCTGTGAGGCGCCGCTACCGCCTGCACACGGCGAGCGTCTCCAGGTGCCCCGTGTGGGGGAACATCTCGTAGCCCGTGAGGCTCTCCACCCGGTAGCCAGCATCCTGCAGGGTGCGCAGATCCCGGAGACCCGTGGCGAGATCGCAGCTCAGCGCCAGGACGATGCGCGGCGCGGCGCCCACGACCCACGGCATCACGGCGGCCGCGCCGGCCCTCGGCGGGTCTAGGAGGACGACGTCGGGGCGCCGCCGCGGCGCCGGGCGCGGCACGCCCAGCCGGAGGTCGGCCTGGTGCCACCGGGCGCTGCCGCCCGGGGCGCTCGCCCAAGGGGCCGTGACGCGCTCGAACGCCTCCCGCGCCCCCGGCGCCCCCTCGTAGGCGTCCACCGAGAGCCCCGCCCGGAGCAGCGCCACGGTGAACGTCCCCGCGCCCGCGAACAGCTCCACCGCGTGTGCGCCGGCGGCCTCGCGCGCCACCGCCTCCACGGCGTCGGCCATGCCAGCGGTCACCGCCGGGTTCGCCTGGGAGAAGTCCCCCGGCGCTACGGGAATCCGCGCGGGCCCGTAGCGCACCAGCACGCGCGGCGGCCCCGTCACCCACGCCCGGCCCACGGCGGGCTCGAAGCGGGCGGCCACCGCGCGCGGCTGGGACGCGACGGCCTCCGGCGCCCCCCCCGCGGCGAGGACGTCGCCCGAATCCGGCGCGCCGACCACGAGTTGCACCTCGCCCCGACGCACGTCGAGGCCCGACGGCCCGGCGCCCGCCGCGCGCGCCTGGAGCTCCCGGCGAATCTCCCCGAGCGCGGCGTTGAGCGCCTCGTCCGCGACCTCGCACCGCGCGACGTCCACGAGGCGCCGGCTCTTGGGCGCGCGAAACCCCAAGGTGGCGCGGCCCCCGCGCACCTCCCACGCCAGTCGGAGGCGGACGCGGTAGCCCCAGGCGCTCCCCAGGGGCGGCGCCAGGCCAACCCGAGCGTCCAATCCCTCCTCCCCCCACCCCAGGCGCTTGCGGGCCTCCCCACGCAGGATGGCGAGGTGGCTCTCCCGCTGAGCCTCGGCGTCCCCGGCCATCCACGGGCAGCCGCCGCAAGCCCCCTGGACGGCGCAGCGCGGGGTCACCCGATGGGGGCTCGGGCGCACCAGCTCCAGGACCCTCGCCCGCGCCCACCGGCGGCGCTGCTCGACCACCTCCACGCGCACGCGGTCCCCGGGCACCGTGCGGGGCACGAAGACGACCAGCCCCTCGCCCTGCCCCGCCGCCCCGCTCGTGCCCGGCACCGGAAGCCGCGCCACGCCGTCCCCACCGTGGGCCCAACGGAGCACGTCCACGGTCGCCGTCGGTCTGCTCGGCCTGCCTCCCATCACCCCTCCACCGCCGTCGCCCGTCCTCGCCCGAGCCGCCGCGCCCGTCACGCCAGCCTCCGGGCCCCGCGGGGCCCCACCCCACCGAACACGTGGACGCGTGGCGGGTTCGGGTACATAGACCCGGGCACGCAAAAGTGGTAGCGAATCGCTCAGGTCGCCTGTGGCCTGGCCCCTCTCCGCCTCGGGAGCCTCCCCGTGCCTCACGCCCCGCGCCATCAGCTCCCCGCGCCGCTGCGCCCCACATCACGGCCGCGCGCCTCCCTGCTGGCCCTGATCGTGGCCTGGGCCGCCGCCGGGGCCGCGTGCGCGGGCTCGCGGGCCACGACACGCCCCACGGCCAACCCCACGGCCCAACCGCGCGCCTACGCTGCCCCGCTCACGCCCGGCAGCGCCGCCGGGGCGGACCTCCTGCGCCGCGCGGGCCCACTCCTCGCGCGCGGGGACGCGGCGGGCGCCCTCGCCGTGCTCGACCCAGGTGCCCGTGACGAGGCCCCCACGTCGCGCCCCTACCTCGCGTTGGCGCTGGCGCTGGACGGTGTGGGGAGGCCGGAAGAAGCCGTGCGCTTGCTCCGGGCCATCCCCTTCGCCGAGCGCTCCGCCGAGGCCGGCGTGGCCTTGGTGAACGCGGCCCTCGCCGCGGGGGATCGCGAGGCGGCGCGCGACGAGGGCGAGCGCCTCACCGCGGCGCGGCCCGCGCGGGCCGATGCCTGGTATGCCCTGGGCCGGGCCTACCTTACGCTGGGCCGCATCGACGACGCCGAGGCCGCCTTCGGCGAGGTGCTCCACCTCCAACCCGACCACCTGGGCGCCCAGAAGGGCCTCCTCGTAGTGGCGAGCTACGCGCCCGAGTCGGCCGAGTTCCAGGCCCTCGCGCGGGAGCTTTCGCGACGCGCCCCCGACGACCCGGACGTCCTCAACGACCTGGGGGCCGCCCAGTTGTCCTTGGGCCACATGGACGAAGCGGAGGCCCTGTTCCGGCGCGCTTTGGAGGCGGCCCCCGAGCACCCGTGGGCCAACCTGAACCTCGCCGACCTCCTGGCGGACCGCGGCGAGCCCGCCCGAGCCCGCCCGTTCTACGAGCGCTTCTTGCGCACTGCGCCTCGCTACGCGGCGCCGGCGGTGGCCCGCGTGAAGGCTGCCGTGGCCGCCTCGCCCTGAGACAACCCACCCCCACGCGCTCGCGCCTCCCCGCCCGCCTCTGGTGCGCGTGGGCCGGCTGAGCGCCCCCGTCACCCTGGAGTCCCCATGACGTCCTCATCTTCCGTCCCCCCCGCCGTCGCCCAGGCCGATCCCGAGCTCTTTGCCCTCGTGGCGGCCGAGGCCACCCGCCAGCGCGACTCGATCCGCCTCATCGCCAGCGAGAACTACGTGAGCCAGGCGGTGCTCGCCGCCACGGGCAGCGTCCTCACGAACAAGTACTCCGAGGGCTACGCCGGGCGGCGGTACTACGAAGGTCAGGAGGTCATCGACCAGATCGAGACGCTGGCCATCGAGCGCGCCAAGGCCCTCTTTGGCGCCGAGCACGCGAACGTCCAGCCCTACTCCGGGAGCCCCGCCAACCTCGCCGTCTACACGGCCCTCGCCAAGCCCGGCGAGACGATCCTCGGCATGGGCCTGCCCGCGGGGGGCCACCTCACCCACGGCTGGAAGGTGTCGGCCACGGGCAAGTTCTGGAACGCCGTGCAGTACGGCGTGGACCGGGAGACCTCCCTCATCGACTACGACGAGGTGGAGCGCCTGGCGCGGGAGCACCGCCCCAAGGTCATCGTCTGCGGCGCCACGGCCTACCCGCGCATCATCGACTTCGCTCGTTTCCGCGCCATCGCCGACGAGGTGGGCGCCAAGCTCCTGGCGGACATGGCCCACATCAGCGGGCTCGTGGCCGGGGGCGCCCACCCGAGCCCCGTCCCCCACGCCGACGTGGTGTCCACCACGACGCACAAGACGCTGCGCGGCCCCCGCGGCGGGATGCTCCTGTGCCGCAAGAAGCTCGCCAAGAAGATCGACCGGGCCGTCTTCCCCGCCCTCCAGGGAGGGCCCCACAACCACACGACGGCGGCCCTCGCCGTGGCGCTGCGCGAGGCGTCCACCGAGGCCTTCCGCACGTACGCCCACCAGGTCGTCACGAACGCCAAGGCCCTCGCCGCGGCGCTCGTGGAGCAGGGCTTCAGCGTCGTCACCGGCGGCACGGACAACCACCTCGTGCTCGTGGACGTCACGCCCCGGGGCGCCGGCGGCAAGGACCTCGCCCACGCCCTCAACCGCGCGGGCATCGTGTGCAACTCCAACAGCATCCCCTTCGACCCGCGGCCGCCCATGGACCCCTCGGGCGTGCGCTTGGGGACCCCGGCGGTGACCTCCCGGGGCTTCGGCGTCCAGGAGATGGCGCAGATCGCCAAGTGGATGGGCGAGGTCGTCGACCACATGGACGACGAGGCGACGCTCCGTCGTGTGCGCGACGAGGTGCGGCAGCTCTGCGAGGGCTTCCCGGCGCCGGGACTGGCGTGAGGCGCCCCGGCCCACGGCGAGCGGCGGCGCTCCTGGTGGGGCTGGTGGCGGGCGGGCTGCTCCCCCACAGCCCGCGAGCCGCGCCGCGACCGACCAAGGCAGCCATCGGGACAGCGACGAGACGGGCGGCGGCGACCCTGGCGGGGCGCCTGGACGCGCACCTGCGCGCGCTGGGCCGCCGTGGAGCGTCGCCGGCGCAAGCCCACTGGCATCTGGCCGAGGCGGGGCGCCTGGGGCCCCTCGTCCCTGGTGGGGTCTCCCGGCTGGTGACGGCGGCGCGGCACGTGGCCGCTCGGGGCAAGGCGCCGTGGATTCAGGGCGAGGCGCTGGGGCTCATCGCCCTCTCGGGTGCGGTGCCCCCCCAGGAGTCCGGCCGGCTGCTGCGCCAGGCGGGGCTCCTGGACCGGGGCCTCGTCCTGGGCCCCCTCCCCGGCCCCACGGGCCCTCGGGGCGAGGACCAGCTCGCCCTGGGCCCCCGAGGGCCTCGTGCAGACCACGCCGTCCCGGGCAAGCGCGCCCCGGTGACCTGGCGCGCCTTCCGAGACGGGGCCCGCAGCGACTGGACCTTCGTCCCGGGCCTCCTGGACTGTCGAGGTGACTGCCACGGCTACGTGGTCCATGACCTCGTGGCGCGGAGCCCCGTGGACGTCATGATCGTCGTGGACAGCGCCGGGCCCATGACGGCCTGGCTCGACGGCTCCCCCTTGGCCCGCTGGGAGGGCCTCCGCCCCCGCGGCGACTGGCAGCACCCCACGCCCGCGCACCTCGCCGCCGGGCGCCACCGGATCGTCGTGGTCACGGGGCACCCCTCGGACGCCCCCTGGGCGGCCGTCCGGGTCGTGGACCGGCGCGGTCGCTTGCCCGGAGCCCTGCGCCTCGTGGACGTGGACGCCACGGCCCCCCTGGCGCGCTGGACGCCTAGCGCGCGGCTGCCGGCGCCCCTGGGCTCGCTGGGCGACGCAGACCCGGCCGACCGCGCGCGCATGGCGCTCCTCGCCCCGCGCGAGGAGGCCGTCCGCCGCGTGGCGGCCCGGGCCGCGGAGGAGGCCCGCCGGGCCCACCCCCAGGACGCCGAGCTCGCCTACCTCCAGGGGCGCGGCGAGGAGGCCGACCCCAACCGGGCCCGCGCCGCCTTCGAGGGCGCCTGCGCCCTCTCGGCGGGCCCTCGGGCCGTGGCCTCCCCGGACGGGCTCGCCCCGGCCTGTGGCCACGCGGAGGCCCTGGCGGCCCTGCTCGAAGACGCCGAGCGCGCCAAGCTGCGCGCCCGCGCCGACGCCCTGTCGCGCGCTCTCCGCGCCCTGGATCCCCAACACCCAGCGGGCATCGCGCATGAGGTCTTGGGGCTGCTGGACCGCGCCGACGCAGGGGCGGCGCTGGCCCTGCTCGACCGCCTCGCCCCCGCCCCGACGCGCCCGAACCAGGAGCCGGCCGCCGGGCCGGCGCCGCGTCTCGCCTTCCTCCGAGGCTCCCTCTTGGAGTCCGCGGGGCGCCCCGGAGAGGCGAGCGAGGTGTACGCGCGCCTCACGCGGCGGGTCCGCTACGCGGCCGCGGCGGCGCGCAAGGCCGTGACCGCCGCCCTGCGGGCCGGGCGGTTCGGGGACGCCCGGCGGCTCGCGCGCGAGGTCCAGCAGGCGCGCCCCTACGAGGTCTGGTCGAGCCTCCTCGTGGTGGAGGCGCTCACCGCGGGGCGGGACGCGCGGGCGGACGGGCCCGGCGAGGCGGCCCGCGGCAGCGAGGCGGAGGCGCCCGGGCACCTGGCGGCCAAGGGCGCGGGCAACCCTCTCGCCGAGGCCGTCCGGGTGGCACGCGCGGCGTTGGAGGTGCACCCGGACAGCGCCGATCTGTACGCCGCGCTGGGCCGGGCGCTGCTCCTCGCGGGGGATCGGGCGGGCGCGCTCGACGCGTGGGACCAGGCGCTCGAGTTCCGCCCCCAGGACCGCGCGCTGGCCGACCGGCGGCGCGCGCTGGCCCAGGGGAAGACGCTCGCCGAGCGGTTCGGGCGCCGCCTGGCGGACGTCGTGAAGACCGCGCCGACGCTGGGGAAGCCCGCCCCCGAGGGGGCGCGCTACCTCCTGGACCGTCGCGTGGTGCGCGTGTGGCCCTCGGGTCTGTCCTCGCGGCTGGAGCAGCGGGTCGTGCGGGTGGAGTCCCAGCGCGCCGTGGAGCGCTTCCAGTCCGTGCCGGTGCCCTTCACACCGGGCGAGGAGCGCGTGCGGATCGTGCGCGCCGAGGTCCTCCACCCGGACGGGACGCGCTCCCGCCCCAGGGGGATCGTCACCCGGCGCCCGGGTGGCAAGCAGCAGGGTGTCTACACGCTCACGGCCTACCGGGTCATCCAGTTCGACGCCCTACACCCGGGCGACGTCCTCCACACCCTGGTCCAGCGCGATGAAGTGGGCCATCGGAACGTCTTCGGGGACTTCTTCGGCTTCTTCGCGCCCCTCCAAGAGGCCTTCCCCAAGGCCCGCGCCGAGGTCACCGTGGTGGCCCCGGCGAGCCGGACGCTCTACGCCGACGGGCGCGGGCTCCCGCCGGTAGACGAGCAGGTCCACGGAGACACCCGGACGCTGACCTGGCGACTGCGCGACGTCCCTGGGATCACCCCCGAGCCCTCCATGCCCGGGGTGAGCGAGGTGGGCGCCTACCTGAGCGTCTCGACCTACCGGGACTGGGCGGACATGGCCCGCTGGTATCGCGAGCTGGCCCGGCCTCAGCTCCGCCTGTCCCCGGCCCTCCAGCGGACCGTGCGTGAGCTCACGCGGGGGTTGGAGACGACCCGGGCCAAGGCGGTGGCGATCCAGAACTGGGTGTTGGACCACACGCGCTACGTGGGGATCGAGTTCGGGATCCACGGGTTCAAGCCCTACCGGGTGACCCAGGTGGTCGAGCGCGGCTACGGTGACTGCAAGGACAAGGCGGCGCTCCTCGTCGCCCTGCTGGAGGAGGCGGGGATCGAGGCGGACTTCGTCCTCGTCCGCACCCGGAACCTGGGCCAGCTCACGCGGACCCCGGCCACGCTGTGGGCCTTCAACCACGCCATCGCTTACGTGCCCGAGCTGGACACCTACGTCGACGGGACGAGCGAGTGGGCCGGCTTCGGCGAGGTGCCGGCGGCGGACCAGGGTGCGACGATCCTCCGCCTGGATCTCCTGGGGAGCCGGCCGCCGGTGCTCACGACCCTGCCCCACCGCCCCGCCAGCGAGAACGTGGGGACCTCGACCACCACGGCCGAGATCCGCCCCGACGGGTCGGCGACCCTGCACTTCCGCGAGAGCATCCGCGGCACGGGCGCCCCGACCATCCGGCGAGCCCTTGCGGACTCCTCGCGCCGCAAGGAGGTCCTCGGGGTGCTCGTGGCGCGGCAGCACCCGGGCGCCACGGTGACCCAGGCGACCTTCGCCGGGATCGACGACCGGCAGCGACCCGTGACCATCGAGGGGACCGCCCTGGTGCCCGGGTTCGGCAAGCGCCGCGAGGGCCGCGTGGAGGTGCCCCTGGACACCTCCCCGGACGAGCTCCTCAAGACCTACGCCGGACTGGAACGGCGGCGCTACCCTCTCCTGCTCCAGTACCCGTCTACGGAGCGCTCCGAGAGCCGCTGGATCCTCCCCCCGGGCTGGCGCGCGGAGGTCCCGCCCCGGGCGCGCGAGGTGGAGCTCACGTCGCCCTTCGGGACCTTCCACCGCACGATCGCCGTGGAGGGGGGCGAGGTCCACTCCCGGCAGACCCTCACCCTGGCCCGGGCTCGGGTGGCGCCCGAGGAGTACGCGGCCTTCCGGCGCTTCCTGCGGGCCATCGCCGAGACCTCGGCCCAGACGATCACGCTGCGCCCACCCGCGGGCGGCTGAGTCTCCGCGACGCACGCACTGCCACTCCCATTCCCCCGATCCGCCACCTACTCTGGGATTCGGCTTTGGATCCCGCGTGTGGGCGG
>CAYZID010000160.1:0-13764 GCA_964478315.1 uncultured Myxococcales bacterium | reverse complement strand
GCACGCACATCGACTCGCCGTGGCTCGGTCCGCCTTTTCAGGATGGGAACTAGATCGTTTCGAGGCCGCACGCGTCCACACTTGACCAGCCAGACCCCCCACGACCTTCCCCGAGGACACGACGAGGAGCACCCACCGTGAAGACCCCCCGGTCGAGCTTGTTCTTCCCCCCCCTCTCCCTCCCCGCGCGGGCGCGCCCCGGGCGGCGCACGTGGGGGCTCGTCGCCGCGTCGCTGGCCTTGACCTGGGGGCTCGGCGCCACCGGGGAGGCCGTCGCCGGGGCTCCCCAGACCATCCAGGTCGCCAAGGCGGCCAAGGGGCACGCCAAGGGGCGCAAGGGGCGGGGCCACAAGGGGAAGGCCGCGAAGGGGCCCTCCAAGAAGGAGCTCAAGATCCGCCGGACCTTGTTCTTGGCGCAGTACTACGAGCGCCAGGAGAAGAACTACAAGGCCGCCATCAAGGCCTACGCGAAGGTCTTGAAGCTCGACAAGACCCGCGTGAAGGCGGGCCTGGCGTTGGCGGAGCTGAAGTTCAAGCAGGGGGACGTCAAGGGCGCCACCAAGGTCATCAAGTCCCTGCGCAAGCACAACCCCGGGCGCGCCATCGTCCACCGCGTCTACGGCAAGCTGCTGCGCATGCAGAACAAGCCGGGCAAGGCGCTGGAGGCCTTCCGCAAGGCCTGCGAGGTCGAGCCCAAGGACGCCGAGAGTCACCGCGCGGCGGCGGAGCTGCTCAACGCCAAGCTCACCGCCGGGGACAAGACGGTGATCCCCGAGCTCGTTCGGCACCTGCGTGCCTACGTGCGCCACACGAAGTTCAAGGACGGGCCGCGCTTTCTGGACGCGCAGCGGGTGCTGGCCCTGGTGGATGGTGGGAAGGTGGGGCTCGCGATCTTCGACGGTAAGACGGCCTACGAGGACGCCTGGACGTCGGCGCGCATGGGGCGGATCAACAAGCGCATGGACGAGGCGCGCCAGCATTTCGAGCGGTGCGTGGAGATCGCCCCCGAGCGTCAGGTCTGCCACCTGTTCTTGGGGCGCATCTTTTCGTCGGTGAAGGCCTCCAAGTACTACGACCTGGCGCGGGCCAAGGCCGAGTTCGCCAAGGCCGACAAGCTCCCGGCGGCCTGGGTGGAGCTGGGCACGCTGCTGCGCCGGGAGGACGACGCGGAGGGCGCGGAGCGGGCGTTCAAGAAGGCCCTGGCGTTGGCGCCGGGGGACCAGCGGGCCCTCTACCAGCTCGCCGTGCTCTACAAGCTCGACGGGCGGGACGACGAGGCCGTGGCGGCGCTCACGAAGTGCTACCACGTGGACCGCTACTCCTCCGTTGCAAGCGACGCCATGCGAGAGCTGGCGTCCCTGGCGCCCGACAACGAGCTCGTGCGCGTGGCCTTCCAGCGCGGACAGCTCCGGGGGACCATCTACTCCACCGAGAAGTACAAGGGGGCCATGGCGCTCTTGGAGCAGCGCTTCGGCGGCGTGGACCCCAAGGCGCCGGAGACGCCCGTGCTGGAGGCCATCCTCCACCGCCTCATCGACGCCAACGACATCTCCACCGAGCACACCTTCAACGTGCAGGTCTTGAACACGGGGATGGTCAACGCCTTCGCCGCGCCCAACGGGAACATCTACTTCACCAAGGGCTTCTTCCGATACCTCAAGAGGTTCGCGCCCAACGCGCCCATCGACGCGGACAACGCCGTCATCGCCCACGTCATGGCCCACGAGATGACCCACGTGCTCCGCCGGCACACGGTGCGCAGCGCGGTCTATCAGGAGGCCATCGCCGACGCCTCGCGGCGCCTGGATCCAGCGGTGCTCATCCACGTGACGCGGCTCCATGAGATCGAGGCGGACCGCCAGGGGATCGTCATGGCCTTCCTGGCGGGCTACAGCCCCCGTGCGGGCATCGACTTCATGATCGCCAGAGGCAAGGACAACGAGATCCCCGCGCACCTCGACCACCCCACCTACGACGAGCGCGTGCACTACCTGGAGGAGTACTGGAGCAACGACGTCAAGTACGCCTGGATGTCCTTCCGCTTCGGGCTGGACGCCATGCGGAGGGCGCAGGCGCTGGAGCGCACCGACGTGCCCAAGGCGATGGATCTCTACCAGGAGGCGGCGCGGCACTTCACGCGGTTCTCCGACGTGCTCAAGCCCACGCGCGAGATCCGCAACAACCTGGGCATCGCCTACGCCAAGGTGGGCGTGCTCGCTCTCAGCAAGAGCCGCATGTCGCCCCTGAACCGCTGGCGCACGGGCTTCAGCGTCGAGCGCGACCTGGCGCTCGCCTACGTGAACCTCAAGGGGGAGGAGAAGCGCGCCACCCGCGGTGAGGGGGGCGGCGCCGTCGTGCGCGTCCCCTGGCAGCTCAGCCAGGCCATCGACATCTTCGAGCGCGCCGTGAAGCTCTATCCCAAGTACGCGCGCCCCAAGGTGAACCTCGCCACGACCTACCTCGCCGTGGGGCGGCTGGAGGACGCCACCGGGGTCCTGCGCGACCTCAAGGCGGGCCCCCATGTCTCGGCGGCGGAGCTCGCCAACCTCCGCGGCGTTTTGGCCGCCGAGGGGGGGCGATACGCCGAGGCGGCCAAGCTCTTCGCGGCGGCCGGCGGGGACGCGGCCCTTCGGGCCCAGGCTCGCTACAACGCGGCGCGGGCCCTCGCCCTGGCCGGGGACCAGCCCGGCGCGCGCGGCGCATACGAGCGCTTCCTCGCCGAGTTCCCCAAGGACCCCTGGGCGCCCGCCGCCAAGGCTGCGCTGGCGGGTCTCCCGGCGGCCAAGGGGGCGGGGAGATAGCCGGCCCGCGAGGGGCCGCGGCGGCGTCCGTTCGCGTCGCCGCCTCAGCGCGCGCCACGCCCGCCACGCGCGGGTCCTTCCAGCGCGCGCGGGCCGCGCCTGCCTTCAACTGAGGGGGGCCGCGTGCTAGCCTCTTTGCACAGCGTGTCGTGGGGCCGCGGGAGGTCCACGGAGACGACGAGGCGCGCGAGGACGGCGAGGCATGAGAGCCATGAGAGCGATGACGCGGCTTGCTGGGGTGCTGGCGGTGGGGTTCGGGGTCACGGCCCTGTCTCTCGCCGGGGCGTGCTCCGACTCCCAGAGCGGCCCGGGTGGGCAGGACACCTCCGTGGGCGTCGAGGTGGGCGGCGGGGACAACGGCTCCGTTGGCGAGGACACGGGCGCCGCGCCCGACGCGGAGCGAGACGCCGAGCAGGACGTGGGGGCGGACGCCGGGCCGCCGGGGGACACCGTCGCCGACGGCGAGGACGGCCAGGTTCAAGACGCGGCCGCGGACGGCGAGCCCTCGGACGGGTCGCTGGGCGACGGCGCCGACGGGCAGCAGGCCGACGTGCTCCCGGGAGATGTCGCGGGAGACGGCGGGCTCGCAGACGCGCCGCTCACGGACGCGGGCGCGGGCGATGTGGGCAAGGACTACGGTGGTCCCTTGACCTCCGACGTGGACGTCTGGGTGGACACGGGGCCGGCGGCGGCCGGCGACTTCCTGGCGCCTTGTGAGACCAGCGAGGACTGCTACTCCGGCTGGTGCGTGCCTAGCCCCCAGGGGAAGGTGTGCTCCAAGTCCTGCCTGGAGAGCTGCCCGGCGCCCGGGTGGTCTTGCCGGGGCGTCACCGCCCCCTCCGGGGATCCCGCCTTCATCTGCGTGAGCGCTCTGGCGACGCTGTGCCTGCCGTGCGAGGCCAACAAGGACTGCAACCTCAACGTGTCCAACGCCCCCAACCTGTGCCTGGACGCCGGGAAGGAGGGGAGCTTCTGCGGGGTGAACTGCGGGCAGGCGGGGACGCTGTGTCCGCCCGGGTACACCTGCGAGGAGATCTACGAGGCTCCGGCCAACGCCCGCTGGCAGTGCCGCCCAGCCGGTGGCGCCCTGTGCACGTGCAACGCCTGGGGGCCCGAGTCGGGGCTGTCCACGAAGTGCAAGGTCTGGAACGAGTACGGCGCGTGCTCGGGTACGCGGACCTGCGGTTCGGACGGGCTCACGGACTGCGCCGGCCAGGTGCCGGCCCCCGAGACCTGCAACAACGTGGACGACAACTGCGACGGGAACGTGGACGAGGGAGTCGTCGGGGGAGACTGCGAGATCTCCAACGAGTTCGGCACCTGCCCGGGCGCCTACGCCTGCGTGGCGGGCGCCGACGGGGAGTGCCTGGGGATGACGCCCACCGCCGAGGTGTGCGACGGCGTGGACAACGACTGCGACGGCGAGACCGACGAGGGGTTCGTGGACACGGACGGGGATGGGCAGGCGGACTGCGCGGATCTGGACGATGACGACGACGGCGCCCCGGACTCGGTGGACTGCGCACCCCTGGATCCGGCCATTCATCCGGGCGCCACGGAGGTCTGTGACGGCGGCGTGGACAACAACTGCGACGGCCAGGGGGACGAGGACGGCGCCGAGGGGTGCAGCGACTTCTGGCGCGACGCCGATGGCGACGGCTATGGGTCGGCGGCGCTGGGGCCGCGGTGCCTCTGTGGACCGGACGCCGTGCCCTACTACAACGTCACGAACGGCGAGGACTGCAACGACGTGAGCGCCCAAGCCAAGCCCGGCGGCGTGGAGGTCTGCGACGGGCTCGACGACGACTGCAACGGCTCCATCGACGACGGCTTCGTGGAGTCACCGTGCGTCATCACCAACGCCATCGGGAGCTGCAACGGGACCCGCAAGTGCGTGGCCGGGACCGAGATGTGCGTGGGGCAGACGCCCACCGCCGAGGTGTGCAACGGCGTGGACGACGACTGCAACGGCCAGACCGATGAGGGTTTCCAGGACACCGACGGCGATGGCATCCCCGACTGTGCCGAGGACGACGACGACAATGACGGCTTCGCCGACATGGACGACTGCCAGCCCCTGAACGGGAACGCCTACCCCGGTGCGCAGGAGGTCTGTGACGGCACGGACACGGACTGCGATGGGCAGATCGACGAGGAGGACGCCGAGGGGTGCTCGCCCTACTACCAGGACGCGGACGACGACGGCTATGGCAACGAGGCGACCTCGCGCTGCCTGTGCGGCCCGGATCCCTTCACCTACTACAACACGACCACCGGCGGGGACTGCAACGACATCGACGCGGCCGTCCACCCGGACGCCGCCGAGACGTGCAACTACGTGGACGACGACTGTGACGGCCAGACCGACGAGGGTGTGGCCTCGCCGTGCGGCTCGTGCGAGCCAGTGTGCGTGCTGGACGTGGGCGAGGACGCCGACGCCGAGTACCAGCTCACGCCCGACAACTCGAGCGGCCTGACGCCGGACGCCAACGGCGGGCTCACGCTGGACAGCGCCACGTTCGAGATCCCCTTCCTGTGGATCGCCAACTCCGCCGAGGACACGGTCTCCAAGCTCAACACGGAGAACGGCTGTGAGGTGGCGCGCTACGCCGCCTGTGACAACCCCAGCCGCACGGCCGTGGACCTCTACGGCAACGGCATCATCTCGTGCCGCAACGACGGGCGTGTTGCCAAGGTCGCGGAGTTCGAGGTGGACTGCGTGGACAAGAACGGAAACGGGCAGATCGACACGAGCCGGGATCTGGACGGGAACTGCCAGATCGACGCCAGCGAGATGGTCCCCAACGACGAGTGCATCCTGTGGAACGTGGCGCCGGATGGGGTGGGTGGGTGCAACGACTCGACCCAGGGCTGCGCCCGCGCCGCGGGCGTGGACGCCGACAACAACGTCTGGGTGGGCTTCTGGAGCTCCTATCACCTCACCAAGCTCAACGGGCTCACGGGCGAGACGATGGTCACGCACACCCTCACGGGGCGCCCCTACGGGCTCGCCATCGACGCCGACGGCCAGATCTGGGTGGCCTCGCGCTCCCCCCACGAGCTCATCCAGGCGGACCCGGTGGACGGGCAGCTCGGTCACTGGGCGGCCCCCGCCGGCCGCGTCTACGGCATGGCTATCGATCCCTTGGGCAAGATCTGGGTGGCCTCGGGCGAGTCCGGCGGCGTCCAGCGCTTCGATCCCGGCACCGGGACCTGGGACCAGGTCTACGACGACTTCGGCAACGGCTACTCGCGCGGCGTGGCTATCTCCGTGACCCGCGACGCGGGCGGCAATATCATCGACAGCAAGGTCTTCGTGGCCCATCACACGTGGTCTGGGGGCTGTACCTCCAACGGCACCCACCGCTACATCGACGTCATCGACGCCCTCACCGACCAGGTGGAGGCGCCCATCGACCTGGGCGCCGACCGTGCGCCCGTGGGCGTGGGCGTGGACGCCAACAACATGCTGTGGACCGTGAACCAGTGCGAGAGCTCGGCCACCCGCGTGGACACGACCACCAAGCAGGTGCTGGGCAACTACCCGGTGGGGCAGGGACCCTACACCTACAGTGACATGACGGGCTACGCCCTGCGGACCATCACCTCGCCCAACGGCTACTACCGCCAGACCTTCACCGGGTGGCTGGGCTCCCAGACCCTCTGGGACAAGCTCATCGTGGACGCCACCCTCCCGGGCGACGGCATCACGAAGGTCCAGGTGCGCTGGCGCACCGGCGACACCGAGGCCGAGCTGGGCGGCGCGGCGTGGAATGGCCCCTTCGGCCCCTACCCGCCGTTGCTCTTCCCCCTGGACATCAAGGCCACGGCCAATTACCTGGAGGTCGAGGTGTCGCTGCTGACCGACGACCCCAACGTCATCCCCACGCTGCACACGGTGAGCGTCGTCGCCTACCAGCAGAACCCCTGACGGGCCCGGGTCCCTCGTGACGAGGGACCCTGCGGCCTCGCCATGCACGAAGGAGCCCGCGGATGAAGCACTGGTACGTCGCCCTCGGCACCCTGGCGCTGATGGCGGCATCCTCGTCGTACGCCCTAGCCGCCCCCGCGCCTTCCGACCCAGCGTCCCCAGTGGAAGACGCGCCGGCGGACCCCACCTCCGCGCACCGCACGGTCATCCACGCGGGGGAGGGCGGGCCCAGCGACTTCGACACGGCCCGCTCTCGCTACACCCTGTCTCTCCAGGAGCTGGACGAGCTCCAACCCGCGGACGGCGCCGAGGCCGTGGCGTCGCTCCCGGGCGTGCTCCTCCAGCAGACCCACCGCGGGGCGGGCACGCCCATCATCCGTGGGCTCCTGGGGCCCCAGAACCTCCTGCTCGTGGACGGCTTCCGCTTCAACACGGCCATCTTCCGCACGGGGCCCAGCCAGTACGCTGCCCTCATCGACCCCTTCCCCGTGGGCTCCATCCGCCTCACCACGGGCCCCGGGTCGGTGACCTACGGCTCGGACGCCATGGGCGGCGTCATCGACTACCGCCTCTTGCCCACCCCCACGGCCCAGCGCCTGGAGCCCCGCGCCCGCTACCGCTTCGCCTCCGCGGACCTCTCGAACCTCTTGAGCGCCTCCCTGGGCGGCGCTACGGGGCCGCTGTCCCTCCGCCTGGGCGGTGGGCTCCGCGCCCACGGCGCGCTCCGCGCGGGCGGTGGCGAGGAGGTCCCCCTGTCGTCCTTCTTGCGCGGCGACTGGCACGCCCAGATGGGGCTCGATCTCGGGCACGGTTGGCGTCTGGACGCCGCCTACCTGGGGACCAGCCTCCCCGAGGCGGGGCGCGCCGACCAGGTGGGCCGCGGGAGCGTCCGCTTCTACGCGAACCAGGACCACTTCGCTTACGTGGCCGCCAGCTACCACTCTCTCGACGTCCTGCGCCGCCTGCGGTTCGGCGTCTCCGTCCAGCGCCTCGACGAGGAGGTGGAGCGGCTGCGCTGCGAGCGGGGTGCGGACGGGCTCGTGCGGGACGTGGGCGCCTGCCTGGCGGGCGACCTCTCGACGGTCACCCGGCGCGAGACCAACCGAGACGGCGTCCTCGCGGCTACCCTGCTCGCCAAGGCGGATCTGGCCTTTCTCGACGACCGGCTCACCGTCGCCGCGGGGCTGGACGGCGACCTGGAGACCGTCGATTCCTCCGCCGCGGTCGCCGACGCCGTGGATGGCTTCCAGGCGCGCCCCAAGTCCCGGGGCAACTTCTCCGACGGCTCCACCTGGTCGCTGCTCGGCGCCTTCGCCCGCCTGACCGGTCGTCCTTACCTCGACCCCGGCGAGTTGGAGGTCGTGCTCTCGGGCGGCGGGCGGCTGAACCACGTCTCCGCCTCCGCAGCGGATGTCCCGGGCCTGGGAGACGTGGACTACGCCAGCACCGGGGCGGTCTTCGACGCCTCGGCGCGGGTGCTCCTGGGCAACCGCCTAAACCTCTACGCCACATGGTCCCAGGGGGCGCGGGCGCCCAACCTCCAGGAGGCCACCGTCCTCGGGGACACGGGCTCCACCTTCGAGCTCCCCAACGGAGATCTCCGCCCCGAGCGCGCCGACACCTTGGAGGCGGGCGTCAAGCTGGAGCACCCGGCCCTCACGGCCCGAGCGGCGGTGTTCACCACCGCCGTGCGCGACGCCATCGTGCGCGAGAGCGCGACCTACGAGGGGAGCTCCACCTACCTGGGCAAGCCCGTCGTGCGCCGCACGAACGCCCCGGGCGCGAGCTACCTCGGGGCTGAGTTCCAGCTCGTCACGGGGCGCGTGGAGGGGATGAGCCTCTACGGCGACCTCTCCTACGTGCGCGGCGAGGTGGAGGGGGCGGACGGCGCCAAGACCCCCGCGCGCCGCGTGCCCCCCCTCCACGGGCGCCTGGGCTTGCGGTGGGACGCCGAGCACCTCGGCGGCTACGCGGCCCTGGAGGTCGCTTGGGCCGCCGCCCAAGATCGCCTGGCGTCCGGTGACCGCAAGGATCTCAGGATCTGCGGAGACCCCGCCCGCCCCGGCGCCCTCCTCGACGATTGCCAGGGCACGCCCGGCTGGATCACCGTGGGCCTGCGCGGCGGGATCGAGCCCCGCCCGGGCCTGCGAATCGGCCTGGCGGTGAACAACGTCCTGGATGCGCGCTATCGTACCCACGGCTCGGGCGTGGACGCGCCCGGGATCGACGCGCGCCTCACGCTGGCCTGGGAGCCTCCGACCGAATAGGCGCGTCATTCAGCCCTTGACGCGAGCCCCCCGAGAGCGCAGGGAGGGGCCCGCGTCGCGCGCGCCGCGAGGGGTGGCGCCTGCAGCAGGGAGGCGTTGGCGACGGTGCTGGGACGGGCGCACGTAGAAGACTGGGTGGACGTCGTCGCCGCGCGGCGGTTGGGCCGCCGTCTGCTCGTCTACCTGGCCGTGGGCGTCATGGCCGCCGTGGGCACCATGCTGGTCTTCAAGACCTCGGCCCTCGTGGCGCACTGGTTCTTCACGCCGCTCGTGGGGACGCCCCTGGGGCACGAGGTGGGGGCCGCCGAGCCCGCGTTTCTCATCCCCACGGGCAGCCGCTGGTTCGTCCTCCTCGTCCCCACCGTGGGCGGGCTCCTCGCTGGGCTCCTCATGACGAGGTTCGCCCCCGAGGTGGGCGGCGGCGGCGTGGGGCTGGTCATCGACGCCTACCACTTCCGCGACGGCAAGCTCCGCAAGCGCGTCCCCCTCATCAAGCTCATCGCCAGCGCCCTGACCATGGGCAGCGGCGGCTCCGCCGGTGCCGAGGGACCCGTGGCCCAGGTGAGCGCCGGGATGGCGAGCCTCCTCGCCCAGCGCCTGAACCTCAGCCCCAGCGAGCGGCGGGTCCTTCTCGTCACGGGCATGGCGGCCGGCATCGGGTCGGCCTTTCACACCCCCGTCGCCGGCGCGCTCTTCGCCACCGAGGTCCTCTACGCGGACATGGAGATCGAGTCGCCCGTGCTCGTCCCCGCCATCCTCACGACCACCGTGGCCTACGCCGTTTTCGGCGCCACCGTGGGCTGGGAGCCGGTCGTCACCTTCCCCGCCATCACCTTCGACAGCATCCCCACGCTCCTGCCCTACACCGTCCTCGCCCTGGTCACGGGCTCGGCGGCCATCGTCTTCGTGAAGCTCCTCAACTGGATGCGCCAGCACATCGGCCACAACAAGCGCATCCCCGCCTGGCTCCGCCCCGCCGTGGGCGGCTTCGGCGTGGGCATCGTGGGGCTGTTCGTGGTGCCCGCGTTGGGCAAGGGCTACAGCCTCGCCCAGAGCGCCATCGACGGCCGCCTCGCCGCCGGCGCCCTCTTCGCCTTGGCGGGCCTCAAGATGCTGGCGACCACCCTCACCGTGGGCTCGGGCGGCTCGGGCGGGAAGCTCTCGCCGTCCCTCGTCATGGGCGGCGCCCTGGGCGGCGGCGTGGCGGCCCTCTTTCAGCAGTTCTTCCCGGGCATCGAGGTCCAGCCCGCCGCCTTCGTCCTCGTGGGCATGGCGTCGTTCTTCGGCGCGGCCTCCAACACGCCCCTGGCGACCATCTTCCTCGTGAGCGAGATCGCCGGGAACTACAAGCTCCTCGTCCCCAGCGTGTGGGTGGGCGCCCTGGCCTTCATCCTGGCGCGCAACCACGGCGTCTTCAAGACGCAGCCCCGCACCCGTCTGGACGCGCCCCCCCAGCTCTCCCAGCTCATGGCCGCCGTCCTCCGCCGCATCCGCGTGCGCGACGTCCTCGGCGACAACCCGCGGCAGGTGACGACCTTCCACCCCGGCGCCACCTTCAGCGAGCTCGTCAACGCCTTCGCCACCTCCATCCAGTCCGTCTTCCCCGTCGTGGAGCCCGACCCCGCCGGCGGCGAGCGCGTCGTGGGCGTCGTGGACGGCCGCGACCTCCGCCGGCGCATCGGCGAGGGGCTCGCCGAGAACGCCCTCATCGCGGGGGATCTCCTCATGCCCGCCGTCTCCGTCACCCCCGACGACACCCTCTACGACGCCTTCGCCCGCATGAGCGCCAGCGGCTTCACCGAGGACCTCGTCGTGACCTCGGGCGGCGACGACAACCACCTCCTGGGGCTCCTGTCCCGCCGCGAGGTCATCGCCGCCTACTTCCGCCGCATCCGCGACGCCGGGGCCGCCGACGCCCTCTCGCACCCCAGCGACGTCCCCCCGGACGAGGAACGCCACCACGAAGGCGTGGACTTCTTCCTGCGCGCCCTGGAGCGGGGCGGCGTCCTCCGCGGCGTCCGGGCGCGCACCAAGGCGGGCGTCCTCCAGGCCATCGTCGAGGCCGGGCCCATCGCTGGGCACGTCCCCAAGCAGCTCCTCGTGGAGCAGCTCCTGGAGCGCGAGCAGCTCGGCTCCACCGGCGTGGGCGACGGGCTGGCGCTCCCTCACCCGGCGCCCTCGGCGGCCGTGGCCTTCGACGAGCCCACGGTCGTCATCGCGCCCCTGGAGCGCCCCGTGGGCTGGGGCTCCCCGGACGGCGCCCCGGTCCACACGGTCATCCTCATCCTCGCGGCCTCCCACGGCGAGCACCTGGATCTCCTGGGGGCGGCCGCCAAGCTCTGGGCCCAGGGGGAGATCCCGGCGGCGCTCCGCGACGGCGCCAACACCGGCGAGGTCATCGAGCGCCTGCGCCGCTCCCACCGCCGCGCCACCGGCAAGCCCTGAGCCCGGCCGTTCGGCTGCGCGGTCGCCGGGTGATTGACACGCCGAGACGCGCCCACTAGGGTCCGCGCCCTGCCGCGTGGGGGCTCTCCCCGCGCACCAATCCGAGAGATGGGCCCGAGAGATGGCCCCGAGAGATGGGCCCAGCGGCCCCAAAGAGAGAGGCGATCGATGTACGAGCTGTCGCACGGTACGAACGTGATCGAGGTCCCCACCCGCGCCGAGGCCATCGTCAAGGCCAAGGAGATCTCCACCGAGCACCGTGGCGCCGTGCAGATCGTGGACGCCGAGGGCCGCGAGCGCATGACCTACCAGGGCGGCGAGCTCGTGAACTACGACTACGAGACGCGCCGCCGCCCGGCCCCCCGCCGCAACGACTGACCGCCTCCCCCGGCCCCCTGGCTCACCCGGGCGGTTCGCCTCCGGGCGGCTCGTCTCCGAGCTCCTCTTGGGGCAGGTAGGCGACCTCCAGGATCTCCAGTTCCACGACCTCTCCGGCGTGGCGCAGGGTCACGAGGTCGCCCTCCTCGCGGCGCATGAGCGCGCGCCCCAGAGGCGAGCGCCAGGAGATCTCACCCCGCGCCGGGTCGATCTCGTCCTCACCCACGAGCTGCACCGTCCGCTCGCGCCCGTCCGGGTAGCCCACGGTCACCGTGGCCCCGAAGTACACGCGGTCGCCCCGGTCCTGGGCGGGGTCCACCACCTGCGCCGCCTCCAGCCGCTTGGCGAGCCACCGCCGCCGCCGGTCGATCTGCCGGAGCCGCTTCTTGCCGAAGATGTAGTCGGCGTTCTCCGAGCGGTCCCCCAGCGACGCCGCCCAGGCGACGATCTCCACCATCTTGGGCCGCTCCACGCGCTCGAGCTGCTCCAGCTCCCGCTCCAGCCGCGCGTAGCCCCTCGGCGTGATGTAGTTGACTCCCGCCATCCTCGCCTCGGCCTCCCGTCTCTCGGCGTCCCACCCGCGGCGCGCTCGGCCCGGGTCTCGCGGCGCCGGAGTATACGTCGGCGGCGCATGGGGTAGTATCCCCGCGTGTGCGGACGATTCGGAAACGCCCTGAGCCCCGCCGAGCTGGCCTCCCTGCTCACCCTCTCCGAGGAGTCGTTGGGGGCGGTTGCCCCGGGCCTGGCCCGGCCTCGCTACAACATCTCGCCCCTCCAGGACGTCTTGGTGGTGCGCCCGGCCCCCCGCTCCGAAGCCCCCGGTGGGCGGGTCCTGGCCTCCCTGCGCTGGGGGCTCGTGCCCTTCTGGGCCCGCGACCCCAAGATCGCCTCGCGCCTCATCAACGCCCGGGCCGAGACGTTGGCGGACAAGCGCGCTTTCCAGTGGGCCTATCGCCAGCGCCGCTGCCTCGTCCCCGCCGACGGCTTCTACGAGTGGCGCAAGGCCGGCACCCAGCGCCTGCCCTACCACTTCGGGCTCCCGGACGGCGCGGGCTTCTGCATGGCCGGCCTCTGGGAGCGCTGGCAGCCCCGTGACGCCCCCCAGGCCCAGCCGGGGGCCGGCCTGGAGACCTTCACCCTCGTCACCACCGAGGCCAACGACCTCGTGCGCCCCGTCCACGACCGCATGCCCGTCATCCTGCGCCCCGAGGACTTCGCCCGCTGGCTGGACCCCCGCGTCCAAGATCCCGCCGTCCTCCAGGAGCTCCTCCGGCCCTTCCCCAGCGAGGCCATGGTCGCCTGGCGCGTGTCCAAGTACGTCTCCGACTACCGCAACGAGGGCCCCCAGTGCCGCGAACCCGTGGGGCAGCTCGCGCTGCTCTGACGGCCCCCTCGCCGCCCCCGCACCCCGCCCATGGAGCAGACCCTTCCCCCGTGAACCCCGACGCCTACCTGCCCCCCGAAGTGGCCCGCCGCCGCCGCCGCCAGCGCCAGCTCGTGGGCGTCGCGGCCCTGGTGATCCTGGCCGTGGCCTTCGCCTGGACGCGCCTGGGGCAGCTCGCCCACGCCCAGGAGGGCGCCGAGCGCCAGGCCGCCCGGGCCCTGCTCACCGCCGTGCGCGGTGACCCCGCCGCCTTCCCCCGCGCCGAGGCCGCCTACCTCCGCGCCGCCAAGGACGCCGTGCTGGACCCCTTCCCCGTCTTCGCCGCCGAGCTGGCTCGCCACCTCGCGCGCGACGATCCCCACGCCATGCCCCTGGCCGACGAGCGCCTGCGCCCCGCCATCCTCGCCCTCGCCGCCGGGGACGTCCCCCGCGCCCGCGCCCTCCACGCCGCCCTGCCACCCCAGGCCCAGCGGCGCCTCCTGGCGCGCCTGCTGGACGACCTCGCGGCCGCCGCGGAGACCCCGCCGCCCCCCTGACCGCGCCGCCGCGCCCCAGGCC
>CAYZID010000159.1:0-13825 GCA_964478315.1 uncultured Myxococcales bacterium | reverse complement strand
CGGTCCGCAGAGCAGGTGGCGGCGCTGGGGCGGCGGCGGCCCTTGCGCGAACCTGCGGCTCTGCTACGTTGAGGGAGGCTGTTCTCGCTGGGCTTGCGCGGCATCACCGTCGCCATCCTGGCGCCGCCGGGAGGGGCGATGCGCGGCAGCGTTGTGGGCATCTTGGGTGTCGTCGTGTTGGGCGCCTCGCTGGCGGGGACTCCTGGAGGCACCGCTTGGGCGCGACCGGCGGCGCCGGTCCCCGATGTCTTCGACGCCGACGACCCCACGGTGCTGGACGACGACGAGGCCCCGCCCGAGCCTCTGGACGACTTCACGGCGGACGACGAGGACGTCGTCTTGGCCGCCCAGAAGGTTCGCACGACCATCCAGGAGGCGCCGTCCATCATCACCGTCATCACGCGGGCCCAGATCCAAGCCCGGGGCTATCGGACGGTGAACGAGCTGGTGAGCTCGGTGCCCGGCTTCGAGGGCGACCGGTGGGAGGCGAACGGGTGGCACAAGGAGGCCTACGTGCGCGGGCTGCCGCGCACCGTGCTCGTGCTCCTCAACGGCGTGAACCTCATCGAGCCGTCTCGGAACTACGTGAACTTGGATCGGAAGATCCCCCTGGAGATGGTCGAGCGCGTGGAGATCACGAGCGGCCCGGGCGGCGTCCTGTGGGGCTCGAACGCCCTGCTGGGCGTCATCAACATCGTCACGCGTGGGCCGGACACCAGCGGAGACGGGCCCGGGGGCGTGGAGGTCCTCGCGGGCTTCGGGGATGGTCCCGGGGATCGCTTGCAGTACAAGGCGGTCCTGGGACTCCACCGGCGGTTCAGCGACAGCGTGGGCCTGTTCGCGCAGCTCAACTACTACACGACCCTGGGGCCCGAGCTGACCATGGACGCCATGAAGGTCGTGGGCTCCCTCCCGGCGCCAGCGGAGGACGGCCCCACGCTCTACCTGCCAGGGGCTCGCACCCTGAGCGCTGGCGCTCGGTCCCACTACCTGAACTTCTCGGGGCGCCTGGAGCTGGGGCCCGTGGACATCGACTGGATGGTGCCCTGGGAGCGCGACTACCGCGTCTACGCCACGGGCAACGCCCCCGCCGTGCTGGACTTTCTCCAGCCGTCGCGGCGGGGGCAGCCCACGCGCTCCAGTGACTCCGTGTACGTGGGCTCGATCCGCTACCGGGACCGCTTCTCGGGAGGCGACTTGGGCCTCCAGGCGCGGGCCTACTACACCCAGTGGACCTTGGACGAGAACCCCTTTCGGGTCTACCCCGCGAGCCCCGTCATCTTGGCGACCCAGGGACACACCGAGGAGCTGGACATCGCCATGGTCGGCGACCTCATCGCGCGCTCGGGCCTGTCGTTGGACCTGGACTATCGGCTGGCGGAGGGGCTCACCATCCTGGGCGGTGGCGAGTTCTTTGGGGAGCTGCAGCGCGGCTTGAGCCAGGTGGACTGGAAGCCTTTGTCCGACGGCCAGTGTCCCGCGGGGTACGACTACGTCCCGAGCGACCCGCACCTGCCCTGCCGGGTGAAGGACGTCTTGAGCGCCGACACCGAGCGCTACGTGGGCGGCGCCTTCGTGAACCTGGACTGGCGCCCGCTGTCGTCCCTGGCGCTCACCGGCGGCGTCCGCCTCCAGGCGGCCAACACGTATGATCCGGCGGTGCTCTGGAGCGGCGGGCTCGTGTGGAACCTCTTCGATCGCACCCACGCCAAGCTCTTCGTCTCCTCGGGGCTCCGGCCGCCGAGCTTCAACTCCACCCACGTGCGGGAGACGCACTCGGGCATCACGTTCAAGGCGAACCCGAACCTCGACGTCGAGACGTCCCATTCCTACGAGCTGGAGCTCAACGGGATGTTCCTCCGGGACCTCAGCCCCGTGCGCGACCTCTACGTGCGCGTGAACGGGGCCTACACGCAGATGCTGCACGTCATCGGGCGCCCCGGCGGGGTCTACCAGAACTCCGGGGACCAGCAGATCTGGACGGCCGAGGCGGCGCTGCGGCTTCGCTTCGAGGGCGGCCACTCGCTGTGGGGGAACTACACCTACACCCGGGTCTTCGATGACACCGCGCTCGGCGGGGAGCTGCGGAACTTCGCCCAGCACATGGGGAACGTGGGCGCCACCGTGTCCTTCTTGGACGGTGCCATCGAGCTCGACGGCTTCGCGACCATCAAGGGCCCCATGAGCGACCCGAACCGCCCGCCGCTGGTGGACCCGGCGCGCCCGGACTACAGCCTGTCGTGTGCGTCGCTCGCGCAGGGCGTCTACCCCGAGGGGACGGATATCGCGCGGCTTCAGGCGCTGTGCGCCATGCCCGGGATGTCCCAGGGCATCTGGGTGCTCCCCGGGACGCGCGTGGTCGAGACCCTTCGCCCCGTGGTCCTGCTGAACCTGGGCGTGCGCTTCCGCAACCTGTGGCGCGACCTCACCGCCAGCATCTACGTCTACAACGCCCTGGACGCCCGCTACTACGAACCCGACTTCTTCAACGATGAGCGGGTCATCAGCCGCCCCCAGCCCAAGCCCGGCCTGAGCATCTTCGGGAAGCTGTCCTTGGGGCTCTGAGACCCTCCTTCGTGGCGGAAAACCGTTGTGATCCCAGTGTGTTAGCCTTGTGTTGCGCGGTTGACAGGGAGGCCCCCCCGCGGTAAGGTGCGCCGCTTCAAATCGACCGGCTCGCAGGCCGTCTGGAGGGCGCCCCCCATGGACAACCCGACCGATTCGGGTGGAACGCGGATCCCGGTGAACATCGAGACGGAGATGCGCGAGTCGTATCTCGCCTACGCGATGTCCGTCATCATCGGGCGCGCCCTGCCGGACGTGCGGGACGGGCTCAAGCCCGTGCACCGGCGCGTGCTCTACGCCATGTACGAGCAGCGCAACCTCTACAACACGCCGTACAAGAAGTCCGCGCGCATCGTCGGCGACGTCATCGGCAAGTACCACCCCCACGGGGACTCGGCGGTCTACGACACGATGGTTCGCCTGGCGCAGGACTTCTCCATGCGCTACCCGCTCGTGGACGGGCAGGGGAACTTCGGGAGCATCGACGGCGACCCTGCCGCCGCCATGCGCTACACCGAGGTGCGCATGACGCGCCTGGCGGGCGAGCTGCTCGCGGACATCGACAAGCGCACCGTCGACTTCCAGGAGAACTACGACGGGCAGGAGCAGGAGCCTACGGTCCTGCCGGCCGCCTTCCCCAACCTCCTGGTGAACGGCTCGGGCGGCATCGCTGTGGGCATGGCCACGAACATGCCACCGCACAACCTCCAGGAGGTCATTCGCGGGGTCGTGGCGACCATCCAGCGGCCGGAGATCACCAGCGAAGAGCTCATGGAGTTCATCCCCGGCCCGGACTTCCCCACCGCGGGCTACGTCTACGGGCTGGAGGGTATTCGCCAGGCCTACACGACGGGGCGCGGCATCATCAAGATGCGCGCCAAGGCGGAGGTGGAGCGCGACGAAAAGGGCGAGGACCACGCCATCATCGTCACCGAACTCCCCTACCAGGTGAACAAGGCGCGGCTGCTCCAGCGCATCGCCGAGCTGGTGCGGGACAAGAAGATCGAGGGCATCCGCGACATGCGCGACGAGAGCGACCGTCGCGGCATGCGCATCTACATCGAGCTCAAGCGCGGCGTCATGGGCCAGGTGGTGCTCAACCACCTGTTCGCCATGACCCCCATGCAGTCCAGCTTCGGCATCATCAACCTGGCCATCGTCCGGGGGCAGCCGCGGGTGCTCACCCTGCGCGAGCTCATCGGGCACTTCATCGACCACCGCCGAGACGTGGTCACGCGGCGCACGCGCTTCGACTTGGAGAAGGCCCAGGCACGCGCCCATATCTTGGAGGGGTACCTCATCGCCCTCGACGCCATCGACGAGGTCGTGGAGCTCATCAAGAAGAGCGCCACGCCGCCCGAGGCGCGCGAGGCCCTCATGGTGCGGTTCTCCCTGTCGGAGATCCAAGCCCAGGCCATCTTGGACCTGCGCCTCCAGCGCCTCACGGGCATGGAGGTGGACAAGATCAAGGCCGAGTACGCCGAGCTCCAGGAGCGCATGGCCGAGCTGCGCGCCATCCTGGCGTCCGACGCGCGGCTGCTGGAGGTCATCACCGAGGAGCTGGAGGCCCTCGCCGAGCGCTATGGCGACCCGCGGCGCACGCGCCTCGTGGCCGACCCCGGCGAGATCAACATGGAGGACCTCATCGCCGATGAGGACATGGTCGTGACCGTGACGACCACCGGCTACATCAAGCGCACGGCCTTGGCGGAGTACCGCACCCAGCGCCGTGGCGGGCGCGGCCGCAGCGGCATGAACACCAAGGAGCAGGATGACGTCGCCCACGTCTTCGCCGCCTCCGCCCACACGCTGCTGCTCATCTTTACGGACCGGGGGCAGGTCTACCCGCTCAAGGTCTGGGAGCTCCCCGAGGCGGGCATCAACGCCCGCGGCAACGCCATCGTGAACCTCATCCCGGTGGAGTCCGACGAGACGATCCGCTCCATCGTGCCCGTGGAGGACCTGGACACCGACGACCGCTGGTTGGTCTTCGCGACCCAGCAGGGGCTCGTGAAGCGCACGGTCTTGTCGCTCTACAAGAACGTCCGCAACGCTGGCATCCGAGCCATCGTCTTGGGCGCGGAGGACGACCTCATCAACGTCGCCCTGGCGGCGCCCGGCGACCACGTCATGCTCACCACGGCCCGGGGACAGGCCATCGTGTTCCCCCTGGACGAGGTCCGCGCCGTGGGGCGCGCCGCCCAGGGCGTGCGCGGGATGCGCCTGCGGGGCGAGGATCGCGTCGTGGCCATGGAGCTCCTGTCCGCGGACCTCGTGGCCCCGGGGGGCGCCGCCGAGGACGACGCAGACGCGGAGCTGGAGAGCGACGCGGACGTCGCGGTCGACGCTGCGGCGGACGGTGGCGACGAGCTGTCCGAGGAGCCCGTGGACGAGCAGACCCCCACGGTCGTCTTCGTCACCGAGCACGGCTACGGCAAGCGGACGCCTCTGACCGCCTTCCGCGTGCAGCACCGCGCCGGTCTGGGCCTCCGGGCCCTGCCCTGGACCGCGCGCAACGGCGACCTCGTGGCCATGTGCCGCGCCAGCCATGACGAGGACCTCATGGTCGTCACCGACCGCGGGATGATCATCCGCCTGCCCGTGGCCGACGTTCGGGCCTACAGCCGCCAGGCGCGGGGCGTGCGCATCATCACGCTGTCCGATGACGAGCGCGTGGCGAGCATCTCCACCGTCCCCAGCGGGGGCGACGAGGAGGAGGCCCCCCCGGAGGACGGCGCGCCTCAGGGCGAGGGGACCGAAGACGCCGGTGCGCTGGCGGACGCGGTGGCACCAGATGGGGAAGACGCCGGCGCCCCCGGGGAGGTCGGTGAGGCTGGGGCCGCGCAAGGCACCGGGGAGGACGACGCGTGAGCTACCCCTATCAGGTCACGCTCAAGCGCGGCCGCTCCAAGCCCCTGTGGATCGGTCACCCGTGGGTCTTCTCGGGCGCCATTCACACCGTCTCGGGTCCCAAGTCCGGCCGCGGGGGCCCGTGCCTGGTGGCCGACGAGCGCGGCAACGTGCTGGGCGCGGGGTTCTACAACCCCGACGCTCGCATCGCCGTGCGCCTCTACGATCACCGGCGCAGCACGGACATCCCCTTCGAGCCCACCCCCTTGGCGGACCTGCTGGAGGCGCGCATCACCGCGGCGCTCCGCCGCCGCGCGACCTTGGGCCTGGGCGCCGACCCCCAGACCACCGCCTATCGCCTGGTGAATAGCGAGGGCGATGGCCTCTCGGGCCTCGTCGTGGACCGCTTCGCGGACACCCTGTCGGTGCAGCTCAACGCCCGCTCCATGTACGAGCAGCGCGCCGCCTTGGGGCCGCTGCTGGCGCGCCTCACGGGCGCCCAGCGCGTCGTGGCCAGGGTCACGGACGAGGCCTCCAAGCGCGAGGGCATCCCCGTGGAGACCGAGGTCCTCGTGGGGTCCGGAGCGGGCGAGGCGGCCATCGAGGTGGAGATCCTCGAAGGGGGCGTCCGCTACGGCGTCCCCGTGGGCGCGGGGCAGAAGACCGGCTTCTACTGCGACCAGCGCGACAACCGCGCGCGCTTCGCGGCGCTGTGCGCGGGGCAGCGCGTGCTCGACCTCTACAGCTACGTGGGTGGTTTTGGGCTGGCGGCTCTCAAGGCGGGCGCGGCCTCGGTGGAGGCCGTGGACAGCTCGCGGCCCGCGGTGGAGCGCGCCCTGGACAACGCCAAGCGCAACGGCGTGGCCGACCGCTACAGCGCCGTCACCGAGGACGCCATGAGCTTCCTCAAGGCGGCCCACGCCCAGGGGCGCACCTGGGACCGCGTCGTCTGCGACCCGCCCAAGTTCGCCCACGGGCGCGCGGGCCACGACGACGCGCTCAAGAAGTACGCGCGCCTCAACACCCTCGCCATGGGCGTCCTGGCGCCTGGTGGCGCCATGCTCACCTGCTCGTGCTCCCAGCACGTGACCGAGGACGAGCTGCTGCGCGTGCTCACCGACGCGGGCCATCGCCTGCGCCGCGCCGTGCACGTCCACGCCGTGTGGAGCCAGGGCCCCGACCACCCGTGGCTATCCGTGGCGGCCCAGGGCAAATACCTCAAAGCCGTGCTCCTCACGGTCGAGGACGACTAGACCAGGCAAGCGACCCGCGGGCTACGCGGTGCCGTCCCGAGACGTGCTCGTGCGGGGGTGCTCAGCCCCGCACGGGCGTGGCGCGGATCATCTGGAAGTACTGGGACTCGTCGTTTACGACGTCGATCTTCCAGCTCTTGATGTCCTTCCAGCCCGCGAGCCCCTTGCGCCGAAGCTTCTTGGTGTAGCTCTCGAGCTTGGACTTGAAGCCGCCCTTCTTGCCGCGCTCCATGAGGGCGTAGAAGGTCTGCCCGTGGTTGCGCTCCTCGAGGTAGGGCATGAACTGGGGCTTCTCTTTCGTGATGGGCTGGATCTCGTTGTAGCTGTAGTAGGTTTCGCCCCGCCAGGTGATGAGCCACGAGATGACGTCCTCACGGCACACGCGCTTGTTGTGGTAGCGGAAGTAGCGCGCCACGCCCTCGAGCCCCATCTTCGCGAGCCACGGCTCGTAGGCCTCCTCCACCTCGGGCGGGTTGGGCACGCGCGTGCAGGTGTCGTAGTAGGCATCGAACAGGTACTTCTGCGACCAGTGCGGGGAGAGCGCGGGCATGTAGTAGTTCAGCGACCACACGGCGAGGAGGGACGCTAGCGCCCCAAGCGCCACGAGCCCAGCCTTGCGCGTGCGGACCACGAAGAACAGCCCCAGCCCCACGAGGCCCAGGACGGTGAGGAATCTCATGAAGGTCGTGTAGCGGAAGGCGCGCGTCGTCAGGATGCTGTGGAGCGTGGGGGAGGTGTGGCGCCAGAAGACGCTGTCCTTCCAGGTGATCTCGCTGCCCCGGGCGACGGGGGCGTCGGCGTCGATGGGCTGGTACGCCGGCAGGGGCCGGTCGTACTTGTAGGTCATGAGGTTCCGCAGGTGCTGTGGATCCTCATGGAGGTCCCAGGCGAGGCCCACGAAGAAGAGGCCCGCGATGAGGGTCGTGGCGCGGGCGAGCCAGCCCCGGTCGTCGATGAGGTCCCACAGGGCGATGGCCGTGAGCATGGCGAGCGCGGGCATGGCCGGGAAGATGTAGTGGTGGAACTTCGTGGACGAGAGGGTGAAGAAGGAGAACGAGAAGAAGAACCACACGGCCAGGAAGACGGCCGCCTGATTCTGCGGGGTGCGGCGACCAGCACGCAGGCGCGCGGCCCAGACGAGCACGATGGGGACGAAGGCCGCCCAGGGGAACAGGCCGATCCCCAGCCACTTGATGAAGTGCTCGAAGTTGCCGCTGTCGATCTGGTGGACGCCAGCGCCCAGGCGGTTGAAGTGGTCGTGGATGAAGAAGCGCTGGTAGTAGGCCATGCCGTGCTTGGCGAACATGGCGATGTACCAGGGGAAGCCGACGGCGATGAAGACGAGCGAGCCCCGGTGGATCTCGTAGCGCGCCAGCGACCGCCAGGTATTGCTCACGATGAGGTAGAGCAGGGCGATGGCGCCCGGCAGCATGAAGCCCAGGAGTCCCTTGGCGTAGGTGCTCTCGGCAGCCATGACGTAGAAGCCCACCAAGAGGAGGCGCCGCATCCAGCGGTCCTTGACCGGGAAGGTGAGCCCCTCCCGGCGCAGATCCCGCACTAGGATCGCCGCATACCAGAGCGTCACCCCGACCAGCACCGCGCCGAACAGGATGGACTGGGTGAGCCCGACGTGGGTGACGCTCCAGCCGAGGAGCTTCAGCCCGTGGAGGTCCGTGGGTGGCGTGGGGTCTAGGTCCGTGGCGATGATGGCGAGTTGGGGCACCACGGCGGCGTAGACTCCGACCAGGGTCCCCCAGACCGCGACCCAGAAGCGCCGGGCCGACACCTCGCGCGCGGGCGCAAAGAGCGCCATCATGAACAGCAGCAAGGCGATGAGCAGCGTGCCCACGAAGGGCATGTCCGTCTGCGCCTGGCGGCTGATCATGAAGAACTCGGGCGACGTGGCCATGATGACCGCCCCGAGGACGCCTACCCGCCAGGACCAGATGCGTCGCAGGGTGATGTAGGTGAGGAAGACCGCCAAGATGGCGAGGAGCGCCATGGGCAGCCGGATGGCCCACTCACCCCGCCCGAAGATCCGGGCCATGGTGGCCTCGGTCCAGAAGATGAAGATCGGCTTGGAGAAGAAGGGTTTTCCCTGCTGGGGCTCCGTCCCGATCTTCTCCTTGTAGCCCCACCACGGGCTCACCCAGTCGTACGTCTCCACCATGTTGGTGGTGACGGCGCCGTAGTGGGTCTCCCAGGGGTCCCAGAGCCCGAAGGCCCCCAAGTTGGGCAGGAAGATGAGCGCCGCCATGGCCAAGATGGCGAGCTTCGTCCAGCCGTCGCGCTTGGGCGGCGTCCAGCTCGGCGTGGGAGCGTCGTCCAGGAGGGGGATGAGCGCGGCGAGAGCCTCTCCGCCCGCCGGCGGTAGGGAGCTGAGCTCTTCCTCGCGGGGGGCTGCGGCGTCCTCGCCCATGGTCCTCCTGACCTCGTGTCGCAGCGAGGGGGCGGACCCAGCGAGGCCCGCCCCCTGCCGCAAGAAACGTCGTGTGCGTCTAGCGCTTGGAGAACTGGAAGCGCTTGCGCGCGCCCGGCTGTCCGTACTTCTTGCGCTCGACCACGCGGGCGTCGCGGGTGAGGAAGCCAGCGCGCTTGAGCGCCGGGCGGTTGTCCGGGTCCGCCAGCGTCAGGGCGCGGCTGATCCCGTGCTTGAGGGCGCCCGCCTGGCCGCTCAGACCGCCGCCGCGCACCGTGGCGTAGACGTCGTACTTGTCCACGGCGTCGACGACCTCGAAGGCCTGGCCGATGAGCATGAGGAGCGTGTCACGCCGGAAGTACTCCTTGGCGTCGCGCTTGTTCACGCGGATCTGCCCGGTCCCGGGGCTCAAGAACACGCGCGCGGTGGCCTCCTTGCGGCGGCCGGTCGCGTACCACTTCTGCGCTTGGGTCATGAGGTCGTCCTGCTACTTGATGTCGAGGGACAGGGTCTGGGGCTTTTGGGCCTGGTGGGGATGCTCGGGGCCTGCGTAGACCTTGAGCTTCCTGAACATCTTCCGGCCCAGCGGGCCCTTGGGAAGCATCCCCTTGACGGCGGCCTCGATGAGGCGCTCGGGGTGCTTGGCGAGGATCTCGGAGGCGGTGGCCTGCTTGAGGCCGCCCAGGTAGCCCGAGTGCCGGTAGTAGATCTTGTCCGCGAGCTTGTTGCCCGTGAGGCGCACCTTGTCGGCGTTCACGACCACCACGAAGTCGCCGCAGTCGGCGTGAGGGGTGAACGTGGGCTTGTGCTTGCCACGGAGCACCGCCGCGATCCGCGCCGCGGCGCGGCCCAGGACCACGCCGTCGAGATCTACGACGTGCCAGGCGCGCTCGATCATGGAGGGGTCAAAGCTAACGGTCTTCATCACTGTCGTCCTTTGCGCCGCGGCGCCCCGCTGGCTCCCCTGGAGCCTCGCCTCGCGCCGCGCCTTTTCGTGCACGGGCGCCCCGTGGCAGCTAACCCCCGGAGGCGAACCGCGACCATATAGGCGTGGGGCGCGGGCGTGTCAACGGCAAATCCAGACCCCGGCTGGGGCCTGGGCTGTCAGAGGGCCGCCTTCAAGGCTTCGGCCTTGTCCGTGCGCTCCCAGGTGAAGGTGTCCTCCGTGCGACCGAAGTGTCCGTAGGCCGCCGTGGGGCGGTAGACGGGCCGCAGGAGGTTCAGGGTCTCGATCATGGCCTTGGGCCGGAAGTCGAAGACCTCGCGGACGGCCGCTTGGATCTTGGCGGGGTCCGCGGTCTCCGTGCCGAAGGTGTCCACGAGGACGCTCACCGGCTCCGCCACGCCGATGGCATAGGCGACCTGGACCTCGCAGTGCGACGCGAGGCCCGCGGCCACGATGTTCTTGGCTACGTAGCGGCTGAAGTAGGCCGCCGAGCGGTCCACCTTGGACGGGTCCTTGCCGCTGAAGGCACCACCGCCGTGGCGGCCCCAGCCTCCGTAGGTGTCCACGATGATCTTGCGGCCCGTGAGGCCGCAGTCGCCCACGGGGCCACCGATGACGAAGCGCCCCGTGGGGTTCACGAGGATGCGCGTGTCGTTGTCCACGAGGTCGGCGGGGAGCACGGGCTTGACCACGAGCTCCACGATGGCCTCGTGGATTTGCTCCCAAGTGGCCTCCGCCTTGTGCTGCGTAGACACGACCACCGTGTCGATGCGCTTGGGGCGGCCGCCCTCGTACTGGACGGTGACCTGGCTCTTGGAATCCGGGTAGAAGAGGTCCGCCTCGCCCTTGTGGCGCACGTCGGCGAGCTTGCGCACGAGGCTGTGCGCCGCGGCGATGGGCAGCGGCATGAGCTCCGGCGTGTCGTCACAGGCGTAGCCGAACATGAGGCCCTGATCGCCCGCGCCCTGCTCCGTGTGGAGGCCGGCGCCCTCGGTCACCCCCTGGGAGATGTCGGGCGACTGCCGGTCCAGGGCCACCGTGACGGCGCACGCGTCGGCCGTGAACCCAGCACCCGGGTCCGTGTAGCCGATCTCGCGGATGGTCTCGCGGACGATGTCCGGGACGTCCAGGCGAGCCTCGGTCGTGATCTCGCCCGCCACCATCGCCATGCCCGTCGTCACCATGGTCTCACAGGCGACCCGCGAGGCGGGGTCTTCTTTGAGACAGGCATCGAGCACGGCGTCCGAGATCTGATCGGCGACCTTGTCCGGGTGCCCCTCGGACACGGACTCGGATGTGAAGATGAAGTCCTTGAGCATGCGTTCTCCTTGCCGCGTCCCTCGCGGGAGGCGGCGGCTCTGCCGCGCAGGCACCCCGCGGCGCGGGTCGGGCACTAGTACTCGTGTGACCGAGCAGCGTCAAGCTCAGGCAAGGTCCCGCAGTGGGGACGCGAGTCCATCGACACCGCGCCGCGCCCCGCTGTTCTACTGCCAGGTGACGTTCGGCTCACACGCGTAGGGCGGACCTTCGGAGGCGTAGGGGGCGACGACACCGTCGGGCCAAGAGATCCTCGCCACGTCGCACCAATCCAAGTACGTGATGGGGATGGCCGCCGACTCCCACACCAGCGCTCCGTACACGTACACCCGCACCCTCGCCAGGCTGGGCCCGAACCCGTGGTCATCCCAGTAGTGAACCGCGACGCGGTACTCCATGCCGGGCTGAAGGGCGTTGACGTTGATGTTCTCGGGCCCGGCGCCATCGGTGTCATCGCGATCCAGGCGTGGGTCGTCGTCCACGGAGGGATCGCTGCTCCCCCATTCGGGGTTGTCGTTGAACCAGAAGCAGTCGTAGGTCGTGTCGAACGCTCCCGACGCCAAGGGGTGCAGGAAGTGGAGGTCCACGTCCGAGCCGACGTCGGGTCCCCCGGGCTCCGATACGTCGGTGGGGTCCGGGTCCCCTGGGGTGTCCCACAAGAGCTCTACGTGCACCGCCTCGTCCGGCACGACGACGACCTCCGCGTCGGCCTGCACGCACGACCGCTGGCCCGTGACGTCCCAGACGTCGAGGCGGAAGCGATAGGTTCCCGCCACGTTCGCCTCGAACGTCGGCGTGGGAGCCGCGGCGCTGGGGAGGAACACCGACTTCGAGCCCGCCGGTTGATCCACGGTCCACCGCCACGCCGTGATGGGCCCCACCGTCGACTCGCTCTGCGTACCCGAGAGGTGCAGGTTGGTCTGCGGGATGACCTCTGTCCCTTCCTGGACGGTGATCCGGGCCGAGGGGCAACTCTTTTCGACCCCGAAGCCCTGAAGGTCCACCAGGGTCGTCTCGGGTGTGGCGTTCGACCGGACCTCGACGAACCCGGAATCCCGTGACGGAGACCCGCCGGGACCAGGACCGCTCACCGCGTCCGGGCGGTAGCGCACGTGGAACGCCATCTCTTCGCCGGGGCTCTCCAGCGTGGCGATGGGCTCACCGCCTCCTCCGACCTGGGCTTCCGTCCGTCCACCCCCTGGGGGGCCCTCTGCGAGGTCCAGCGCAAAGGCCGGCGACACCGTGGCCCAGTCGACCGCCTCCTGGGGCAGGAGGCGAAGGCCTCGGATCTCCACCGGGAGCGCACCACACGAACGAAGGGTCACGGTGGTTGTGGCGGTCTCTCCTACGACCGTCCCGCCGAAGTCCACCGAGCCGGGCTCCACCGATAGGCACGGGCCGGCCGTGTTGCCCAGGAGCTCCACGCGGGCGCCTGCCTCTCCGGTCATGGGGTCGTTGGAGAACAACCGGAGTTCCCCCTCCTTGGGATCGGCGGTCTTCGGCGCGAACTCCACGCTGAACTCGTAGCGGTCTCCTGGAGCCACCTCGATGGGGTTCGGGAACTCCACGCCCGCAGCCGTCGCCGAGGACGTCTCCCACCGTCCTTGGTCGTCCACCAGCGCAAAGCCTGGCGCTCCCGCGAGCACGAAGCCGTCCACTACCAGCAGCGCGGCGCCAGCGTTCTCGACGGTCACGCGTCGAAGCTCCGTCCCGTCCGGCGGCACCCGCCCGAAGTCCAACACACGGGGCAGCACACGCAGCGCGGGCAAGTCCCATCGCGCCAGGAAGTGGTAGCTGACCGCCGTCCGTCCATGCGCCTCATCGTTCGTGTGGAGGGTCACCGTGGCCTCTGCCGACGCGAGGCCGCGGGGCCGGGCGAGGACGAGAGCCGCGGACACTTCCCGCGGTAGGGCCGATGGCGCCTCCTCCTGGCTCCCGAGCACCCAGGGGACCTCGTCGGACGGCAGGTCCCCCCCGCGGTGGAGCGACAACCGGAATGCCCCCTGGGGCGATGTGTCCAGGGTGAGCGCGTCCACCACCAGCCGCGACCCCGCGGGCCCGACGTTGGCGACGGTCAGGACCCCCGCCACCTCCGCGTGGGTCGCCTTCCCAACTACGGGGATGACGACCGTCTCTCCGGGCACCAACGGCTCATCCCCCAACCGCGCGGCGAGCTCCGGTCGGGGCGCGCTGGGTGTGCCCCGTCCGGGCAGCCACACGGCCCCGACCTGGGGATCGGTGCAGCCGCTCCCCAGCCACAGCGGCGTCAGCCACAGCCAGCACAGGCTCGCGTGGCCTGGTCGCCCGTTGTTCGGTCTGGAATCCCCGCCCATCGCTTTAGGGCCTCTGTTGACACGTGGGGGTGAAGCCGGCTGTCCCGATGCCCGGCCACACACCTCTTGCGCGGCGGATCGGGACGTGGCCGCCCCCGATCCGCCACCTGCTCTGCGGACCGAGGCGCAGGAGGCCGCGTTT
>CAYZID010000158.1:0-13841 GCA_964478315.1 uncultured Myxococcales bacterium | reverse complement strand
CCCAAACGCGGCCTCCTGCGCCTCGGTCCGCAGAGCAGGTGGCGGATCGGGGGCAACGGGGGCCCTCTTGCCAGGGCCCGGGGGGACGGCTATAGCTCGTGTGCCGCTCCCGTCGCCTGGGTGCCCGTGCGGCGCCGAGGGAGATGTACCAGGGAGCCCTCTGGAGGTGTCGCATGTCCCCGCGTGGTGTCCTCTCGTCTTCGGCCTGGACCTTGGCGCTGGCCCTCGCCGCCGCCGCTGGGTGTGCAGGGACCTCGCCCCTCGTGGATGAGCCCACGCCCGCCGCGACCCCCAAGCCCGCGGTGGCCCCCGCTCCGGCGCCAGCTCCGGCGGCCCCGGCCGGCTTCAAGCCCCTGGTGACCTCGCGCTCGTGGACCAACGCCATCCGCGATGAAGCCGAGTTCGAGCGGTTCTCCAAGCAGGTGGGACGAGAGCGCTACGTCAAGGCGCTGTTCTCCCTGCACGACGACGCCGCCTTCTACTTCGACGTAAACGTCTACCCCTTCCACGAGGTCTTCGCCTTCCACGAGTTCTACACCGAGGCGGCCACCGACGAGCGCCGCCAGGCGTTCCGCAAGAACTACGGGGTGGACAAGCCCGACTTCCTGCTCATCACGGTGGCGAACCACCTGGACAGCGACCTGTGGACCTTCTCCTTCTGGGAGGGGGACAAGATGACCGCCGCCCACGTCAAGGCCGCCTATGAGCGCCTCAAGGGGACCTTCTTCATGGCGCCCAAGCTGCGCTTCCTGCCCACCTCGCCTCGCCAGGAGGAGCTCGCCGCCAAGCTCAAGACCGTCCCCACGACGACCCTGGACAGCATCTACCGCCTCACCGAGCAGCACACCTTCAACATCGGCCGCCGCGTGGGCGTGCTGCGCATCGTCAAGCCCGACGCCGACCCGGCCAAGCTCACCTTCCACCCCAATGAGATCGTCATCCTCCCGCAGCCCCTGCCGGACCTCACGGCCGTCTCGGGCATCATCTCCGAGCAGTTCTCTACGCCGCTGGCCCACGTGAACCTCCGCGCGGCGGCCTGGGGCATCCCCCACATCGGGCTCCGCGGCGCCAGCAAGAAGTATGCGGCCCTGGACGGCAAGGTCGTGTTCTTCGAGGCCACCGAAGGGGGCTACACGCTGCGCGAAGCCACGAAGGACGAGCAGGCGCTCATGGAGAGCGACGGGGGGGAACACGACCACGTGGCGCTGCCGGGCGCGGACCTGGAGACCAAGGAGCTCCTGCCCTTGGAGCACATGCGCGCCTCCCAGGTCACGGCCTACGGCGCCAAGGCCGCGAACCTCGGCGAGGTGGCCCACGCGCGCCTCCCGGGCGTCCTGGTCCCCCACGGCTTCGGCATCCCCATCTTCTACTACGCGCGCCACATGCGGCGGAACAAGCTGGACCAGCGCGTGGACGCCCTGCTGGCCGACCCGGAGTTCCAACGCTCGGCGGAGGTGCGCAAGGCCAGGCTCGCCGAGCTGCGCCGGGCCATCGTCGAGGCCCCCCTGGACGCCGCCCTGCTGCAGGGCGTCTGGGAGCGCGTGGAGGCCTTCCAGCTCGCGCCTGGGCGCGGCGTCTTCGTGCGCAGCTCCACGAACGCCGAGGACCTCCCCGGCTTCACGGGCGCCGGTCTTTACACGACGGTGCCCAACGTCGTGGGCAAGGACGCCATCGCCAAGGCCATCCGGGAGGTCTGGGCCAGCGTGTGGAACTTCCGCGCCTACGAGGAGCGCACCTTCCACGGCATCGACCACAAGGGCGTCTACGGGGCGGTGCTCATCCAGGTGGGCGTGAACGCCACGGCCGCCGGCGTGCTCGTCACGCGCAACATCTTCGACGACACGGACCGCGGGACCTACACCATCAACGCCAAGAGCGGCCTGGGCATCCGCGTGGTGGGCGGGCGCAAGATCCCCGAGCAGATCCTCTACAACCGCGACAAGGGGACCATCAAGGTGCTGTCGCGCTCGGACGAGGACACGATGCTCGTCTTCGACGACGAGGGTGGCATCAAGGAGGTCCCCACCCCCAAGGGCCAGCCCATCCTCACCGACCAGCGCGTCTTCGCGCTGGGCGAGGCGGCGGGCGCCGTGGCGGCGCTCTTCCCCAAGGTGGGTGCGTTGGACATCGAGTGGCTCTTCGACCGCGACGTGCTGTTCATCGTCCAGGCGCGCCCCTTCGTCACGCGCTGAGCGCGGCGCCCCTCCCCGGCCTGTTCGTGCGCGAGGGCAATCATTTCGCCAGCTAGCAACCCTGGTGGGCCGTTTCTCTCGCCACGACCGGGGCGGTCCGCTATCGTGTCGCCGTGATGCGCGTCTGCCCAGAATGTGGCCACGAGGGCCCCGAGAAGCAGTGCCCGAACGACGGGTTCCCCATGCTCCTGAAGGGTGAGGACCCGCCCTCGGAGCACCCCCTCATCGGGCGAGTATTCGAGGACCGCTACGAGGTCGAGGCGATGATCGGCGAGGGGGCCACGGGCTGGGTCTTCAAGGCACGGCACGTGACCATGGGGCACGGCGTGGCCCTCAAGGTCCTGCGCGACTCGGTGAAGCAGAACCAGCAGATGGTCAAGCGCTTCGTGAACGAGGCGCGCACCTCCAGCAAGCTCCGTGAGCCCCACATCGTCCAGGTCTTCGACTTCGGCGAGTCCGACGACGGCTACCTCTACATCGCCATGGAGTGGCTCGACGGGATCGCCCTCGCCGACATCCTGGAGGAGACCCCCGTCCTGCCGCCCGCCCAGGTGGCCCACATCGCGCGCCAGATCGCCTTCGCCCTCACCGAGGCGCATGGGCACGGCCTCGTCCACCGCGACCTCAAGCCCGAGAACGTCTTCCTCCTGGACGTGGCGAGCGAGCCCGACTTCGTCAAGGTCCTGGACTTCGGCATCGCCAAGGTCGTGGGTGAGGCGGCGGAGAAGCGCCAGACCAAGCTCACGGAGATGGGCGCCACGCTGGGCACCCCCTGGTACATGTCCCCCGAGCAGGCCTGCGCCCTGGAGCTCGACGCCCGGAGCGACCTCTATGCCCTGGGCGTCATGATGTACGAGATGCTCACGGGCGCCCTGCCCTTCGACGACGACCAGGGGATGAAGGTCCTCCTGGCCCACGTGAACAATGAGCCTCCACCCATCCCGGAGACGGTGGATGGGCATCTCATCCCCTTCTCCCTCCGCGAGCTGGTCATGCAGCTCTTGGAGAAGAAGCCCGAGCACCGCCCCGCCGACGCCCGGGAGGTCGCCGAGCGCCTCAAGCCCCTGGCGACGCTGTGGACGAACCCAGACGCCTCGGTCCCCCCGGGCCTCCTGGATGGTTCCAGCCTCCTCCCCGCGGGCTCCAACCTCCAACCCGCGGGCTCCAACCTCCGCGCGGCGGGCCCCGCGGCCCTAGTCACATCGGACGGGCGCCCCGCCACGCCCACGTCCCACCGCCGGCTCCTGTGGCTCATGGCCGCCCTCGTGCTCGCCCTGGGCGGCGTGGCGGCCTACTTCGCCCTGGGCTCGGGCTCCGCGGCACCCGCCCCCTCAGTGGTCAAGCTGGAGAAGACGGAAGCCCGTCCCAGGATCGACGCCCGGCCGCTCAGCGACGACGACGCCCCGCCCAAGGGGACCCACGCCTCGGACGCGACCGCCCCCCCTGCCCCACCAGCGACCGCCAACCCCCAAAACGATGCGGGCCGTGAGGCCGGGGACGCCCTCCCCGCCCCCACGAAGGTCGTGGCCGTCCCAGCCCCGTCCACCGACACGGACGCCGGAGCCCCGTCGGAACCCGCGCGGCCCATCCGCGTCGTCGAGCACGCGCGCAAGCCCCTGTCCCGCGCCCGCTTCGACGCCATCATCAGCAAGAACGCGCGCGCCATCATGCGCTGCGCCCAGGCCCAGAAGGAGCGCCAGGGCACCGTGCCCGCGCTCCAGGTGGCCGTGGACATCGGGCCCGACGGCGCGGTCACCGGCGTGCGCACGACCCCCAAGGTTTCGGGCTACAGCGCCTGCGTGCGCCGCGCCCTCAAGGCCGTGAAGTTCCCCGCCCACGGCAACCCCAAGGGCGCCACCTTCCGCTTTCCGATCAACGTGGGCGGCTGAGCCGGCAACGTGGGCGGCTGAGCCGGCAACGTGGGCGGCTGAGCCGGCAACGTGGGCGGCTCAGCGGGCAGCGTGGGCGGTTGAGCCAGGCACGGCCCCCGCCGCCTGACGCGCGGCCCGTGGCCCGCCGGCCCCCGGCCGACTACCGCCGAATGAACAGGAGCTCGGAGTCGGCCCCGCGCCGCAGCCGGAAGATGTAGAGCCCGCGCTCGCGGCTCACCTTCTGCTTGAACCGCCCGCCTGGCCCCACGGTGAGCCGCCGCCCCGCCACGGTCACCGACGCCCCCTTGGCCACGACGCCGGTGGCTACCCCGCCGCGAATGCTGTCGATGCGGAGCGCGGGCAGCTTGTTGTCGAAGGTCAGCGAGAGCTTGTTCATCTGGGAGGTCGCCAGCTCCTTGCCCGCCTCGTCGTAGGCCGCCTGGTACCAGTAGTAGGTCCCCTCCTTGAGCCGCCCCGCCGGGAGCACGGCCTTGGGCTTGTCCACCTTGCGGTTCACGCGCGGGCTGTCCAGGTTGTTCTCGGTGAACAGCCGCAGCCGGTAGAAGGCCGCCCCATCCACCGGCTTCCAAACGAAGGTGAGGGCTGGGTGGGCCCCCTGAAAGTAGATGCGCGTCTCCCGCCCCGTGTCGCGCACGACGTTGTGCACGCCGCCGCTGCCCCGGCCCACCGCGGGATCGCGGCTCAAGGACACGCGCCCCGTGGGTCCGGGCGCCCCGCCCCGAATGACCCGCCAATACAGTCGCCCCGAGGGCGCCGTGAGGGTGAAGAAGTTGCCGGTCACGGGCTCGCGGATGAGGGGCTCGGCGAAGCTGTCCGAGCGAGCCACCTCCAACGTCCCGCCGCCTCCCTCCCAGGCCAGCGTCAGCCGCGACGGCGCCCGGTCGTAGTAGATCCGCACGCGCTTGCCCTCCCCCACGACGAGGGGCGCACGCCCCGCGGACGACGGCCCCTGGACCTGGCCGCCCGGCTTGATGACCAGCACCTGCCCCGCGCCCACGGAGATCTTGCGCTCGCCCACCGTGGCCACGGCCTTGCCGAAGCGCACGGCCACGCGCGTCTCCCCGCGCTTGACGACCACCTGGGTGTTGCCCTGGAGCCCCGTCGCCATGACGTCCACCGTCGCCAGGGCCGTGCCGATCCGCGCCACGCCGTCGCGGACCACGGCGCGCACGTCTCCAGCGCCTAGGCGCAAGGCGCCGCTGCCCTTCCACACGAGCTTCGCCCGCTTGCCGAGCTTGAAGCGCGTCCCCGAGGCCCCCTCGATCTGCGCCCCAGCGCCGGCCACCAGGTGGGTCCCGGGAGCGAGGGGCGTCCGCTTGGCCCGGGGGCGGTGCGCGCGCGCCTCGTCGGGCCCCTGGATCCTGGTCCGCCGCTTGGCGTCCACCAGGGTCGCGGCCCCCACCACGGGCGCCGACCCGCCGTCGGGCCCCTGGTCCGCCGCCGCACCCGCGTCTGAACCCACGTCTGGGGCCGCGTCCGCCTCGGTGTCCTGCCCGGCGTCGCCCCCCGCGTCCTGGCCCACGTCTGGACCTGCATCCGGGCCAGCGTCCGGCTCCTCCCCGGCCACGGCGTCGGCGACGGCCGGCGGCGTGACGCCCGCGTCCTGCCCCCCGGCGGCCTCGTCGGAGCCCCCCAGGTTCAGGGTCAAGCCCTTGCCGACGATCTCCATGCGCCCGTCCTTGGCCATGACGAGCTGAAGGCCCGAGCCCTCCTGAATGGGGACCGCCTCCCCGTCAGCACCCTCCAGGGAGCCGCTCCCCAGCACCAGGTTCAGCCCCACGCCCTGGATCTCGCGGCGCACGCGCACGGTGCCGTCCAGCGACAGCACGCGCGTGCTCTTGCCCAGCGACAAGCGAAGCTGCTGCCCCTGCCCGGCCACGTCCATGGCGCCCTCGGCCAGGCGGATGACGAGCTGCCCCCCTTCGTCCACGAGCTCCAGCAGGCTCTGGGGTGCCACGGTCACCTTGGCGCCGCCGCGGAAGACGACGGCGGCGCGGGCCTTGGCGCCCGTGCGCACGGCGTCCCCGAGCTCCAGCCCGACCTGGTCTTCGGCGGGCTCCCAGGCGCCCTCGTGCCGCCACTGGACGTCCCCGGCGGGAGCCACCAGGCGAGCCAGGGGCTCCCGCCCACAGTCGGCGCACCCCGGCAGCGCGAGCGCGCCGAGGAGCAGCCCCAAGGCCGCGAGCAGCACGAGCGACCGCAGAGGAGACGCCGGCGCGCGCCGCAGCGCCCCGGCGCGGTCCTCACTTCTGGGGGAACAGCTCCACATTCAGGATGACCTCTTCGCCGGCGCGCAGCTTGATCTTGTGGCGCTGCGTCACGTAGCCCTTGTGGGAGATGAGGACGTCGAAGACGCCCGTCTCCAGCGTCAGCGCGAAGGACCCATCCGCCCCCGCCTTCTGCTTGATGCGCCGGGTGGGGATGCGCACCTTGGCCGCCAGGGGCTTGCCCTGGACCGAGCGCACGGTGCCCCGGAGGCTCCCCACGGTCTTGCCCTTGGCGGGCTGGAGCTTCACGGTGATCTTCGCCTCCGTCCCCTTCTTCACCAGCACGACCTGGGTCTTGGGCTGGTGGTCGTCCGCGGTCACCTTGAGCTTCATGGGGCCCGAGGGCACGGGACAGGACCGGAAGCGGCCCTCGGAGGGGTCGGACATGAGCGTGATGGGCGGCTCGGAGGCCACGAAAACCCGAGCGTCCCGCACGGGTGTCCCGTCCAGGGCGTCCACCACCTGTCCGACGATGACGCCCTCGTCGCGCGGCTTCTCGACCGGCACCTCCACGCGCTTGACGCGCACGACCTCGCGCACGCGCACGCCGCCCTCCACGGCGGGCGCCTCGCCGAAGTCCCAGGCGGCGCCCAGCGTGACGGCGTAGGCGGGCTGGCGCGCGGCCTCGGGGTCACCGGGGTCGCGCCCGCCCACGCCCACGTCGGCCGCCACGAGGAGGCTCAGCGTGCGGTCGGCGAGGGGCCATAGGCGCGCCCCCAGGGAGACGCGCTGGGGGTTGTCCCCAAAGGCGAGACCCCCGCCCAGGGCGATCTCGCCGGTGTACTCCAGGAAGGGCGCGGCCCAGGCGATCTGGTAGGCCAAGCCCAACCCCAGCAGGACGCGGTTGTACGGCTGCACCTGCGCGGCGAAGCGCTGGGCGGGGTTGAGCAGCCCGTTGTCGAAGATGTGCGACGACCGGTCCATGTGGAACCCGACGTTGAGACCCACGAAGAACTCGGGCGTGGGCCGCAGATCCACGTCCAGCAGCGCCTTGAGGCTGGTGGCGGCCAGCGCCGCGTCCAGGACGCCGCTGCCCGTGGGGAAGGTGGCCTCGATCCCGCCGCCCAAGGCGAGCCACGACGTCAGCCCGGCGCCATACCGGACGCCCAGGTAGGGATCGCCGATGGTCACCAGGGTCGCGGGGTCGAAGGCGGTGTTCTCGTTCATGGAGAGGTGGAGCCCCCCGCCCACCTCGAGCCCCTCCACGGGGACCCCGAAGAGGCCCAGGCGAGAGCCCACGAAGCGGTTGGAGTCCCCGCCCCGGAGGAAGCTCCCCTGGATGAAGCCCGTGAGGTTCAGGGAAGCGGTGACGTCCCCATCCTTGGCAGGGGTGGCGGCCCACAGCCGCAAGAGGCCGCGCTGGCCGCCCAGCGTGGGCCCCAGGGGGGGCGGGGACGTCTCCTCCGCCAGCACGTCGGCAGGCGCCGCCCCCGCGTCGTCGTCAGAGGCGGCCGCATCGCCGGCCCCCTCGGTCGAGTCGGAGGGGCTGGCGGATGGGGCGGCGGCCTGGGCGACGGCCGCCCAGCCCAAGGACGCCCACGCGAACGCGAGGACGAGGGTCCACGCCTCCCCCCTTCGGAGCAATGCGGCCAAGGTCATAGTCCCCCGGTACCTCCAGCGCCTTTCCTGCCGTGGCGGCACCATAGCACACGCGGCGGCCGGCGCCAGCGCGCGCGAGCGCGAGACGCCGCCCGAACGCCGCAACCCCGCATGCGGAATCGTCACGCCTCCGCGCCACCCTTCGGAGGGATCTTGGACATGGCCCGCTCGGCCAGCGCCGTGATGGTGAGCGACGGGTTCACACCCGGGTTGGCCGAGACGGCCGAGCCGTCGATGACGTAGAGCCCCTCGTAACCGAACAGGCGGTGGTCCCGGTCGATGGCGCCGTCCTCGGGCCCCTCGCCCATGCAGCAGCCGCCGAGGATGTGCGCCGTCGTGGGGATGTTCAGCAGGGTCTCCTGGAGGAGGCTCCCGGCGACGCCGTCCACCTTCTCGGCGAAGCGCTCGGCGAGGTCACTCGCCTCGGGGATGGCGGCGGCGGGCTTGGGCCCGCTGGACAGCTTGGTCCGCGGGGCCTTGTGGAGCCAGAGGCTCAGGGGCGAGCGGCCTCGCTCCATGCGGAGCGTGCCGTCCAGCGTCCGCATGTAGAGCAGGATCTGGGTGTGGCGAGCCCAGTCCCACACGAGGAGCGCCCTCATCCAGCGCCCGGGCTGGCGAGCGAAGCTGCGGAAGGCGTTGGCGACGCGCGCCAAGGACGAGGCGCCGGGGGCGTGGGGGCTCACGAGCAGGCGGAAGAAGCCCGAGCCGCGCGCGTAGCGCACGGGCTCGATGTGCGAGTGCTCGTCGGTGTGAAAGATGGACGTGATGGCGATGCCCTCGGAGAAGTCCACGTCCCCCTTGGGGCTCACGACGCCCAGCAGCGCCTCGGAGTTCGTGCGCACGTCGGCGCCCACGCGCGGCGACAGCTTGGGGAGGGCCGCGGGATCTTCCCGCAGGCGCTGGAGGAGATCCACGGTGCCCAAGACCCCGCCCGCGAAGACGACGCGGTCGGCGCGGAGCCGCAGGCGCTTGTGGCGCAGCGGCCCCACGCGCAGGACGGCCTCCACGTCGTAGCCCGCCCCGCCGTCCTCGCCGCTGGAGCCCGGCCGGGGGCGCACGGCGCGGACCTCGGTGTCCGGCTGGATGACGGCGCCCCGGCGCTCGGCCAGCCACAGGTAGTTCTTGTCCAGGGTGTTCTTGGCGCCGTAGCGGCAGCCGGTCATGCAGCCGCCGCAGAAGTGGCAACCCGTGCGGTCCGGCCCCTCCCCGTCGAAGAAGGGGTCGGGGACGGTCTTCTCGGGCTCCCCGAAGAACACGGCGACGTCGTTCGTGCCGTACTCGCCCTCGCGCCCCATGTCCCGGGCGATCTCGTGCAGCACGCGATCCCCGGCTGTCTCGCGCGGGTTGGGCGTGGCGCCCAGCATCCGGCGCGCCGTCTGGTAGTGCTCGGCGAGCTCGGCCTTCCAGTCGGCCAGGTGGGCCCAGGAGGGCGCCTTGAAGAAGTCGTCGTTGGGGACGGGCAGCGTGTTCGCGTAGACCAGGGAGCCGCCCCCCACCCCCACGCCCGAGAGCGTCGTCACGTGGCGGAAGAAGGTCATCTTGAACAGGCCGCGGAAGCCCAGGGCGGGCATCCACATCCAGCGCCGGAGGTTCCAGTTGGTCTTGGGGAAGTCCTGGGCGACGAGGCGGCGCCCCTTCTCCAGGACGGCCACGCGGTAGCCCTTCTCGGCCAGGCGCAGGGCGGAGACGCTGCCGCCGAAGCCCGAGCCTACGATGATCCAATCGAAGTGCTCGCCGTCCTTGACGTGCTGGGTCCCGTGCGGGGCCCGCGCGGTGCCGTCGTCTCGGGTCACGGTGCTGGTCACGTCGCGCTCCTTTCCGGCGGCCTGGCCGCCTCCCCAACCCCCACGCCTGGGCCCGGAGCCTGACCCGACCCGCCGGTGAGAGTTCCAACCATACCCCATCCGGCCGCGTTCTGCGGTTGCGCGGGGTGGCCCCAGGGCCAATGCTCCCTTCGACCCGAAGCGCGCCGAGGCGCGGGGAGGACGGGATGCACGACGATCGAGACGACCGAAACGGCACCGCGGGATCTCGGGACGCGAGCCGCGCGTCCACCAGCCTCCCATCCGAGGGCCCCACGCTGCCCATGGCCCCCCACGAGCGACGGGTGGCCGAGCGCGTGTTCGAGGTGGCGCCGGACGTCTATCGGATCCCCCTGCCCACGGACTTCCCGGTGGGCGACGTGAACGTCTACTTGGTGGACGGGCCGTCGCCCCTCCTCGTGGACACGGGCGTCCGAGGCAAGGGCAGCCTGGCGACGCTCGCCCAGGCGCTGGAGGCCCTCCACCGCGGGGTGGCGGACATCGCGGCGGTGGTCCTCACGCACGTCCACGTGGATCACGCCGGCTCGGCGCGGGCGATCCACGAGCTGTCGGGGGCGCCGGTCTACGTCCACCCCCGGGGCGTGGCCCGCCTGGAGGACGCCGAGGGGGCGCACCGCCGCGCCTTCGCGTGGCTGGAGGGGTTCTTGCGGCGCAGCGGCCTGAGCGACCGGGCGGTGGAGCGCTACCGGGCCATCGCGCCCATGTTCCTGCGCTACGCGTCGTCGTGCTCGGCGTTGCTCCCCCTCACGGACGGGGCGCGGCTGGAGGTCGCCGGGGGGCGTCCGCTGCGCGCGCACTTCCGCCCGGGGCACACGACGACGGACGTGGTGTACGTGCTGGAGGACGCGGGGCTGGCGTTCACGGGGGACCACCTACTGCCCCACATCACATCGAACCCCACGATCGAGCCACCGGCCCCCGGAGACGCGGAGAAGCCCAAGCCCCTGGTGCTCTACCAGGAGAGCCTCCGGGCCACGCGGGACCTCGCCGTGCGGCGCGCGTGCCCGGGCCACGCGCCCCCCTTCGACGACGTGGCGGGGCGGTGCGACGAGGCGCTGCGCCTCCAGCGCGAGCGCGTGGAGCGCGTCTGGGAGATCCTGCGCCAGGGCGGGCCGGCCACGCGCAAAGAGCTGGGGCGGGCGGTCTTCGGGGACGTGCGGATCTGGGACGTCTTCCTCACCCTGTCGGAGATCCAGGCAGCGCTGGAGCTGCTGGAGGTCGAGGGGCGCGTGGAGCGCGTGGACCCCGAAGATGGGGCTGGCGGCGTGGACCGCTACCGGGCCGTGTAGTCCGCGCGGCGCGGACGCACCGCGGCGGACCGTGCCCCGCGCTGCCCATCCCGTCCGCTGGACCCGGTGGCGCCGTCCGTTCGGCGTACACGGGCCCGGCTGGTGTCAGTCGGGCTGGGTGTGCTCTCGGACCTCGCTGATGAGCTTGTCCAGGTCCTCGCCCTGATCGGGTAGGGTGTCCTCGCCAAAGGCCACCAGGACCAGCTCCGTGCCCTCGGGGAGATCGGTGGGCACATCCAGGACCAGGCGGCCGCCCTTGACTGTCGCGATGTATTGCTCGTCCACGAGCCCTTGGTAGCCCGCCGTGCCGGCGCCGTCAACGAGCCGCGCGTGGGCCCCTGACACGTTCCGGCCGGTCGGTGGCTCTGGGCTCGTAGCGCCGCCGCGTGGAACGACCGCGGCGTCCCCCGGCCCCGAGACATCTGGAGCCCGACGATCGACGCCCTGCCGCCCTCCCCGCACCGCAGACTCTGGGCCCTCGCCGGCCCGGCCATCCTCGCCAACTCCTCCGCTCCGCTGGTGGGGCTGGTGGACACGTGGGCCATCGGGCACCTGCCCAGCGCCGCCCCCCTGGCCGCCGTGGGGCTCGGCAGCGTCCTCTTCAGCTACCTCCTGTGGGCCTTCGGCTTCCTGCGCATGGGCACGACCGGCCTCATCGCCCAGGCGGGGGGGCGCGGCGACCCCGCCGAGCAGGTCGCCGTAGCCCTCCGCTCCGCGGCCCTGGCGGCGGCGCTGGGCGCCGCCATGATCGCCCTCCAGGGGCCCATCTGGGACGCCGCACGGGCCCTCATGGGCCCCCCGGAGGACGTCGCCACGCTCACCCGGGACTACTTCCAAGTCCGCATCTGGGCGGCGCCGCTCGCCCTGTGGAACTACGCGACCCTGGGCGCGTTCTTCGGCCTGGGGCGCACGCGGACGGTCTTGGGCCTCCAGCTCCTCCTCAACCTCGCCAACGGCGGGCTGAACGTCCTCCTCGTCGTGGGGCTCGGGCTGGGCGTGCCGGGCGTGGCCTGGGGCACCCTCCTCGCCCAGGCCCTCCAAGCGGTCGTGGGGACCTGGGTCCTCGTGCGCGCCCTCGGCGCCGCCCGCGTGGCGCGCGGCCTCGCCTCGGCGTCCACTTGGGTCCTCGCCCGCTTCCGTCGCCTGCTGCTCCTCAACGGGTTTCTGTTCGCGCGCTCCCTGCTACTCATGACGGCCCTCGCCATGGTCATGCGCGAGGCGGCACGGCTCGGCGAGGTGGAGATGGCCGCCAGCCACGTCGTGACCCAGTACATGCTGCTCACCTCGCTGGGCCTCGACGGGTTCGCCCACGCCGCCGAGGCCCTGGTGGGCGCCGCCTGGGGGCGCGGCGAGCGGGCCCGCGTCCGCGGCTGGGTGAAGCTGGCCGGGCTCTGGTCGGCCCTCGCCAGCGCGGGCTACGCGCTCCTGTTCTGGGCCGCCGGGGACGCGATCACGGCGCTCCTCACGGACGTCGCGCCCGTGCGCGCGGCGGTGGACGCGGTGATGCCCCTGGTGGTGGCGCTCCCGCCCATCTCCGTGGGCTCGTTCCTGTTCGACGGCGTCTACATCGGCGCCACGGCCGCGCGGGCCATGACGGGCACCATGGCCGTGGCCTTCGTCGCCTATCTCGCGGCCCTTCAGCCCTTCACGGCGGCCTGGGGCCTCGCGGGCCTCTGGGGTGCGGTGCTCGTCTTCAACGGCGCCCGCGGCGTCGCCCAGGCCCTGTGGTACCCTGCGCTGGAGCGCCGGCTCCGGTAGGCCCCGCCCGGGCTCGGCCCCGACACGCGGCGCGAGGCGATCGCGCCGCCTCCCCCCACTACCCGGAGCCCGCCGCCTTGCCGAGCGTCCCACACGGCCCGCCCCCGCTCACCGTCGCCCTGGCCTGGACCGACGCCTGGGCCCAGCCGGACGCCCTCACCGCCTGCGAGGCCCTCCTGTCCCCCGCCGAGCGCGCCCGCCAGGCCCGCTTCCGCCGCCCCGCCGACCGTCGCACCTACGCCATCGCCCACGCCCTGCTCCGGCGCTCCCTCTCGCGCCTCGCGCGCGACGCCGGCGCGGACGTGGCCCCCTCGGCCTGGCGCTTCCGCGCCGGCCCCTGGGGCAAACCCGAGCTCGCCGCGCCCGAGGTCCCTGCCCTGCCCCACGTCGCCTTCAACCTCAGCCACGCGCCCGGGCTCACGGCCTGCGCCGTGCAGCGCCAAGATGAGTCCACGGCGCACGAGCCCCAAGCCCCCGGCGTGGGCGTGGACGTGGAGTTCGTGGAGCGGGTCGCCGACCCCGGCGCCCTGGGCCGGCGGTTCTTCGCGCCGCCCGAGGCCGCCTGGCTCCCCGCGGACCCCGCCGACCCGCGCTTCCCCGAGGTCCGCAGACGCTTCTTCACCCTGTGGACGCTCAAGGAGGCCTACGTGAAGGCCCGGGGCCTGGGCTTTCACCTGCCGCTGTCGCGCTTCACGGTGGGCGGCGCGGGGGAGCTCCCCCTGACCGCCCCTGCCCCCGGGGTGCAGCTCGCCCTGGCCGGCCCCGAAGACCTCCGCGTGGAGGCACCGCCCGCGGTCGACCCCGCCCCCGCTCGCTGGGCCCTCACCCTGACCGCCGTGGGGCCGCGCCACCTCCTGGCCACCTGCGCCCCGCGCGCCCCGGACGGCGCGCCCCCCCCGGTGCGCTTGACCACCGACGAGCCCTGAGCGGCTCCGCGCGGCCCGGCGGGCTTGACATATCGCAAAACGGCGATACCTTGCCCGACGTGCTCCTCCCCCCCCCCCTCACACCTGCGATGACC
>CAYZID010000157.1:0-14044 GCA_964478315.1 uncultured Myxococcales bacterium | reverse complement strand
CCCAAACGCGGCCTCCTGCGCCTCGGTCCGCAGAGCAGGTGGCGGATCTGGGCCAAACGCGGCCTCCTGCGCCTCGGTCCGCAGAGCAGGTGGCGGATCGGGGAGGCCCCGCGCTCCGCGCGCGGAGCCCGGCGGCCTCGACGCGGCGGCGGTCAGTCCAGCGTGAAGGGGGCGGTCTCCAGGCGGTAGGGCGTGTCCTGCTCGCCCTCGATGACGAAGCGGAAGGTGCCCACCTTGGGGCCCTCGGGGGGCGGCACGGACAGCCTCCGCGGCATCTTCACCGACCAGGTGAAGGTTCGCGCCGCGGGCGCGGCGGCCTCGGTGTAGGGGGGGCTCTCCGTGACGCCCAGCTCCATCTCCAGGCCGTCGCTCGTGAGCGGGGCGCCGTTGGGCAGGAGGACGGCCTGGAAGGTGGCGCCGCCGTCGTCGCTGCGCTCCAGGGTCACGCGGGGCGTCCCCAGCGCCGGATCGCCACCCACCCAGGTGGCCTCCACGACGTCTCCCGCTTGGGGCTGGGTGAGGATCTCGGGGGCCCCCACGGCGGGCTCGATCTCCAGGGGTTCGAGGTCTTGGGGCGCGCCGGGGGTGTTGTCCACGGGCTCGAAGGGCAGGGCGGCCTCGGGGTCCACGAGCCGGTTGGCGATGGCCACGGCGGTGTCCACGAAGTACTGGGCGCCGCCCGGGCCCAGGAGCGCCGAGGCGCCCTCGTAGCCACCCATCCAGAAGTCATCGGGGTGCAGGAGGTAGCCCAGGTAGCCCTGGGAGTAGCCCCAGACGAAGACCTGGGAGAAGGCGCCGGTCTCCAGGACGCGGTCGCGCAGCTCCGTGCCGATGCTGGTCAGGGGCTCGCCGGGGAGCGTGGCGATGCCCAGCTCGCCCAGCTTGGCGGCGCTGATCTGCGCGTCGTGGATGGTCCAATCCTCCTCGAAGGGCAGGCAGTTCGCGGTCGTGTAGGGCACGCCCCCGTCTTCCGGGCAGTTCTCGGCGGTGGGCACGCAGTAGATCCCGCCGTAGGGGTACTTCTCGGCGAAGTCTCCGGTGGGGTTGGCCAGGGCCGTGGACACGGGGAAGCGCATGGTCAGCACGCGCACCTCGGCGGTGTCCGTCGTCTCGATGTCGTCCAGGGCGGGGACGATGACCGACGCCGCGCCCGCCGCGATCTCATCGAGGCTCTTGTAGTCTTGACGGAGGTCCAGGCCGTCCTGGGTGGCGAACTCGGCGGGGGAGTTGGGGGACATATCCCCCGCCCAGGACTGGATGTAGAGCACCAGGGGGTTGTCTGGGAGGGCCGTCGTCACGCCGTACTCCACGGCGCCGGGGGCGTCGGCGGACAGCGTGTGCTCGGCGGCGCCCACCACTGTGCCGTGCATGGCGTAGTTCACGACCACGGCGAGCAGGCGCCCGTCATCCGCCGCCTCGACTTTGATGAGCCCCATGGAGTCGTCCTGGGTGGGGCCGTTCTCGCAGCGGCGGTCGTTGTGGAGCAGTGGCGTCTGGATCGTCGTGAAGCCGAAGCGCGCGGGGACCGCTTGGGCGTCCGCGTCCTCGACGGCGCCCACCATGGCAGCGAGCACGCGCTCGTACATGCCGGGCATGTACTCGTCGACCGCCAGCTCCAGGATGGGGTGGTCCATGATGCGCCCGCTGCTGGAGTGGGTGTGCGTTCCCGAGAGCAGCAGGCCCTCGGCGAGATCCCCGCGCCCCTCGGCCCGGAGCGCCGCCGCGACGTCCTGACGCATGGTGTCCCACACGCCGATGAGGTCCATGCGCAGCATGACCAGCGCGCGCCCCTGGGAGCGGAAGACCAGGGCTTTGGCCCCGAGGTCCGTGTGCTGGGTCCAGGTGCCCGGGTAGGACTTGTTGAAGCGCGTGTGGGAGCCGCCGCCCGCGGGGGCGTTTCCCACGTTGGGGGCGCCGATGGGGAAGTGGAACGAGCGGAAGGCCGCGCCCGCGTAGAGCTTGGCGCTGGGGGCCGGGGCGTTCGCCCACGCGGCGTCGGGCTGGGGACCGGCGTCCTCCTCGGCGTCCGGCGCGTCGCCCTGGAGCCCGTCGCCCGTCGCGTCCGCATCGCTGGAGGCGTCGTCCGCGCCGGTGTCGAGGGTGTCGTCCGTGGGCGCGACGGTGTCGTCTCCGCAGCCGGGCGCTGCGACGAGGGCGAGGGCCGCAAGGGCGGCGACGCGGGCCAGGGGCGGGAGGGCGGTGAGGGGGCGGCGCATGGGGGGCTCCAGGGGCAGCGGTGAACCCGCGCATCTTCGCGGATGGGGCGAGAGGGCTCAAGCCCCGAGAGGCGGCGGGCCCGGGCGGTTGGAACCAAAGTCGTCGTCCGCGTGTTGGGGATCTCCGCGAACGTGCCCCTGCGCGCGGTTCGAACCGCCGCGGGTCGTCTCGCGCTCCCGGGTGCGGCGGGTGATCGCGCCCGGCGAGCGCGCGTCAAATCAACGCTTGTGCGGCCGCGACCGGTGCCGTACATCCAAACGTCCACCGCGCGCGGCGCCCCGGTGCGGGCGCCAGGGAGCGGGCGAGACGAGGGCCCATGCGAGAGACTCCATACAGCGACCAGGTGCGCCGTGCCGCCCTGCGAGGGCTGCGCTTCGCGTTGGTGTTGGGCGTCGCCGCGGGGCTGGTCGCCGCGGGGCTGGTCGCCCCGGCGCCAGCGCTCGCCACCGGCCCCCGGACCCTCACGCATCGCGTGGGCAAAGGGGACACGCTGTCGAGCATCGCGAGCACCTACGGCGTCACCGTCGAGGCCCTCAAGCGGCGCAACAAGCTCCGCGGGGACATGATCCGGCTGGGACAGGAGCTGAAGATCCCCCGCGGTGGCCGGCGTCCCCGGGGGGAGGGCAAGGCCCAGCTCAGGACCCACGTCGTGCTGCCGGGCGAGACGCTGGGCGGGATCGCCAAACGCTACGGCACAACGGTGGCCGACATCCGCCGGCGTAACCACCTGCGCAAAGGCGCCGTCCTGCGCGTGGGGCGCAGGCTCAAGGTGCGCGCGACCATCCCCGCCCGCCAGCGTCGTCGTTTCGTCTACACCATCGAGCCGGGTGACACCCTCACCTCCATCGGCAAGCGCTTCGGCATGAGCTGGCGCGACATCCAGCAGCTCAACCCTCGCGCCCACCCCGACCGGCTCCGCATCGGGGATCGCCTCACCCTCTACAAAGACGGTCCCGAGAGCACCAGCCAGACCGTGGGGCGCGCCGCCGCCGGGCGCCTGGTCAACGGCGAGAAGCTGCCTCCGGGGCCCGGCTACTACCGGCGCAACCCCCACCGCTCCTGGGGCACCAACGAGACGATTACGGCCATCCTGGAGATGGTCGCCACGGTGAAGCAGAAGCACCCCAAGGCCCACGACCTCGTCATCGAGGACCTGTCCGCCAAGAAGGGTGGCCCCCTACCGCCTCACAAGTCCCACCAGTCGGGGCGGGACGTGGACACCGGTATGTATTTCCTGAACCAACCCCATGAGGGGCCCAAGCGGTTCCTGGACTTCCTCAAGTATCCCCTGGATATGCCTACGTCCTGGACCCTGCTCACCGCCCTCGTGGGCCCCGACGAGGCCTCCACGCCCGCCGAGTACGTCTTCCTCGACTACGCCGTGCAGAAGAAGTTCTACGACTGGGCGCGCAAGCGCGGTGTCTCCAAGCGGCTGCTGGGGCGCATGTTCCAGTACCCGCGCGGCAAGCGCTCCATGCGCGGCATCATCCGCCATCAGCACGGCCACCGGAACCACCTCCACATCCGGTTCAAGTGTCCGCCCGGGGATCGGCAGTGTCACTGACCCCACGCGCCCGTCGCTCGCCCGCGCGGCCGGCCGGTTGGCAGGCCCCCGGCCCGCCCCCCGCTGCCCCCCCGGACATGGCCCCGGGGCCCCATGAGGACCTGTCCTACCTGTCGGGCGACTGGCGCATCTTCCAGCGCCGAGACGGTCATCGGTGGTCGCTCGACGACCTCGCCACGGCGTGGTTCGCCGTGCAGGCCGTCCGCGAGGCCCCGCCGCGCCAGGCGCTGGATCTGGGCTGCGGCATTGGGTCGGTGCTCCAGCTCATCGCCTGGTCCTTCCCCGAGGCCCGCGTCACTGGCGTGGAGGCCCAGCCGCTCAGCGCCTCGCTGGCGCGCCGTTCGCTGCGCTACAACGGCGCGGACGATCGCTGCCGGGTCGTCCAAGCCGACTTCCGAGCGCCCGACGCCGTGCCGGATCCCGGAACCTACGACCTCGTGACGGGCACGCCGCCCTACATCCCCTTGGGGCGTGGCACCGTGAGCGAGCGCGTCCAGCGCGGCCCCGCCTGCTTCGAGACACGCGGCGGCGTGGAGGCCTACTGCGTCGCCGCGGTGCGCGCCCTGCGCCCCGGCGGCTTGTTCGTCACCTGCGCCGGCGGCGGGGCCGAGCGCCGGGTGTTCGATGCCGCCCGGGACGCGGGGCTCCGCGTGGTGCGCTGGCGCGACGTCATTCCCCGCGCCGGCAAACGCCCGCTCTTTGGCCTGTTCGCCCTCCAGCGCCCGCTCCGCCAGGAGACGGGCCCTCGCGCCGCGCCCCCCGCGCCGCTGCCGCCCCTCGTCGTTCGCGACGCCCGCGGGGTGCGCACGCCCGAGTGCCTCCTCATGCGGGAGGAGATGGGCCTGCCACCGGAGCCCACGCCCGCCGCTGGGCGCCCCAGCGCCCCCTCCCCGTGAGCCCGGCGTGACCACCCACCGCCACGCCGACGGGCAGGCCGTGGCCGGGGGCCTCGTCGGGGGGCGCTTCCGCCTCGTGGAGCGCCTGGACCGAGGGCCCTTTGGCGACGTCTGGGAGGCCGTGGACGAGGGCACCGGCGCGCGGCGCGTGGTGAAGGTCGGCGATCCAGACGTCGCCCCCTGGGGCCCCGCCCGAGAGATCGCCGTGGCCGCACGCGGGGCGCGTCACCCGTCGCTGTTGCGCCCCCTCGACGCGGGCGAGCTGGCGGACGGGCGCCCCTGGCTCGCCGCGCCCTGGGTGGAGGGCGCGCCGCTGTCGCGCGTCCTCCGGGGCGGGCCCCTGGGTGAGGGCGCCGTGGCCCTCGTGCTCCAGGACGTGGCGTCCGCCTTGGAGGCCCTGCACGCGGTCGGCGTGCTCCACCGAGACCTCAAGCCGGCGAACGTCCTGCTCGGCACGCGGCCGCCGCCCACGGCCGTGCTCCTCGACCTGGGCGTGGCGGCGTTGTCGCTCTCTCCCCCGGACGGCCTCCGCACGGGCACCCCGCGTTACGCCGCCCCGGAGCAGCGCGCGGGCACCGCCTGCGGCCCAGCCGCCGACGTCTGGGGGCTGGGGGTGCTGGGCTTGGCCGCCCTGGGACGCTGGCCCCAGCGGGGGGCGGCGGCGCGCCCCATCGTGGCCGAGCGCGTGCCACGCAGCGCCCTGGGAGCTCTCCTGGGGGCGTGCCTACAGCCCTCTCCCAGCGCCCGCCCGCCCCTTGCCCGCGTTCGGCGCAAGCTCCAGGCCGTGACCGGTCGAACGGGCTGAGTTTCAGCCTCTGCGGGGATGGCATCGTGTTTCCCGCTCAGGGGCTAGGTTCCGCGTGTCATCACCCTGTGACGAACAGATGTTCCGTGTTGTGGATCCAGACTCTTCCTGGGAACAAGGACTACGAGGATATGCGTAATGCAGTGGCCCCGATCCTCATGGGGAACCTTGTCTGAACCAACGGGGTCGCGCTGAGGAGAGCACCGGGGAGAGCACGTGGGCCCGTCGTCCCAGATCCGAGCCGTGATCCTCCTCGCCGACGACGATGAGCCGGTCCGGGGGCTGTGTCGTACCGCGCTCGAGAGAGACGGTTACGCCGTCCTCGAGGCCGGAAACGCCATGGACGCGCTCGCCATCGTCGGCGCCCAGGGGTCGGAGCTCTCGCTGGTGATCACCGACATCGTCATGCCCGGGGGCATGGACGGCGCGGCCTTGGGGGAGGCCATCCGGCGCGTGCAGCCGCGCCTCCCCATCCTCTATATGACCGGTTTCTCGCGCCGCGCGCTCGACATCGAGCCCGTGCTGCGCAAGCCCTTCTCCCTTCACGAGCTGCTGCGCGTCGTGGACGGGCTGCTCCGCGCCCCCCAAGGGGAGGCATAGGGTACGTCTCGCCGACCAGGCCCGGGCCGAACTGCCCAGACGGCGCCGTCCGGCGCTGGGGGGGCTTGGGTGCGCGGCCCAGCCCACCTCCGAGCTCGTGGCATCCCATAGCCCGAGGAAACGAACGGCGCCGGTCGTGTACACTGCGCGCCTCGCCACTTGGGAGGAGCCCGCTCATGGCACAGTCGTCTTGGTCGGCGCGGTCACGCGTCGCGCGCTCGTTGGTCGCCCTCGCCCTGGCTTTCGTGTGGACGCCCGCCATTCGGGCGGCGGGCCCCGGCGTGGGCGCTGCGGTGCACATGGGGCTCCGCGCGGGGCCCTTCCCCGGCTCGGCCGAGGACGCGGCCCTGGCCTACGCGCGGAGTTTGCCGGGCGGCGTCCAGGCGGGGGATCCCCAAGGGGGGCTCGCCGTGGAGCGCGTGGGGCGCTGGCGCGGCGTCACCACCGTCCACCTCCGGCAGCTCCACGCGGGGCTCCCCGTGGTCCGGGGGCAGGTCGTGGTGCGCGTGGACGACGGCGGGTGGGTCCGCGGCGCCGTGGACGCCCGCGTTCCCGCGCGCGGCGTGTGGGACGCCGCTGGGGGCTCCGGTGCACCTGGGGCGAAGGGGGGCCGGAGCCCCGAGGAGGTCCGGTCCGCGCTCGTCGCCGCCCTCATGCGGGTCGCGGTGGCGCCGGGCGCCGTGGAGGTGGGCGCGCCGCGGCGGTGGTGGTCGCCCGGGGCCCGCGGTGGGCGCGTCCTGTGGCGCGCGACGGGCCGTACGACGCGGCCTCCCATGGCCTGGCGGCTGGAGCTGGACGCGGCGACGGGCCGCGCCCGGCGCCCCATCCCCTTGGCGCACCGGGCCGAGGGGCGCGTGTACCCCAAGAGCCCCGCGAACAGCGATCTCGCCGTCGTCGAGCTCCTGGACCTCATCCCCGGCGCGACGACGATGGTGGGGACGCGCGCCTTTGTCGTGAGCCAGCAGTGGGTGGACGACCAAGAGGAGGCGACCACCTACGCCGCGCCGGACGAGGCCGGAGACTTCCTGTTCGACCCGGACCCCGCTGCCTTCGAGGACCCCTTCGCCGAGGTGAACGCCTACTACCAGGTCACGCGCATCTCTCGCTGGTTCGAGGAGCACGTGGGTTTGAGCCTGGAGCTGCCCGCGCGCGTGCTGGTGAACTACGCCCAGGAGCCCGGGGGCCAGTACCTGAACGCCTACGCCTATACCGACCCCAACAGCGGGCGCTTCATGGTGGTGGCGGGGCAGGCGGGCGAGTACGACTTCGCCTACGATGGGATGACCCTGGCCCACGAGTTCGGGCACCCCGTCTTCGACCTCCGCAACGACATCGCCGACAACAACCTCTACCCCATCAACACCGACGCCCAGGGCTTCCACCCGGCGCCCCAGGGGATGAACGAGGGGGCCAGCGACTACTGGGCGGCGACGTCCTTCGACGACCCCGACGTCTTCGCCTTCTTCCCCGAGGACCAGGGGCAGGCTGTGCTCTCGCCGCGGGCCGTGGACAACGCCATGCGCTGCCCGGACGACGTCTGGGGGGAAGCCCACCTGGACGCGCCGCTGGTCTCGGGGACCTTCTGGGCCGTGCGCGAGGCCCTGGGCGCCCAAGCCGGCGACGAGGTCGTCTACGCCGCGCTCGGCCAGGTGAGCGACTCCCCCACCTTCGAGGAGCTCGCCGGGTGGCTGGCCGCCGACGCCCACACCTTGGCCGAGCAGGGCGTCGTCGCTGACGCCGCCGCTGCCGCGGTGGATGCGGCCCTGGAGGCGCGCGGCGTCGTGGACTGCGGCCGCACCCTGGACCTGCGCGACGGCGCCCCTCGCACCGTGCACCTCATCGGTGCGGACATGGTGGCCCTCGCCATGGGAGCCTCGGGGGACATCTGTCCCCTCCTGCGCAACGCGGAGATCCAGCTACCGCCCGCCTTCTCCTTCCGGGTGGAGGCGCCGCCCTCTCCGGCGGACCTCCCCTCGGGTGCCACGCTGGATGGGTTGCGGATCACCTCCGAGGTCACGCGCGCCGACGGCGCGCCCCTGGGCGAGGACGACGTCCTGTTCCGGGTCCTCCTGCGCCACGGCGAGCCGGTGACCTACAAGCTTCTGGACATCCCCTGGGGCGAGGACGTCTTCCAGGTCCCCATCGGGCCCCAGGACTTCGACCTGGACTACGCCGAGAGCCCCGCGGAGATCTTCATCCCCGCCTCCAAGCTGTCTCTCCCCGGATGGAGCGGAGACGCCGCCGGTGCAGACGGAGACGGGGGCTACGACGACGCGCCCTGGTACGTGGCGCTCCTCGCCACCAACTGCCCCACCGTCTCCCACACCCTCACGGCCACGTGGGTCGTCACCGAGCCCCCTCCCCCCGAGCCCGAGCCGGACGCGGACGTCGCCGGGGCCGCGGAGGCGGGCGAGGACGCGGGCGGCGCGACCGCCGACGCCGGGGTCGGCGGGGATGCGTCTCCGGGCTCGGCCCCCGACGGCGGTTGTCAGGGCGCCGCCGCTCCGAGCCCTCCCGTGGGCCTCGCGTGGCTCGCGCTCCTCGCGCTGCTGGTCCTTCGGCGTCGTGGGGCGGGTCGAGCCTGACGCTACACTCCGGGGGAGAGGGCTGGGGCTGGACACGGCCGCCCGGCTCGGTCATGGATTAGGCCCCCCAGCGCGGAATGGACCCGGTGGGGGGACAGCAGGGATGAGGAGGCGAGCGTGTCGGAGCTGTTCACCGTGGAGAACCTGGGCAACCTGGTGATGCTTATCTTCCTCCAGGCCGTCCTGGGCTTCGACAACCTCCTCTACATCTCCCTGGAGTCCAAGCGGGCCCCCGCCGCATCCCAGAAGCGCGTCCGGCGCGACGCCATCCTGGTCGCCATCGGCCTGCGCATCCTCCTGCTGTTCGCCATCGTCCACCTGGTGGAGGCCTTCGAGGAGCCTTTCGCCACCATCCACTGGGACGGGGTCGTCGAGGGGTCGTTCAACATCGGCACCCTCATCTTCCTGGGCGGCGGCGTCTTCATCATGTTCGAGGCCCTCAAGGAGATCGGCCACATGCTGAGCTTGGACGACCTCCACGGCCCCGATCAGCGCGAGCCCAAGCCCGCTTGGCAGGTCGTGGCGACCATCGCGGTCATGAACGCCGTCTTCTCCTTCGACTCCATCCTATCCGCCCTGGCTATCTCCGACGTCTTCGCCGTCCTCGCCACCGCCATCACCTTCTCCGGGCTCCTGATGATCCTCTTGGCCGATCAGGTGGCCGTCTTCCTGGAGAAGAACCGCAAGTACGAGGTCCTGGGGCTGTTCATCCTCCTCATCGTCGGCGTGGTCCTGCTGGGCGAGGGCGGCCACCAGGCCCACCTCACCCTGTTCGGCTACAGGGTCGAGCCCCTGTCCAAGACCACGTTCTACTTCTCGATCTTCGTGCTCATCGCCGTGGACGTGGTCCAGTCCGGCTACCAGCGGCGGCTGGCCGCTGAGCGCGCGCTCGCCCAAGGCCGAGGCCCCTCGGTACCGGCACCCGCCCCAGATGGGGGCGCCGAATAGGTCGCGCGCCGACTACCCCCGCCGCCGGGCCCACGCCCATCCCAGGAGGGCCAGGAGCAGCGCCCCCGCGCGCGGCGCGCCGGGCCAGCCCTCCGCGTGGGGCGTCCCCGCGGCGCACCCCGGGCCGCTGCCTCCCCCACCCGTGGCCGGCGGCGGCCAGGCGAGCCCCGGGTCGGCCGCGTGCGCGTCCGCGCCGCCGTCTCCCAAGGGGGACGGGCCCGCGTCGAGGGGCGGGCCCGCGTCCACCGCGACCTCGGCGGGGGGCTCCGGTGCGGGCTCTGGCCCGGGCGCCACCTCTGGGCCAGGCTCTGGCGCCGCCTCGGGCCCTGCCTCTGGCTGGGGCTCGGGCTCGGGCGATGGCGGTGTCTTGGGGGTGCAGAACCCGCGCTTGGGGTCGTTGGGGTCCTCCAGGGACACGCACTCGTCCAGGGCGCCGCAGCCCAGGTTGTTGGAGCTGACCTTGCAATCCCTGTGGCAGCTCGGCGCGTCCCCCGGGCCCTGCCACGGGTCGAGCACGCACACCAGGTCGTTGTCGCAGGGCGCCGCGTCGCACGGGTCGCCCACCTGGCCGCCACCGTTGGAGGCCACGCACTTGCCCGTGATCTGATCATCCCACGCCTCGTACCGCCACACGCACACGTCGCCCGCCAGGCAGCCCAACCCCGTGAGGGGGTTGCACGGCCAGGCACAGGTTCCCGTCGTGGCCGTGGCCGAGGGGAACTGGCACAGGAGCCCCGAGGGGCAGTCCGCGGCGCTCTCGCACTGGCCGCCCGCCGCGGGGCCCTCACAGAACCCTCCTTGGCACTGGGCGCCGGGCGGGCAGGGGTGAGCGCCGTCGCAGGGCTGGGTACACGTGGCCGCCGTGCAGTAGCCACCCATGCAGTCCGTGGGCCCCAGACAGGGCGCCCCGTTGGGGCGTGGCCCGGGGGGCACGCAGGCGACGTCCTGGAGGCACGGCGCCCCGTCGGGGCAAGCGGCGCCGCCTGCCGCCGAACCGCAGTATTGGCTGCACACCTTGGCCGATCCGAAGTCGATGCACGCCCCGGACTGGCACTCCGAGTGCTCCGCGCAGTCCGCCCCGTAGGGCTTGCTGCCCGTCTTGAAGCAGTAGCCCTGGGTGCAGGTGAACCCGCTGCCGCACTGGGCGGCGCTCGTGCATGACTTGGAACAGAAGGCCTCGCTGCCCGTGGACAGGCAGAAGTGACTGGCGCACGTCTCGGGGCCGTAGCAGGGCTCGCCCAGGGCGATGTTCTCGCCCGCGGTGTGGCAGTAGTCGTTGTCGGGGTAGCAGGCCTTGGGTGCCGAGCCGTCGATGGTCACGCACGAGAAGCCCGTGGGGCACTGCGCCGACGACGAGCAGGTGTCCAGGCAGAAGTTGTACCCCCCACCCCAGATCCAGCAGCTCCCCGCGGCACAGTGGGAGCCCGCGTCGCAGGAGTCGCAGGTGTGGCCCTGCGTGAACGCCCCCACGGGGTACAGGAAGCACGCTCCGTGCTGGTCATCCTCCTCCAGCACGCGCTCGTTCACGCCGCCCCCCGAGAAGAACATCGTCGCGCTGGGCCAGCGGCTGTGGGCCAAGCCGATGGAGTGGCCGAACTCGTGCGTGGCCACGGCCTGGACGTCGCTCGTGCCCACGGGCGCGGAGGGGGCGACGTTGGCGCTCCAGGTGGGGTCCACGGCGTTGAACACGACGTCGTTCGAGAAGATCGTCCCGTCGCTGCCGGTCTGGGACTGGGAGTAGGCCAGGGCGTCGCCCACGCTGGGGTCCCAGTTGTTGTCCACGACCTTCACGTAGATGCCGTCGCCGGGGTCCCAGCTCTGGTAGCCGTCGTAGGTGAAGTGGATGGTCGAGCAGGCCACCGCCTCCCAGGCGTCGAAGGCCGCCTGGAGGGCCGCCCGGAAGGCGTCGGGGTCCACGCCCACCAGGGGCTTGGTGGACAGCGCCCAGTGTACGCTGTCGGTCCCCCACTTCTGGGTGTTGCCGTTCCAGTCCTTGAGGACGACGTAGGCGCGGGCCGGGCCCGGAGAAGCCAGCGACACGGCGGCCAGAGACAGCGCGGCCAGACACGGCGCGGCCAGCCTGGCGAGAGCGGGGCGGGCGGGCGGGACAGTGCGGCGGCGGAGGCCGATCACGGGCTCACCTCCTGCCCATTGGCGCCCTCGGGTGGCTGGGCGACGGCGCGCGGGCGTCGTCCCAGCTCCTCCAAGGCCGCGCGGATCTGGGCGCGCAGAGCGGCATAGGGGGCGCGGCGGGGGGCGAGGCGGCGCGCCACGAGCGGGCGGGGTAGGGCGCGGAGCCCGGCCAGGTGGCGCTCGGCGGCGAGGGGCGCGGCCGTGGCTTGGCCCTGCCCGCTCGCGGTGGCCGGGGGCCGGGACAGGACGTAGACCCCCTGGGCCATGCCCACGATGTAGTGGAAGGCGCCGTCCGTGCGGCAGAACAAGAGGACCTCGGCGCCGAGCGCCAGGTGCGGGGTACCGGGGATGGACCAGGTGACCCCGTCCAGGGTGCCCCCTCGCTGGCGGACGAGGATCTCTTGGCCGGGGCGCTCGCGCCCCCACAGGACCTCGTCCACGAGGACCGTCGTATGGGTGTAGACCGCCTCGCGGGCGGGATCGTAGACGGCGCGGGCGTCCACGACGCGGCCGCGGACGATGGACTGAGCGGCGGCGGTCATGGCGGGCAGCGAGAAGGCCCGGACGGTCGTGGCCCGAGCGGGCGGCGCTGGGAGCGCCAAGCAGGCGACGACCAAGCCCGTGCCCGCCAGGCCCGCCAGTAGGCGGTCGCGGGAGGAGAGGAGGTGCGGTGGCATGGGGGCCTCGGCGATGGAGTGAACGGGAGACGGGGCGGAGCGCGCGTCCCCGGCGCCCACGTTATAGCCCCTATCGCCCCTCGGCGCCCGTCTTCGTGGGGCGGCAGCTCCGATGGTCCACTCGGGCGGGTCCGTGCCTCTTGCGCAGAGTGGGCCACGGTGCCATAGTCTGGCAAACGGCACGTATTCTTTGTGATGCAATCGAGCCCCCACAGGGGGCCTTGTGTGTGCAAGGCGCACGTGTCGGGGTGTTCTGCGCACGTGTCGGGGTGTTCTGCGCTGTTCGAGAGGGACTCGGCGTCGGCTCGGGAGGGAGGGAGTTATGAGCAGCTCGATCGCAGGGGGGCCGGCATCAGGTCCCAAGATTGGCGCACATCGCGAGCGTGAACACGAGGGGCAGCAGGCGCCCGAGGCGCGCGAGCAGCAGGCGTCGCGGCCCGTCGCTGGGCCTCCTGGTGGCTACGAGGAGCAGGCCCGCGCGTTGGAGCCCGACGCGCAGCCCGGGCTGGTGGGGCAGCAGGAGGCGTTGCGGCCTCCCGGGGCCGAGGCTGCGGGCGAAATAGACGCGCAGCCGGAGGAGGGGGCGCCGCGCCAGGCGGGGCCCCGCAAGAAGTTCGGATGGTTTCGGGGCAAGCGCAAGGGAGCCAAGAAGAAGGCCGGGCCGGCGGTCCAGTACCCGACGACCGTCACGATTCGGGGTGAGCGCGTGCGCGTGGCGAGCGCGGCGGAGGCTGAGGACGCCGCTCGAATCATCAAGGAGATGAAAGACAAGTACGGCATCAAGGTGGACTCGTCCGCGGGGGTGAAGGCCATCAAGAAGGACTACACCGACGCCCCCAAGGAGGTCCGCGAGGGGCTGAAGACGAGGCGCTGGGAGTACAAGGAGCTCAAGGCGCTGGAGAAGGCCATCAAGCACTTCGCGCCGGTCTTGGGGGGCCAGCGCGCCAAGTCGTCTCGCAAGGGCCAAAAGCAGGAGGTCAAGACGATCAGCAAGGTGGCCCAAGGCATCGACGAGGACAGCGAAGATGGAGAGCTGGACGACACGACCATGGGCGAGTACTTCAAGTCCTCGGCGAACCTGACCCTGTTCAAGGCGGGGACGGATAGCACCACGGACTTCGAGGACAACATGAAGCAGCTCGAAGCCACCGCCGTGCACGAGCTGGCCCACGCGATGTTCGGCGTCAAGGAGAGCGACTGGGCTGGGAAGCTCGAGTACTGGACGGACGTGGACACCAAGAGCGGCAAGGAGGGCGCCGAGGCGCCACCGACCGACTATGGCAAGACGAACGCTGGAGAAGATCTGGCTGAGTCCACGATGATGTACTTTGTGGCTCCGGCGAAGATGGCGGCCTGCCCGGAGCGGAAGAAGCTGCTCAAGGGGTACGTGGCCGAGTGGACGAAGAAGACTCCGGCCAAGCAGAAGAGGACGGCCAAGAAGGCCAAGCGGAAGTAGGAGGACGGGTGGTGGCTTCCACGCTGTGGTGGGTCGCGCTCGTGGGGGCGTGGGCGTGCGGGCCACCGGACGCCGGGCAGGGTGCGGGCGCCCCCGGCGCTGCTAGAGGCATGATGCAGAACCCGGACCGAGCGGGCGCGAGCGAGGGTGGTGCGGCCGTGGT
>CAYZID010000156.1:0-14109 GCA_964478315.1 uncultured Myxococcales bacterium | reverse complement strand
GCCCAAACGCGGCCTCCTGCGCCTCGGTCCGCAGAGCAGGTGGCGGATCTGGGGATCCCTCCCGGGGTTTTTCGCGGGGCGCGCTGCGCTTACCATGGGGTGAACGCGACTCGCCGGTGGATGGAGCAGTAGACCCCGTGGTCGAGGTGCGCCCGAGGGCGCCAGCCTCAGGAGGCGAAGGACATGATGACACGAGACCAGGGCGCCGAGCGCCGAGAGGAGCCGTCGGGGGCCGCGCCCAAGGGCAGCCACGCGGACGTGCAGACCTTCGTGGTGGCCCAGGACTTCTCCGCGTGCGCGGACCGGGCCATGGAGGTCGCCGCCCGGGACGCCGAGGCCCTGGGGGGGCGTCTCGTGCTGCTCCACGTGTCCACCACGCCACCAGCGCCCATGGGGTTCGACTGGCTGCCCAAGCGCAACACCTACACGGCCTGGAAGGACCTCCGGGTCCAGAACCTCCGGGCCGCCGAGCAGCACATGGCGGACCGCGTGGAGCGGCTCCGCCGGGAGCACCCGGGCCTGGAGGTGGAGGCGCTGGTACGCGAGGGCTTCCCGGCGGAGGTGATCCTGACGGTTGCCCACAAGGCGGGAGCCTCGCGGGTGGTCATCGGCACCCACGGGAGCACGGGCTTCACGCGCCTGCTGCTGGGCTCGGTGGCCGAGAAGGTGGTGCGCCTGAGCGAGATCCCCGTGCTGGTGGTGAAGACGCCACCCCACCGCGAGCCCGGCGAGGGGAAAGCCCCGCGCTGAGCGGCGCCCGGGGTGGGGGGCGTCAGCGCAGGGCGTCGATGGCCGCCGCCCCGCTCTCGGCGTCGTGCAGGAGGTCCAGGGCCGAGAGCGCGGCGATGGTCCCGTCGGCCACGGCCGTCGTGAGCTGGCGGAAACGCTTGGAGCGCACGTCGCCGGCCACGAAGACCCCCGGCACGTTCGTCGCCATGTTCTCGTCACCCACGATGGCGCCGGCCTCGTCCAGCGTGAGGACGTCGGCGAAGGGCTCGGAGCTGGGCTTGTAGCCGATGAAGATGAAGGCGCCCTGGACGGCCAGGTCGTGCTCGGAGCCGTCCCGGAGATCGCGGTAACGGACGCGCTCCAGGTCCTCGCCACCGGCGAACTCGAGGACCTGGACCTGGGTCTTGAGCTCGATCTTGGGGTTGGCGCGCGCCTCCTCCACGGCCTCGGGGAAGGCCTGGAACTCCTCCAAGAGGTGGAGCACGGTCACCTTGCTGGCGTAGGCCGTGAGGGCCACGGCCTCCTCGATGGCCGTGTTGCCGCCGCCGATGACGGCGATCTCCTGGCCGGTGAAGAAGTCGCCGTCGCAGGTGGCGCAGTAGGAGATGCCCAGACTCTGGAACTCCTTCTCCCCGGGGGCGCCCAGCTCTCGGGGGGTGCCGCCCGTGGCGATGATGAGCACGGGGGCCTCGACGACCTCACCGCCCCCGAGCTCCACCCGCTTGGGCGAGGTCTGGAGATCGAACCGCGCGATGTCCACGTTGCCGCGAATCTCGCAGCCGAAAGACTCGGCCTGCTCCTTCATCTGGGCGGCGAGCTTCCAGCCGGGGCTCTCGCCCACGCCGGGGTAGTTCGCCACCATGTGGGTGAGGTTGGGCTGGCCGCCCACCATGCCGCTGTCCAGGACGACCACGCGCTTCTTGGCCCGGGCCAGGTACATGGCGGCGGTGAGCCCCGCGGGGCCGGCGCCGAGGACGATGGCGTCTGCGGTCGTGGTCATGTTCACTCCTGCGCGGATGTCGGTGTCTGGACAAACGAACGCGCCGCGGGCCCGCTGAGAGGCCGGCCCGCGGCGCGAGGGAGGGGCGCGTCTTCGGCGACTAGTCGCCGAAGACCTCGTCCAAGATGGCCTCCACCTGGGCCTTGCTCTGGATGCCGCTGGTGGCTTTCACGAGCTTGCCGTTCTTGTAGTACATGGTGAACGGGAGGCTCCGGAAGCGGCGCGTGACGGGCTCCGCGCGGACGACGTTCGCCACCGGGGAGTCGAACGCCATGTCGCGGAAGGCCACGTTGGGGCGCTCGTTGCGGAGCTCGTCCATGGCGGCGTAGACGGGCACGCACATGGGGCCCATGCGGCCGCAGCACAGCATGACGTTCTCGTTCTCCTCCAAGAGCTTGTGGAACTCGTCCGTGCTGGCGACGTGCTCGAGGTTGGTGGGCAAGATCATGGGTCTCAATCTCCTACGCCCCGCTGTGTGTTGGGGGGCGGTGTGGGGGAGGCGCGCCCGACCAGGGCAGTGGGGCGCGCGGTGGCGCGCGGGCGCGGCGGTGCCCGGCGCCCAAGGGCCTCGCCTAGAAGCATGATGCAGACCCCGGACCGAGCGGGCGCGAGCGAGGGTGGTGCGGCCGTGGTCGCCCAAGCCCGCAGGACTGGCCGTAGTCAATTCAAGGGCTTGGGCGGCCGCGGACGTGCCGCGATCGCCGCGGTCCGCGACGGGAGGGGGCTGTGAATCATGCTTCTAGGGAGGCTACTCGGGGATGGCGTCGCCCTCGACGTACTTCGCCAGGAGGTCGCCCATGGGGACGATGCGGTAGGTCTCGCCGTCGATCTTGAGCTCCTCACCGGCGAAGCGCTTGTAGATGACGCGGTCGTTGAGGTCGAGCTCCTCGTCGGCGTCGGCGGGCAGGGCGCGGATGAACCCCTCGTCGGGCTTCTCCTTGGCAGTGTCGGGGAGGTAGAGGCCCCCGGCGGTCTGCTCGGCGGCTTCCACGGGCTCGAGAAGGACGTGTCCGTTCAGCGGCTTGATGTTCATGGAGACTCTCTCCTTTGGTGGGTGAGTGCTTGCAGGTTGAGGTGGGCGAGAGCACCGGACTCTCACCAGAGCGTTCCGTGTAGCGCCGCCGCAGAGCCCCCTCGGCGGGCGCTGGGCCGTGATGGGCTAAGCGGCCTTGGGCAAGCCCAGGAGACGGTCGATGCGCGCCTGGTCGAAGCCGACGATGATCTCGCCGCGGATCTCGGTCTGGGGCACGCCCGTCTGGCCCGAACGACGCTGGAGCTCGGCGGCCGCGTTGGCGTCCTTGGAGACGTCGATCTCGTGGAAGGGCACGCCCTGGCGGCGAAGGTAGCTCTTGAGGCGGTTGCACCAGGTGCAGGTGGGGGTGGTGTAGACGACCACGCGCGGGAAGCGTGGCTTGCCGTCCTCGTCGGTGGCCGCCGCGAAGCCGCCCTCCGTGGGGATGAGCATCCGGGCGTAGGTCTCGGCGGTGTTCTTGCCCGCGGCGTCGCGGATGACCTGGCCGGCGCGGACGGTCACAGCAGTGGGCACGGTGCGGACGCCCAGGAGCTTGTGGGCCCCCTTGGCGACGCCGACGTCTACGAGGAGGCAGCGGCGGCCGTCGTCTTCCTTGGCGAACGCCTCGAAGTGGGGGCGGACCTCCTCGGCGAGGGCCGAGAAGCTGCCGAAGAAGCCCACATACACGAGGTCCTCGCCGGCCTCGTCCAGGGCGCGCTCGAGGTCCTCGGCGCTCTCGATGTGGGTCAGAGACATGGGCACACTCCTTGGGGCTAATGCGGGTCGGCGATCATGAGCGGGCGAGCTGCTCGAGGTCGGACAGCACGCGCGCGGTCCTCTCGGGGAACTCCAGCCGGTAGACACGCTGGCGCCCCCGGGTCTCGCTGGTCACGAGCCCGGCGTCCCGGAGGACGGCGAGGTGGCGCGAGACGGTGGACTGGTCGGCGGCGCACTCGTGGGCGACGTCCCCGACGCAGCACGGGGTCTCTCCCAGCCGGTCGAGAATCCACAGCCGCAACGGGTGCGCGAAGGCGCCCGCGAGCTGAGACACGGGGCGGCGCGCCGCGAGCGCAGAGGTGCACGGCGCGCCGTCCAGTAGGTTGTCCGTTCGAGTCGTCATATGCGCTCCGCCACATATGTGCGGCGCACTATAGGGCCCGATCGGACTCGGTCAACCCTGCTCGATCCCCCCCGTCCGCGCGAGGAGGGAGAGGGGAGGCTAGCCGTCGGCGTTGCCGTCGGGCTTGGGGGTGTCGCCCTCCAAGCGGGCGCACTGGTCGAGGTTCAGGAGAGTGAAACGCAGGCCCAGGTAGAGCAGCACCGGCCAGGTGGCAAACCAAAACAGGGCCTCTCCGGTGGACATGATCTCATGGGTAGGCATGGTGGGGCTCCTCCTAGAAGCTTGATTCACAAGGGCGGACCGAGCCAGGCGCCGCGTCGTGATTTCAGGTGGTTTCGCGAGGAGGGAGCGTGCTGGTGGCACGTGACCGACCAGCGGAACCGCCTGGAATCACAAGAGCAAGCCTGGCGACGGGAGACGTTGTGAATCATGCTTCTAGTAGCTCATGGGGTCGCGCTCGATCTCCTCGGCGCGGATGGGGGTCGCGGACATCTTCCGCCAGACGACGGCGATGTAGGCGATGACGAAGGGGACCATGAGCGATACGTAGCTCATGACCACGAGCGTAAAGCGGCTCGACGACGCGTTGTGGATGGTCAGCGAGCTCTGGGCGTCGGCCAGCGATGGGTAGAAGGGTGTGTCGTTGAGCCCCGCCAGGGACAGGAGTGAGACGCCGATGAGGAGCGTCCCCCCCGCGGACATCCAGAAGGGCTTGGAGGTGCGGTTGCCCTTGAAGCCCAGGAAGATGCCGCCGAGGAGCCCCATGGCCCCCAGGAGGAGGAACACGAGCCCACGCACGGGGAGGGCCAAGAGGTTGTCCAGGTACTTGTGGCCGACGCCAGTGGTCACGACGCCGGTGGCGGGGTCGAAGGACATCCCGTCGCGGGTGAAGAGCATCCCCAGCACGACGAGCACGAGGAGGACCAACACGGGAGCCTCGCGCGTGAGGATCGTGCGCGCCCTCTCCGCGACGGAGTCATCGTCCACCTCGTGCATGAGGAACAGGGCACCCAGGGCGCGCGACAGAAAGAGCAGGAGCAGCCCCATGGCGACGTTGAAGGGCTCGCCCACGGCGGAGAGGCCGCGCGCCGGGCCCGCCCAGTGCGACAGGTGCTGCTCGTCCACGGTGAAGGGGGCGCCCGAGAACAGGGTGCCGATGGCGGCGCCCAGGAGGATCATCCCCAGGCTCCCGTTGATGAACAAGAAGGTCTCGTAGACCTTGGTCCCGAGGAAGTTGTGGGGGCGCTTGCGGTACTCGTAGGCGACGGCCTGGAGGATGAAGCAGAGAAGGATGGCCATCCACACCCAGTAGGCGCCCCCAAAGCTGGTGGCGTAGAAGAGGGGGAAGGCCGCGAACAGGGCTCCCCCGAAGGTGACGAGGGTGGTGAAGGTGAGCTCCCACTTGCGGCCCAGGGCGTTCACGACGAGGTCGCGGGACGTCCCGGGCGGGGCAAGCTGCCACAAGAGGGACTGCCCCCCCTGAACGAAAGACAGCATCAGGAGGGCGCCCCCGAGGATGGAGACGATGAACCACCAGTAGACCTGGAGCGCCTCGGTGGACAGAGCCTCAAACATGGGACACCTCCTCCTGGGCCTTGAGGCGGATCTGCTTGAGCAGGATGCGGACGTCGGCGATGAGGAGCAGGGTGAACAGCGCCGCGAAGACGAAGAAGGTCACCATCACCGAAGTCGAGTCCAGGTCGCTGGTGGCGACACCCACGGGGAGCAGCCCCTGGATGGCCCAGGGCTGACGCCCCACCTCCGCGACGATCCAGCCGACCTCTTGGGCCAGGTAGCCCAACGGTAGAGACCAAAGGGCCAGCCGGAGCCAGAGCTTGTGGTGGTCGATGCGACGGCCGGTCATCTGGATGAACAGCACGACCAAGAACAGCGCGATGAACCAGAAGCCCAGCCCCACCATGATGTGGAAGCTGTAGAAGGTGAGCGGGATGGGGGGGAGGATGTCCGTGGGCTTGTCCAGGTATCCGTAGCCCATGACCGACTCGTTGGCGCGGAAGGCGGCGAGTTGCTTGTCCATCTCGGCCTGATCCCCCGCCTTCTTGGCGGCGCGGAAGGCGGCGAGCGCAGCGATGGCCTGCTTGCCCCGGGCGATCTTGTCGGCGGCGGACTCGATACCGTGCTTCTCGTTGCCGTAAACGAGGTCGTAGGCACCGGGCACGAAGGCGTCCACGTCGTGGAAACCCATGAGCGACAGCATGTAGGGCATCTCCAGCTTGAACACGAAGGGGTCCTGCCCGTCGCCGACCTCCTTGTCGTGGTTCATGAGCCCGAAGGCGATGATCCCCTTGCGCGCCTCACCCTTGTAGACGCCCTCCATGGCGGCGAGCTTGGCGGGCTGGTCCTGGGCCACGGCGTAGGCGGACATGTCCCCCGTGAGAGCCAGGTAGCCGGACGACAGGAGCCCGAAGCTGGCGGCGACGACCATGCTCCGACGGGCGAGCCAGTTGTGGCGCCCCTTGAGGAGGAACCACGCGCTGATGCCGAGCACGAACAGGGACCCCAGGACGTAACCGCTGGAGACGACGTGGAGGAACTTGCTCACGGCGTTGGGGTTGAGCACGACCTCGGCGAAGCTCTGCATCTCGTTGCGCCCCGTCGCGGGGTTGAAGTGCATCCCCACGGGGTGCTGCATCCAGCCGTTCGCCACCAAGATCCACAGGGCCGAGAGGTTCGTGCCGATGGCCGTGAGCCACGTGGACGCCAAGTGGAACCGCTTGCTCACGCGGTCCCAGCCGAAGAACATGACGGCGAAGAAGGTGGCCTCCATGAAGAAGGCCATGATCCCCTCGATGGCCAGCGGCGCGCCGAAGATGTCCCCGACGATCCAGGAGTAGTTCGACCAGTTCGTGCCGAACTCGAACTCCATGATGATGCCGGTGGCCACGCCGATGGCGAAGTTGATCCCGAAGAGCTTCATCCAGAAGCGGGTCAGATCCTTCCATCGCGAATCACCGGTGCGGACGTAGACCGTCTCCATGATGGCGATGACGAAGGACAGGCCCAACGTCAACGGGACGAAGAGCCAGTGGTACAAGGCCGTAAGCGCGAACTGCGCGCGCGACCAGTCCACGACCCCTGCAGCTACATCGGTCACTTGGACACCTCCTGTGTGAGCCTGTCTAGGACTTGCTCGGTCTGCTCCCTCTCGTTCGCGGGTGGATGCTTCCGCAGGCTGGGGAGCAACAACGTCGCGATCAGCACCAGCACGGCGACCTTCAACAGGACGACGATCCACAGGGTCCGCCCCACGTCCATGGAACGAAACCCGTCTACGTAGAACGCGAGGACCCGCCTCAACCAGGTGGGCCCTCGATGCCCCGGGCTCGCGCCCGCGACCTCCCCGCTCCCCGGAGGCGCCCCCCGCTGCTCGTCGGTCGTCGTCACGTCGTCCCTCCATGGGGTCTGTGCAGACGCGACTATCGGGCCGCCTCGGCAAGAGAGGAAGCTCCAGGCACGTAACCCCCTGTCATGACAATGTTTTATAGCAGTATAACACTTCGCTGCCCCCATCGACCATTTCTCACGCCCCTCTTTGCTTCTAGCAACTTATGCCGCACGCGCCCAACGAGCCGCGCGCATGGCGGCCCGGACCGCCCGGTCGGGTGGGGAGTCATGGCGCCGGGGCGCTGGAGGTCACGCACCCAAGGCGCGCTGAACGGTCGCGAAGAGCTCTCGCGCCGAGTAGGGCTTGCTGACGTGGAGCAAGGGGGCGGCCCCCTCGGGACGTGGCTCCAGCGGCTCCTCGGCGTGGGCCGACACCATGACCAGCGGGACCGACGGCCAGCGACGGGAGAGCTCGGCGACCAGGGCCGCCCCGCCCATCACCGGCATGACGCGGTCGGTGACCACGAGGTCCACGCCGCCGTCCCGCTGACCCAGAATCTCCAGCGCGTCCGCGCCGTGCCCTGCCTCCAGCACGCGGTAGCCCTGCGTCGCCAGCAGCCGCCGGGTCACGCCGCGGACAATCTCCTCGTCGTCCACCAGGAGCACGACGGGCTCCCGGACCCCTCGCTCCTCGGCGAGAGGCTGAGCCTCCGCGGCCGAACTGCGCTGGCTACCCGCCTCCTCGGCCCCGACCGCTGGCTGCGCCATGGGTAAGAAGATCTCGAACGTCGCCCCCTCTCCCGGAGCCGAGTGCAGCTCGACCCGGCCCCCGGCCCCCAACACGATCCCGTGCACGGTCGCCAGCCCGAGCCCGGTCCCCCGCCCCGCCTTCTTGGTCGTGAAGAAGGCCTCGAAGGCCTGGGCCTGAACCTCGGGGGACATCCCCGCGCCGTCGTCCGCGACCCGCAAGCGGACCTCGCCAGCGCCCTCGTCGCGCTCCAAGGCCACGGTGAAGCGCCCCTGGTGGGACATGGCCTCCGCGGCGTTCGTCACAAGGTTCACGAGGACCTGTTCGAGCTGCCCCTGGTCCATGAACACGGGACACGGCGCGGACGGCAGCTCGCACACGAACTCCACGCCGCCCCCCAGCAGCCGGGCCAACATGGGGCGGAGGGCCTGCACGACCTCCCGGGCGTCGAACCGCTCCGGGTGGACCTGGTCTCGCCGCGCGTAGGTGAGGAGCTGCCGCGTGAGCGCCGCGCCCCGGCGCGCGGCCGCCGTCATCTCTTCGAGCACCGCGCGCGCCTCCTCCACGTCCAGCCCCTCGCACCCCGCGGACAGGTGGTAGTCCACGTCGTCCGCGGCCAGCAGCACGGCGGTCAGGATGTTGTTGAAGTCGTGGGCGAGCCCGCCGGCGAGCCGCCCCACGCTCTCCACGCGCCGGGCCTCGGCGAGCTCCGCCTCCTGGGCGCGGAGCTGCTGGGTGCGGGCGGCGACGCGCTCCTCCAACGTCGCGTTGAGCCCCGAGATCCGCTCCTCGTTGGCGCGGATCGTCTCTAGCTGGGAGGCGATCCGCCGCCCCAACGCGCGAAACCTGGCGGCGATGAGACCTGCGGCGACCCCGACGATCATGGGGATGAACAAGCGCCCCAGGTCGACCCGCACGCCGAGCACCACGGCGTGCTGGAAGGCCCCCACGGCCGTGACGATCGCCCACCCGGAGACGGCGTAGAGCACGTATGTCCCCACAGCCCGCACGGAGCCGCCTACGCCCGCCCCAGGTCGCTCGACGCGCTCGGGCTTCTCTAACCCGGGCTCCTCGGAGTTCGTGCGCACCCATCCCCTCCAGGCCCCTGCTGTACGGACTTGTACGGCGGTGAAGATACCGCACCCGACTCTGCCATGCCAGGGCCGAACAAGCGGCTCGGCCAAATGGCACCACGGCGCCACGCCCCCCAACCGAGCCATGCCGCGCCGCGGCGCCCGGAGCGGCGCGCCCGGGTGGTTGAAACCGACCCGCTCCGCGGCTAGGCTCGCAACGCCATGAACATCGAGAAGCCGCGCTCATCCATGCTCCTCCTCCGCTCCGCGAGCACGCCTCGCGACCTGTCGCGCCGCGCCACAGTGTCTCTGCTGGCCGTCGCGGCGGCGGGTCTCGCCGCGTGCTTCGCGGCCCCCACACCGCACCCGGCCAAGGGCGAGGACAGTGCCGTCACCGGAAACTACACGGACGTCCTCAGCGACAGCGGGCAAGGTGGGGCGAGCTACGCGGACGCCTGCGCGGTGGCGGGTGGCCGCTGGGATGACGGACGCGGCGTCTGCGAGCTGGACTTCAGCGCCGGGGTCGACCCGAACTACGCGACGGACCGCATGGACGCGAGCGCAGCCCCAGGCGGTGACGAAGGAGGGGCGCTGGGCGCCGACGCCACGGGAACCCAAGGAGGGAACCAAGACGTGGACGCCGGGGCGGAGCCCACGCAACCTCCTGCGCCGACGGGTGCGACCGTGACCGCCGTCACCTCGGCAGGGAGCGTCGACGAGGCCGGCGGCTACACCTTCTCGGTCACCATCGAGAGCCCCGACCTCGGCTGCGACCAGTACGCGGACTGGTGGGAGGTCGTGCGACCCAACGGGACGCTGGTCTACCGGCGGGTCATGCGCCACAGCCACGTGGACGAGCAGCCCTTCACGCGAGACGGAGGCCCCATCATGGTGGAGCCTGGCGACGTGGTCGTGGTGCGCGCGCACATGCACGGCGCAGGGGTGGGCTACGGCGGCGAGGCCATGGTGGGGACGCCCCGGGGCGGCTTCGCCCCCACCGCGTTGCCCGATGGGTTCGCCTGGGGGCTCGTGACCAGCGAGCCGCTCCCCGAAGCGTGCGCTCCGTAGCGACACGCCCCCCTGAGGAGCTCCCATGAAGGTCCTGTTTTGGTACGTGGAGGAGTTCTCCTGGCGCCCCGCGCGCAAGACGCTGGACGACGCCGAGGACGGCGCCCCGGGGGCCGTGGACAAGGCGGTGGTCGCCTTCGTGCACGTGGAACCGCGGGACGTGGAGCGCGCCAAGAAGGTCGAGACCAAGCTGGTGAAGAACCTCAAGTGGCTCGCCGGCAAGTGGGACACCCGGCGCCTCGTCCTCCACTCCTTCGCGCACCTGGACGCCGACAAAGCCGACCCGGCCTTCGCGGTGCGCCTCTTCGCGGCGGCGCGCGGTCGCCTGGAAGGGGTGGGGTATGAGGTCTACGAGACCCCCTGGGGCCACTTCCTCGACCTGAGCATGCAGGCGCCGGGGCACCCCCTGGCGCGCGTGTTCAAGGACTTCTGAGAGCGGGCGCGGGGGGCTCCCCCGGCCGACGCCCGGCTCAGACTTCGCGCAGACTCGCGGCGATCTGGGCGTCGTCCACGCCCCCGTCGAAGCGCGCTCGCACGTCCAAGTAGATGTGCAGGACGAAGGCCACCGCGTAGGCGCCCAGGAACGCCCGGATGGGAGCCATGACGAGCAAGCCCAGGATGATCCCCGCCTTGCCCATGAGCCCAAAGATGACCCCCACGACGATGCCCACGACGAGGGCCATGACCGCGAAGAACAGCAGGCTCAAGAAGACGCGCTTTCCGTCCCGCGTGAAGATCCAGAGGCTGCGCCGGGCGAGGGCGAGGCCGCGCCGCCCCTCCGCGAAGTACGCGGGCAGCGCGAACGCGGCGAGCATCATCCCTGGGACGAGGAGGGCGAAGGTCCCGAGGAAGATCACGAGCCCCGCCAGGAGCAGGCTCACGAGAAGGGGCACGGGCTGGGAGACGACGACCTTCACCGCGTCCAGCCACCCCACGGTGGCCCCCACGTGGCGCTGAAGGAAGTAGTAGTAGACCGACGCGAGGACGAGGATCCCCGCGAGCTGGATGAGGAAGTTGAGGAAGGCGAACACGCCGGCGGCCGAGGGCGCCAGCACCCCAATGCTCCCGAAGATCGCCGAGGCGCCGTAGACGGCCAGCAGCGGCAACGTGGACTCGCGGAGGGTGGGCGCGAAGCGCTCCCAGCCCTGGGCGAAGTCATCGACGATCTCGTGGAGATCCACGCCGCGGCCCTGGCCCCAGTTCTTGAACAGGTCCAGCGCGGCCATGACCGCGGCCACCAAGATGGCCGGGAAGGCCTCCAGCAGCGGTGCGTCGTCCATCTCCGCCAGGGGGTCCGCGTCGGCCCTGCCCCCCCCAGCGCCGGGCCCCGTGACCCGCGGCGGCTTCTTCGCCGCGAACTTCGAGCGCGGCCGCTCCTCGGGCACCGCAGCCGCTGCCTGGGTCGCCCAATCGTCCCCGGAGCCGCTCACGGGCTGCATCTCCTCGGGCGGAGGCGCCGGGTGTGCGGGCGCCGCGGCGCGCTGGCGCGGCTGGCTGGGGCGTTCCCGCCGTACCGCGCCCTGCCGCGGCTGGCTGGGCCGATCCCGCCGCGCGACGCCTTGCCGCGGCTGGCTGGGGCGTTCCCGCCGCACGGCGCCCTGCCGCGGCTGGCTGGGCCGATCCCGCCGCACGGCGCCCTGCCGCGGCTGGCTGGGCCGATCTCGGCGCGCGGCGGCGGCCGGCGGAGGGTCGTCCGTGAGCGCCGCGAGCTCCTCCGGCGAGAGCATCGTCGTGTGGTCGCCCCCCTCGTCCTCGTCCTCCCAGCCCGGGCGCGTCCCGGCGTCGATCGCCACGACGTCCAGCGTGGCCTCTCCCCCTAGGCGCAAGCTCTGCCCCACCTCCAGGTTCATGGGCTTGTTGGGCTCCAGGCGCTCGTCCCCCTCCGTGAAGGTCCCGTTGCTGGAGCCCACGTCTACGAAGGCTAGGTGCCCGTCCTGAAAGAGAAGCTCTCCGTGGCGCGTGGAGACGGTGCGCTCCTTGACGATGAGCTCCGCGCGAGCGCGCCCCACGGTCACGCGGGCCGCGCCGCTCTCGAAGGTCTGGGCGGGCGCGTTCGGGATCCGGACGATGATGGTGTATGAGGCCATGGTGCTCACTCCCCCGTGGCAGCGCGCCGCCCCCCAGCGAGGCGACGCGCCGGCACCATACGGCAGGCACGAGAAGATCGGAAGGCGCCCACGAGGGGGGGCCACAGGAGCGTCTCAACAGCCGCTGCGCCGGCCCCACACCGCCCTCTACGCCGCGGTGCGCGCGGGTCCGCCCCGATCACCCCCTTTCGGCGACGCCCCCAGCGCAGGGCGTCAGTCGCGCGCACGCGGGGCGGCGGTGAGCACGTCCGGGTGCCGCTCCATGAGGACCGCGTCAGTCGCGCGCACGCGGGGCGGCGGCCAACCCGCGGCGCCCTACCGCTTGGGGCGCGGCGGAGAGCTGGGCCGCGGGGGCCTCGTGGGGCGCGGCGGAGAGCTGGGCCGCGGGGGAGAAGCCGGGCGCGCGGGTGCCCCATCAGCCTCAGCCGTCGCCGCAGCCTGGGCGGCGCCTTCGTCGGGCCCGCCGGCCTCTGGCCCCTCGGGGCGCGCGGCCTTACGCAGCTTGGTCGTCTTCGCTTTGGGCTCGGGGTCGCCGGCCAGCTCCGCCGCGGCTGCGGCGTCGCCCTGCGCGGCCGACTTCGAAGGCTGATCCTCGACCGCGACCGGCTCCTCCGCCGTGCCAGCGGGGGCCTGGTCGTCGACCGCCGGGGCCTCCGCGGGCGCGTCCGCCGGAGCGGCCTCTTGGCTCGCGCTCAGCTCCTGCTCCACAGCAGCCTCCGCGGCCTTCGCGTCCTCCATGGCCTCCTCGGGCGAGTCCTCGCCCACTCCCGTGAGGTCGATGGGCTCCGCCCCCTCCAGGGGCCGCACGACCTCCTCCTCGGGACGCAGAGCCTTGCGCTTCTTCGCCTTGTCCGCCTGCTTGTAAGGGGGAGGCGAGCCGTGCCGGAGGACGTAGTTCTCGTCGTTGACCAGATCGAGCTGGAGCTGCGTGATGATGTAGGCTCGGCGGTTGTGCTCGTTCACCCGCCGGAGCTTCCGAAGCTCTACCTCGCGCTGGACGACCCCCTCGCGGAGCTTCTTGACGCGCTTCTCCAGCCCCTCGATCTGGCGCTGGAGAGCCTCGACCTCCCGCGGCGACGCGCGGCGTGGTGTCGACTCCTCGGGCGTCGGCTCCGACGGGGGCGCCGCCGAGGACTCCTCGGTCGCCGTGGCGGCGCTGGGCGCGGGGTCCGCCGTCTTGGGGGAAGGTGCGGAGGTGCCCTTGGCCTTGGCCTCCAGCTCGGCGACCCGCTCGCGCAACGCCACCAGCTCCTGCCGCATCTCCTCGCGGCTCACCCGCACGCGGTTGATGTCGCGGGTGGCCTCCTTGGCCTTGGCCTCGGCCTCCTTCAAGGCCGCCTTGAGCGCCTTGAGCTCCTCCTTGGCCTCCTTGAGCCGCGCCTTGTGGCCCTTGGTGGCGCTGTCGCTCTTGGAGGCCTCCTGGGCTTTGCGCGAGTACTTGTCGGCCTTGGCCTTGAGGGACTCCTGGAGCTTCTTCGTTTCGCGCTGGGCCGCGGTGAGCTGCTGCCGCGCCTCGGCGGCGGCGCTGTTGGCCTCGGCCATGCGCCACAGGGCGGCGAGCAAGGCCACGCCGAGGAGGATCGCGAGGATGGTTGGGATCATCGTGGGTTTGCCTCGTGGAGCGGGGAGGTGAAGGGACGCCCCGCCGATCCCCCGCCGGGACCGCGTGGAGCGCGGAAGCCCGTCCCTCGCGAGCGGCGAGGGCCCGAGCCCATGTCCATGTGCATGGTTGCACCCGCGCGGGGCCAGCCGCCCCAGGCGGTGCACGGTGGGGAAGGGTTTCAGGGGAACGCTCGCGTGGCGACCGTCGGCCGGGCACCACGTCGGGGGCGGGACCCTAGCACCAATTCACCGGGCGGAAAACGATTCGCCCCCGGCCCAGATCCGCCACCTGCTCTGCGGACCGAGGCGCAGGAGGCCGCGTTTG
>CAYZID010000155.1:0-14310 GCA_964478315.1 uncultured Myxococcales bacterium | reverse complement strand
GTGTCGTGTGTTGACTGATGATACGGCGCCAGCCGGACGCTGAGAAGAGTGGCGAGTCGGCAGCGTCGGGCGGGACGGGCTGCGCACGTTCACGCAGCAGATGATCGAGATCCGACGCTTCGAGGAGACGGCGGCGCGGGTCTACTCCCAGGGAAAGGTGAGCGGCTTCTGCCACCTCTACATCGGCCAGGAGGCCGTCGCCGTGGGGAGCGTGGGCGCCGCCGAGCCCCGCGACCACGTCATCACCGCCTACCGCGACCATGGCCACGCGCTGCTGCGAGGCGGCACGCCGCGCTCGGTCATGGCCGAGCTCATGGGCAAGGTCAACGGCATGTCCCGCGGCCGCGGTGGCTCCATGCACCTGTTCGACCGCGCCGCCCGCTTCCACGGGGGCCACGGCATCGTCGGCGGGCACATCCCCCTGGCCGTGGGCTACGCCTGGGCCGCCCGAGCCCAGGGCGAAGACGCGGTGACCCTCTGCTACTTCGGCGAGGGCGCCATCAACCAGGGGGCGTTCTACGAGTCCATGAACCTCGCGAGCCTCTGGGACCTCCCCGTGGTCTTCCTCTGCGAGAACAACCGCTATGCCATGGGCACGGCCCAGGAGCGCGCCAGCGCCATCAGCGACCTGTTCACCAAGGCGGCGGCCTTCGGGATGCCCGGCGAGGTCGTCGACGGCATGGACGTGGCGGCCACCTGGCGCGCTACCCGGCGGGCCATCGACCGCGCCCGCAAGGACCACCGCCCGACCCTCATCGAGGCCCGCTGCTATCGCTACCGCGGGCACTCCATGAGCGACCCGGCCATGTACCGCACGCGCCGGGAGCTGGAGCACCACAAGCGCGAGGACCCCATCCAGCGCGCCAAACAGAGCCTCCTCAACCGCGGTTGGGCCTCCGAAGACGAGCTCGCGGCCTGGGACGCGGCGGCGCGCGAGGCGGCGCGCGAGGCGGCGGAGTTCGCCACGGCCTCCCCGGAGCCGCGCCTGGAGTCCGTGGGCGACTACGTCTACGCCGCGCCCCTCACCTGGCGCCCCGACGAGGCCATGGAGCCCCACGCGCTCAGCTCCCGCGCGGGCCACACCCCAGCCCACGTCCCAGCCCACGCAAAGGAGGCGCGCCCGTGAGCGTCTTGACCATCCGAGAGGCCCTGAACCAAGCCCTGGACGAGGAGCTCGCCCGGGACGAGCGCGTCTTCCTCATGGGGGAGGAGGTGGCCGAGTACCAGGGCGCCTACAAGGTCTCCCAGGGGCTCCTCGCCAAGTATGGCCCCCGCCGGGTGGTGGACACGCCCATCACGGAGCTCTCCTTCGCCGGGCTGGGCGTGGGGGCAGCCATGGCGGGGATGCGACCGGTCATCGAGATGATGACCTTCAACTTCGCCGTCCTCGCCCTGGACCAGATCATCAACGCCGCCGCCAAGATGCGCCTCATGTCCGGCGGTCAGTACCACGTGCCCATCGTCTTCCGGGGTCCCAACGGCGCCGCCCACATGCTGGGCGCCCAGCACTCCCAGGCCACCGAGAGCTGGTTCGCCAACATCCCCGGCCTCAAGGTCGTCTCCCCGGGCACCCCCAACGACTACAAGGGCCTCCTCAAGGCGGCCATCCGGGATCCCGACCCGGTGATCTTCTTGGAATCCGAGATCATGTACGGCGTCCGTGGCGAGGTGTCCGACGACCCCGATCTGGTGCTCCCCCTGGGCCTGGCGGACATCAAGCGGGCTGGGGAGGACGTGACCCTCATCAGCTACGGCAAGGGCCTGGTCCACGCCCTGGGCGCCGCGCGCGCCCTGGACGCCGAGGGGATCTCCGCCGAGGTGGTGGACCTCCGCACCATCCGGCCCCTGGACATGGCCACCGTGCGCGCCTCCGTCCGTAAGACGCACCACGTGGTGACCATCGAGGAGGGCTGGCCCTTCGGCGGCGTGGGCGCCGAGCTCGCCTACCGCATCCAGCGGGACTGCTTCGACGAGCTGGACGCGCCCGTGGCCCGCGTGACCTCCCTGGACGTGCCCATGCCCTACGCCGAGAACCTGGAGGAGCTCGTGCTCCCCAACGTCGACGACGTCGTCCGCGCGGTCCGCGGCGTCACCCACCGCGGCTGAGCTACGGGGCCGCACGGCGCGGTGGCTCACCCCAGAACGCGAACCCCAGAACGCGAACCCCGGAGAAGAACATGCCCGTCCTGGTCGAGATGCCCCGCCTGTCCGACACCATGCGCGAGGGCACGCTGGCGCGCTGGCTCAAGGCCCTGGGCGACGAGATCCACGCGGGCGACGAGCTGGCGGAGATCGAGACCGACAAGGCGGTCCAGGTCTTCGAGAGCTTCGACGACGGCGTGCTCCTGGCCCAGCTCATCGGTGAGGGAGACACGGTGCCCCTGGGCACCCCCATCGCCATCCTCGGCGAGGCCCACGAGGACGTCTCCGCCCTGGCCGCCGAGCTGACCGCCCACCGCGGCGCGCCCGCGCCCTCGGGCTCCACCGAGCCGCCGGCCCCACCCGCGCCCTCGGGCTCCACCGAGCCGCCGGCCCCACCCGCGCCTCCTCCGGCCCCTCGGCCTGCCCCTCCGCCCACTCCAGCGCGGGCCGCCAAGAGTCTGGCCCCGCCGCCGCCCACGGACCCCGACGGCCGCCGCGTGCGCGCCTCGCCCCTGGCGCGGCGCCTGGCCGCCGCCCGCGGGGTGGACCTCCGCCTCGTGCCGGGCACGGGGCCCCGGGGGCGCGTGGTCGCCGCCGACGTGGAGTCCTTCGAGCCCCCTCGACGCCTGGCCGCACGCCCAGGGGAGGCGCGCCCCTCGCCGCCCGACACCGAGGTGCGCGTCACCCAGATGCGCAAGACGATCGCCCGGCGCTTGGTGGCCTCCAAGCAAGCGGCGCCCCACTTCTACCTCACGCGCACGCTGGACGCGGGCCCCCTCGCCCAGCTCCGCGCCGAGATCAACGCCACCCAGGACCGCGTCAAGGTCTCGTACAACGACCTCATCCTCCGCGCCTGCGCCCTCGCGCTCGGCGCCCACCCCGCCGTGCACTCCGGGTGGGAGGAGACCCACATCCGCCGCTTCGGGGGCGTTCACTTGGGCGTCGCCGTGGCCCTCCCCGACGGGCTCCTGACCCCGGTGGTGCGCGACGCCCAGCGCCTCGGCGTGCTGGACATCGCCACCGAGGTGCGGGCCCTCGCCGAGCGCGCCCGCCAGGGCGCCCTGGCCCCCGAGGAGTACACCGGGGCGACCTTCACCGTGTCCAACCTGGGGATGATGGGTGTGGAGCGCTTCACGGCCATCATCAACCCCCCGGGGGCCGCGATCCTCGCCGTGGGCGCCGTGCGCGAGGCCCCCGTCGTGCGCGACGGCGCGCTGGCCGTGGGGCGCGTCCTGAGCCTCACCCTGTCGTGCGACCACCGCGTCATCGACGGCGCCCAGGGGGCGGCCTTCTTGGCCGACCTCGTGGAGCTGCTGGAGGCCCCCATGCGCCTCGTCCTCCGCTGAGGCGTCGCCGCCCCGGCCGCGCTGCGCTAGCATCCGGCCGCTGCCGCCCCCGCGGCCCGGCGCTGGAGCGCCCCCCACCGACACCCAGGGAGAACCGCCCGCCATGTCCACCACGCCCACGGCCCACCAGGCCTCCCCCGACCGCTTCGACGTCGTCGTCATCGGCGGCGGCCCCGGCGGCTACGTCGCCGCCATCCGCGCCGCCCAGCTCGGGCTCCGCACGGCCTGCGTGGAGGAGGCCGACCTGGGGGGCGTGTGCCTGAACTGGGGCTGCATCCCCTCCAAGGCGCTCCTCCACTCGGCGAAGCTCTACGCCGACATGAAGCGCGCCAAGGGCTTCGGCTTCCGCGTCCAGGGCCTGGAGGTGGACTGGCCCAAGGTCATCCGCCGGAGCCGCCAGGTAGCGCGGCGGCTCAACAAGGGTGTGGGGTCGCTGTTCGAGAAGTACGGCGTCACCTCCATCGCCGGTCGCGCGCGCCTGGATCGACCGGGCCGCGTGCTCGTGACGTCCCCGGGCGTGGCGACGCCCCAGGGCGACCAGCGCGTGCTCGACGCGGCCCACGTCATCGTCGCCACCGGCGCCCGCCCCCGCCCGCTTCCGGGCCTCCCCTTCGACGGCGAGCGCGTCCTCAGCTACCGCCAGGCCATGGTCTTGGACGCCCGGCCCGAGCGCCTCCTCATCGTGGGGGGTGGGGCCATCGGGTGCGAGTTCGCCTACTTCTTCCGGGCCATGGGGACCGAGGTCGTCTTGGCCGAGGCCGCCGAGCGCCTCCTCCCTGCCGAGGACGCCGAGGTGAGCGCCGCCCTGGAGCGCGCCTTCAAGCGCCAGAAGATCGCGGTCCACACCGGCACGCTGGCCCGAGACTTCGAGCTGGGCCCGGACGGAGTGCGGGCCACGCTCACGCCCGCGGTGGCGGGCGACGGCGGAGCGCCGAGTGAGGAGCAGCGAGGCGAGGGAGAGCGCGTGGAGGTGGATCGCGTCCTCGTCGCCATCGGCGTCGAGGCGCGGGTGGAGGACCTGGGCCTGGACGCCTGCGGGGTGGAGGTCGCTCAGGGGTTCATCCGCGTGGACGAGGACCTGCGCACGACGACCCCGGGGATCTACGCCGTGGGCGACGTGGCCGGCCCCCCCGCCCTGGCCCACAAGGCCTCCGCGGAGGGCGTCCACTGCGCCGAGCGCATCGCCGGGCGCGCCGGGCGCCCCGTGGACTATGACAACATCCCCAGCGCCACCTACTGCGAGCCCCAGGTGGCCCGGGTAGGACTCACGGAGGCCCAGTGCACCGCGCGGGGGCTGCCGGTGAAGGTGGGCCGCTTCCCCTTCACCGCCAGCGGCAAGGCGCTGGCCCTGGACGAGAAGGACGGCTTCGCCAAGATGATCTACCACGCCGAGACCGGCGCCCTGCTGGGCGCCCACGTGGTGGGGCACAACGCCCCGGAGCTCATCGCCGAGGCGGGCCTGGCGCGCGCGGCCGAGTTGACCGAGGCCGAGGTCCTGGGCACCATCCACGCTCACCCCACGCTGTCGGAGGTCCTCTTCGAGGCCACGGCCCAGGCCTTCGACGAGGGCGTGAACTTCTAACCTCGCGGGACCGGCCCACCGGGGCACGGCCGCCGCACCGCCCGGGGCGAGCGCGGCGACGAGCGGCCCAGCGCGCACCCCTAGAAGCATGATTCACAACGTCTCCCGTCCCCAGGCTTGCTCTTGTGATTCCAGGCGGTTCCCCTCGTCGGTCACGTGCCACCAGCACGCTCCCTCCTCGCGAAACCACCTGACATCACGACGCGGCGCCTGGCTCGGTCCGCCCTTGTGAATCAAGCTTCTAGCCCCCTCATCGGGACTGGAGACAGGCATGGAGGCCATCGAGTACGAGCGCATGCACGCCGAGGAGGAGCGCTCGTGGTGGTTCCGAGGGCGGCGGCGCGTCCTGGAGGCCGCCGTGGCCCGCCTGGGGCTGCCGGAGGGCGCGCGCATCGTGGACGTGGGCTGCGGGACCGGCGGCAACCTGGCCATGCTCCAACACTACGGCGACGCCGTGGGCGTGGAGCCCTCACCCGTGGGGGCCGCCTACGCCCGGGAGCGCACGGGCGCCGAGGTCGTGGAGGCCACGGCGGAGGACACGCGCCTGCCCGCGGCGTCGGCGGACCTCGTGACGGCCTTCGACGTGCTGGAGCACCTGGACGACGACCTGGCGGCGCTGGGCGAGCTGCGCCGCGTCCTCAAGCCGGGGGGACGGCTGCTTGTGACCGTGCCGGCGTTCATGATGCTGTGGTCGGGCCACGACGTGGCCCTGCACCACCGCCGGCGCTACCGGCGCGCCCAGCTCCACGAGCGCCTTTCCCGTGCCGGCTTCCGCGTGGACTGGGTGAGCTACTACAACGCCAGCTTGTTCCCCGCCGTGGCCGCCGTGCGCCTGACCCGGCGCCTCCTCGGGGGCGGCGCCACGAAGGCTGACGGCGTGAGCCCCCCGCCCCCCCCCTTGAACCGCGCCCTGGAGGCGCTCTTCGCCGCCGAGCGGCACGTCGTGGGCCGGGCCCCCCTGCCCTTCGGGGTGAGCCTCATCGCAGCGGCCACGGTCCCCGAAACGGCGAGCACGGGCGAAACGACGGACGCGCGGAGGAAAGAAGCGCCCAGGGCTTGACCCCGTAGTTAGGTACGGACCGCATACTGTCTCCGTAGCCCCCCCGAGGCCCCCGGAGACGACATGAGCGCCGCCCCACCCCGAGCCCCCATGACCTTCGGCAAGGCCGCGCGTTGGGTGGCCGCCACCGCCCCAGCCATCCTCGTAGCCCTGCTGCCCAAGATCGCCTGCCCGGCCTGCTGGCCGGCCTACGCGGGGGCCCTGAGCAGCCTGGGCGTGACCTTCCTCATCGACGCCCGCTACCTCTTCGCGCTCACGGCGGCCTTCCTCGCCGTGGCGCTATTCTTCCTGGGCTTCCGCGCCCGGCGCCGACGGGGCTACGGGCCCCTGGGCCTGGGCGTCGTCGCCTCGGCGGTGCTCCTGGTGGGGAAGTTCGCGTTGGACAGTGACCCCGCCATGTACGCGGGCGTGGGTCTGCTCATGGCGGCGTCCCTGTGGAACTCGTGGCCCCGCAAAGAGGCGACCAGCGCCGGGTGCCCGTCCTGTGAGACGGACTCCCCCGCCCTCGTCCAGCTCGGCCAACGCTCCGCCCCCCAGGCCACGCCGTGCGCCTGCGGGACCGAGGAGGCCGCCCCCATCCCCCCAACGGCCCCGCGCACCTGCTGCGCCTCGGCCCATCACCAAGGAGAGATGTCATGAGTCAACGTCACGTAGAGATCTTCAGCGCGGGCTGCTCGTGCTGCACCGAAACGGTCGAGCAAATCCAGAGCATGATCTGCGACTCCTGCTCGGTGGACGTCCTGGACATGAAGGACGAGGCCGTCGCTGAGCGGGCGCGAGGGTTGGGCATCCGCTCGGTCCCCGCGGTGGTCATCGACGGCCAGCTCGCCGGCTGCTGCACGGCGCGGGGCGTGGACGAGGCCACGCTGCGCGCCGCGGGCGTGGGGCGCCCCCTGCCGTGAGGCTGAACCACCTCCACCGGATCGTGGTCGCGGGTCTCTCGACCGCCAGCCTCGTCGTGGCATTGGGTGCGAGCGGCTGCTCGCGCCCGGCGCCACAGACGCCCCGCACCTTCACCGGCACCACGGCGCCGCCCGCGAGCTCGGGGGACAAAGCCCCCGCCAGGACGGCGCCGACGGAGGCCCCTGGAGCTCGGGAAACGCCCGGCGAGACGCCGGCCAGCCCGACGCAGGCCGCAGCCCCGCGCGAGGCCCCCAGGCCCAAGGTCCCCGCGCAGAAGCCCCCCGCGCAGGAGGCCGTGCTCTCCGTCAAGGGGTTCTCCTGCCAGGGCTGCGCCAACGCGGCCGCCCAGGCCGCCACGCGGGTCCCAGGCGTCCTCTCGGCCCGAGGGAGCTTCGAAGACGGCACGGTCGTCATCCGCTACGAGCCTGGGGCAACCACGCCCGAGGCCGTGGCCGAGGCCATCTCTGCCACGGACCGCGGCGCGGCACCGCCCTTCGAGGCGCGGGTCACCCAGCAATAGCCCCCCGCACGCCGCGACAAGGCGGCGGGACCGTCCCAGATCCGCCACCTGCTCTGCGGACCGAGGCGCAGGAGGCCGCGTTTGGGCAAGGAGACAAGCGGCTGGGCGCGGAGGCGTGGCCGCGTCACGTCGAGCACCCAGACGTGCAGCTCGACGCCGCCCACACACGAGATCCAAAGCCGAATCCCAGAGTAGGTGGCGGATCTGGGACCGTGGGTTCGGCCGGCCGACGTCCGCGGGCGTCGACCGGCCTCGCCCCGCGGGGTGGAGGTCCTCAGTTCGCGAAGGGGTCCTCGCACTGCTTGCCGCCATACTGGAGACCGATCCGGCAGTAGGGCTGGTTGAGGACCCAGTCGCCCGAGGTCGTGACGAACCCGCCGTAGTCCGCGTAGAGGAGCCCGTTGGGCTCGGAGTAGAGCACGTCGGCCGTGGTCACCAGGCCCTTCTCCCAGCCGAAGGCCCCCTCGGGCTCGACGCTCGTCACGACGAAGACGCGGCTCTCGTTGTAGACCTCGGGCTTGCTGCCACACCAGTACCAGCCCTTGACCACGGCGTGGACGTTCTTGCCCAGATCGTCGCCGTCCATGGTCCACGTGAAGGCGTTGCCCTGGATCTCCAACTTCTCACGGTACGTGGGATCCTTGTCGTAGGGGACGGTGGGGTCATCGCCCTCGCGATCGAAAATGGCGCGCCACGCCCCCTGGTAGTCCGGATGCCCCTTGGGGCAGAAGTTGCAGGTGAAGGTCTCACCGTCGTAGGTGAAGCCATCCCACTCGTAGTAGCTGCCCAGGTCCTCGTCGATGGGGACCTTGCACTCGGCGTTGGGCGTGGGAGGCGTGTCGGGGATGGACCACTTGTAGGCGGCGCTGGACTTGAGCGGCTGGGGCATGGCGCTGCCACCGCCGCCAGCGTCCGCCTCCGCGTCCGGCTGGGGCCCCATGTCGGCCGTGGCGAGGTCCGCCGTGCCCGCGTCGCTGGTGGTCGTGCCCGTCGTCTGGGTCCCGTCACAGCCGGACACAAGGGCGAGGGCACCCGCCAGCGCGACGGCGTTGGCGAGCAAGGAGATGCGAGAGGGAACGTGGTTCATGGGTTCTCCGTGACGATCGTGTATTTGCCCAGGCTGTTCTCGTTGGGGGGATCATCGCCCAAGATGTCGCGAATCTTCACCGCCTCGACGGTGGGGTCGTCCGGCACGACGTATTGGCGATTCGTGTAGGGGAACTCCTCGGTGCCAGGCCACTGCCCCTCGTTGGTCCCCGTCCCCACGGTGTACTTGTACTGCACGACGTCGCCCCGCGCGAACCCGAAGGTCCCCGTCCAGATGCGATCGCCGGCCACGGCGTCGCCGATCTGTCCGCTGTCGGATAGGGCGATCTTGTTGGGCACCCAGTCGCCGATCTTGTCGTGGTTGCCCACGATGTAGACGTTGCCCGCCCCGTCGGGCGTGGGGAGGGTCGTCAACCCCAGCGTGTCCAGGGGGATCTGGGCGCCCGAGCAGTCCACCTCGAAGGTCACGAAGACCAGATTCGTCACGTCGTCGAAGACGCGCTTGGGGTTCAGCGACGGCGCGGCGTCGATGGCCGTGTCCCCCTCGTAGGCGACCACGTAGAAGTTCAGCGGATCGCTGGGGCCGGCCAGGTTCAGGTCCGCGAAGGGGATGCGCAGCTCCAGCACCATGCCGCCGAACTGGGGGCCGCCCAGGGTGATGCCGTTCGTGGGATCCTGGGTCCAGCCCCCGGCCCCGTCCGCCACGTCCAGCGCCACCTGGGCCTGGGCGCCCGAGAAGTCCACCCGCACGCGCCGAGCCACCTCGAGCCCCACGAAGCTCTCCCCCGGGGGCGAGAAGTCGTTGGCCGGGTCCGAGACGCTCTGGCCCAGGGTCGCGTCGGTGATGTGCTTGTGGTCCACGAGGACGGCCATGGAGTACGGCGTCGAGAGCTTGGCCGAGAGATCCTCGCTGGCCTGGATGGCGACGTAGAAGGCCTCGTCGTCGTAGCCGTAGTAGACCGTGGTGATGTCGTCGTCGGCGCTGATGGCCGTGGACGAGTCGCTGTCGAAGAAGAAGCCCCCGGGCGGGGTCCACTCGGTCTCGTTGGGCAGGAAGATGCCGTCCACCACGGGCGGGGGCGCGTCCCCCCCGTAGGGCCCCTCCAGCCCCTTGGGCTTGGCCTGGATGAGGGGCGCGAAGTCGGGGACCTGGAGCGGGGTCTGCCCCATCATCACCAGGGCCTTGTTCATGTGGTCATACATGCCCAGGAGTTGGCTTCGGAAGGCCCGGTCGAAGGGGCTGTCGTCGTTGGACGGGGTGGTCTGGTCCACGCCGTACCACCAGAACCAGTCCGACCCCTCGGCCGCGTACATCTGGTCGAAGGCCCGGAAGATCTCGTAGGCCAAGCTGCTCTGGTCCGACGGCTCCGCCGCCAAGGGGTTTGGCTCGGGCAGCCCCGAGGCCGCCAGGTCGTTCCGCGCCTGGAGGAGATACTCCCAGGCCTTGTTCTCCTCCTGCTCGCCGATCCAGGTGGAGAAGGTCCCCCCGATCCACGACCCCGCCCACAGGGGCTCCAGCTCCTTCTGGGCCGCGATGGGGTGCGGCGGGACGGCCCGCGCCGGGTTGCCGTGGATGTACTCGCTAGCCGTCACGGTGACGACCTCGCCCGTCTCGTAGGCCTCGGACAGCTTCTTGTAGAGGGCGTGGTGAAAGCCCTTTCCGTCGAACTCCACCGTGTAGCTCTCCCAGGCGTTCTCGCCGTCGAGGATGACCGTCAGCAGTCGGTCCTCGCCCCCGAGGCTGGGCGCCAGCGCCGACACGTCGTCCAGGAAGTCCTGGGCAGCGTCCGTGCCCTTCCACGTCTTGTACTCGAAGCCCATGCGGTCGCTCAGATCCGTGTGGCGGAACACGATCATCATGGCGTCCGAGTCGTCTCCCCCCGTCCCCGGCACCGTGTCGGCGTCGATCTGGTAGGGAATGGTGACCTGGGCGTTGTCATCGCCCAGGGTCCGCTTGAGCACCTCGTGGTCCGTGGCCGTCCACTCCAGCCCGGCGTCTACCAGGATGGGCACGATGGCCTCGGCCACCGACCCCTCGCCGGGCCAGAGCCCCCGCGGAGGCACGCCGAAGATGTCCTGATAGAAGCGCTTGGAGCGTAAGACCTGCGCCCGAGCGTCGTCGGGGAAGCTGAAGCGAGGGGGTTTGGGGTCGAAGGGCTGCGACTGGCCCATGAGGCCCGTGTCGTAAATGAGGGGCAGAATGGGGTGATACATGGGGGTCGTGGTGACCTCCACCTGCCCCGTGGCCGTATCGGCGTAATAGAACAGCTCCTGGTGGATGGGGATCACGTTGCGCATGATCTTGTCCTCCTCGATGAGGAGGTCCACGGCGAGCTGCTCGGAGTAGGGCACGTTGAGCGTGTACTTGTCCCCGGTGCGGTCCAGCCACTCGTGGACGCGGGTCACCGAGCCATCGGGGAGGGTCACGGGCCCGTTGAGGAAGTCGGGATCGAACCAGGCGATCTCGAACCAGATCTTCAGCGCCAGGAAGTCGTCGTGGTCGTACTCGGCGCGGTTGGCGTCGCGCAGCGCCACGTACTCGGGGAAGTGCTTCATGATGGCGTCCGACGTGCTCACCAGCGTCCAGGGCCCCTTCCACACCAGGAGCAGCTCCTCGTCGGTGATGGTCGCCGCCGACGGCGTGGGCTCGAGGAGGAAGTCGATGAAGGGGTCGGTGTGCCCCCCCCAGGCGGCCTTGAACCCCTCCACGTCCATGGTGTTGGCATAGACATCCACGAAGGGGTCGAGGCGCTCCAGGTAGTAGGTGATGAGCTGGCGCAGCATGACGCTGGTCAGGTTCACGTTGAAGTGGATGTCCGGGTAGTCCTTCAGGATGGCCGTCATGTCGTAGTAGTCCTTGGTGGCGTGCTTGCGCACCCAAGGACCGGTGAGCTCATCCTTCACGGGATCCAGGTACAGGGGCTGGTGCTGGTGCCAGACCATGTTGAGAAACAGCGTGCGCCGGATCTTCGCCTTGTTCTGCCCCACGGCGATGGGGTTCCCGGCGAGGTCCTCCACGCCGGTCACGGTGAGCGTGTACGTGAGCTGGGGGATGATGGAGGCCGTGTTCACGGCCAGATCCACGTACTCCGGCGCCTCCGCGTGCTGGGTGACGGCGGTGATGGGCAGCGGCTGGTTGTTGGACGCCTTGATCTCGTAGTTCGCCAGCACGTCGGCGCCCACGCCCACGGGCTCGGAGAAGCGCGCGGTGATGATCCCCTGCTTGTTGGAGAAGGCCGAGCGCAGGGCGGGCTTCACGTCGTCCACGGCCGGCCCGTCGGGCGCCACGTCATCCGCCGCGTCGCCGCTCACGTCCGAGGCCGTCTCGCCGTCTCCGTCGGGGGCCGGCCCCGGATCCGCGACCGTACCGTCGCCACCGGAGCCTTGGTCTGGCTGCCCTGAGTCCGGCAGGGAGGCCCCATCAGGCCCCGCGGCGCCGTCGCCCGGGCCCTCGTCCCCGGCCCCGCCCTCGTCCGGCGTGGCATAGCCGTCATGGTGGTAGGTGGGGAAGGTCGTGGGCTCCCCGCAGGCCGCGAGCCCTAGAGAGACCGCGAGCGCGAGCGCCCAGGGGAAGGGCGCGCCCCCCCCCGAGGCTGCCACCGGGGGCGAGGCTGACGATGGGGGGAGACCAGCGGCGGCAGAGCGGGGCAAGGGCGCGCCTCCTGTTGGGGGGTGAGGCCGGCGCACAACGTGCCACACGAGCCCCCTCGGAATCCAGCCGCGCGCGGTCGCCTCCGTGGCGCCCGCGGCCCCGGGCCGGTAGGCTGCGCGGCGTGGGCGCGCGCCTGTCGACCGCCGCCGCCCGTGGCCTCCCCCCGCCCCCTCTCCGCCGCCCCGGCCAACGAGCATGCCTTTCCTCCCCCTGTCCCTGGAAGACGCGGAGCGCCGCGCCGCCGAGCTCGACGAGGCAGCCGCCTCGAGCCCCTCGGTGGACCCCTTCTGCTCGGCGACGTCCTGGGCGCTGTCCGCCCGCGAGGCCTTCCACCCCACCAGCGAGCCCTGGCTCTACGAGAGCGAGGTCCCGGGCGCGGGCTTCTTCCTGGGCGCGCGCGACACCCACCCCTCGCTGGGGCGCTTCGTCGCGCCCCTGGAGTCCATGTGGGGGCTCGCCTCCCCGCTCCTGGGACCGGACCCCGAGGCGCTCTGCGACGAGCTCGGCACGCTAGCCTGGGCGCGGCGCTCGCACTGGGACACCCTGTGGCTGTCGGGGCTCTCCCGCGACGGCGCGGCCTTTCGGCGCCTGGTGCGCACGTTCCAGGGCTGGACCAAGCTAGGCCTGGGGCCCGAGACGGTGCGCTGGGAGGCGTCGCTCCGAGGGGGCTGGGACGGCTTCTTGAGCCGCCGCAGCGCGGGGTTCCGCAAGAAGCTCCGCCAGGCCCTCCGCCGTGCCCGACGCGCCGGGCTCACCTGCGAGGTCCTGCGGCCCACCGACCCGGACGAGGCACGCGCCGCATACGCCCGCGCCCTGGCCGTGGAGGCCCGGAGCTGGAAGGGGCGCGAGGGGACGGGGATCGTCGAGTCGCCCATGCGCGAGTTCTACGCCGCCATGCTGCCGCGGCTGGCCCGCGCGGGGACTCTGTGGGTGTTGTTCGCGCGCCACGAGGGGAGGGACCGAGGCTTCCTCCTCGGCGGGACCGTGGGCCCGGGCGCAGGGCGAGGCGCGAGCTTCCGCGGCCTCCAGATGTCCTTCGACGACGACTACCGCCCCCTGGCTCTGGGCAACGTGCTCCAAGCCCGCGCCATCCAGGCCCTGGCCCAGGCGGGCGTGGAGACCTACGACCTGGGCACGGACATGGACTACAAGCGCCGCTGGGCCGAGCCCGGCCTCACGACCGTCGCCCTCGCCGTCATCCTCCGGCGCCCCTGATCCCCCCGGTGACTACTGGCACTGCCCGTCGTTGCCCGGCACGCGGGTGCAGGACGACGGATCCGGCGGGTAGCTGCTAAGACACTGTTCGGGGCAGTTCCCGTCCATCCCGCAGCCCATGAGGCACGAAGCAAGCTGGGGCGGCGCGCAGCGGGCAACGGCCACCCCGTCCGGGCAGGAGTAGAAGGCACCGTTCACGCAGCAGTGCTGGGCGCTGGACGGGGCTGGGCCGGCGGGAGGACCGGCGGGGAGGGGAGCCGAAGCCCTGGGCCGTGGGACCGGGACCAGAACGACCGGGGCCGCCGGCGCGGCCTGGACGGGTGCGAACTGGAAGTGCATGACCTCTGGGTCCAGGTTGTAGAGATCGCCCGTCGCCAGATCGATGGCCAGCGGCACGAGCCCGAGCATGACGTCCAGCACGATGAAGCCCACGCTGGCCGAGCGCATGAGGATGCGCGTCTGCGGGGGGTACCCGGGCGCCTCCACGCGCACCTGGTAGCTGCGGTCCACGGGGAGGGCCAACTCCAGGGGTGTCGTGCCGTAGACCTGTCCGTCCACGGACACCGTAGCCCCCGCGGGATCGGAGGTCACGGGGATGTACTGAGGCACGTCGTTGAACAAGGTGGCGCACCCGGGGGCGGCGAGCCACGTGAGCACAGACAACGCGATGACGGCGGTGCGCGACGGTGTGGGACGAGACATCTCTTGACTCCAACGCGGCGACGATGGGGGGGCCGAAGCGGTAGAAACCTACCCCGAGGGCAGCGCGTTGTCCAACGGAGTGGGTAGGCCCAGATCCGCCACCTACTCTGGGATTCGGCTTTGGATCCCGCGTGTGGGCGG
>CAYZID010000154.1:0-14313 GCA_964478315.1 uncultured Myxococcales bacterium | reverse complement strand
CAGTCCGACGCCGCCCACACGCGGGATCCAAAGCCGAATCCCAGAGTAGGTGGCGAATCTGGGCACTGGTTCACGCGAGACCCGAGCTCGGGCTGGTCCACGATCCAGCGCGCCGAGTTGGCCAGCGACGGCTCGTTCGGCGACTGGCCGGTGGACTTCCCGGACATCTTCGCGATGGCTGACAGCGCGTTCTTGGACGCGGTCTTTGGAGCTGACGACAGCGAGGTGCCCCAGCGATGAGATCGCCGACGCACGTGTTCGTCGTGGACGCGGACATCGCCGGAGCGGCCGGCCCAGACCCGAAGACGCGCCCCTGGTCGGACCAGTCTCGCCATGCCTGCGATGTGCTCCGAGCTCTCTGGGAGTCATCGGGCTTTCGAGTCGCCATGGACCGCAAGCTCTACGGCGAGTGGAAGGAGCACGCGGGGAACACGGCCAAGGCTCACGACCCCGGCGACGGTCGAATCATGTCCAACGACGACAAGGCCCGAGAAAAGTTCGCGCGCATCCCGGACGAGCGCGTGGCTCGCATCCACTGGGCGCGTGCATCCCTGGACACCGTGCGCTGGCTCAAGGACGGAGCGCCGGCCAACGACGCCCTCCGCCTTCGCCCACGGCCGGCTGGTTGAAGGGGACACGGGTTGCGGCGCAAGTCCGGTGGTCATGACCGGCGGGGTGAAGATGAGAGGTTGAGGTGGAGGGCGAGGCGATGAACGACGCGGGGCGGATGACGCCGGGGTTGGCGGTGGCGGGGTTGTTGCGGGGCACGACGCTGGCGCTCACGGACAAGGCGCTGCGCGGAAAGGTGCTGGTGGCGCTCGTGGTGAACGCCGTGGCTTTCCTGGCCCTGCTGGCGGGCATCTACTTCGGCGTCCAAGCCGTCACGGACTTCGGCGGCGACGGGTGGTTCGTGGAGGTCGTGCGCACCGTCGTCCGCGTGGTGGTCTACGTCGTCGTGTTGCTCTGGACGCCCGTGATCTTCGTCACCCTGGCCAGCATCTTCCTGCCCATGTTCCAGACGCCCGTGTTCCGGGCGGCGCGCGCAACCCGTGGCGCCCCTCCCCTCGCGGGTGAGCTGGGCGTGGGTGCCTCCGTGTCGCTGGAGGTTCGCCGGCTCGTGCGCTTCCTCGTCCTATCCGTCCTGCTGCTGTTCGTGAACCTGCTCCCCGGGGTGGGGACCGTCCTCTACATGGTCCTGCAGTTCGGCCTCACGGCGCACGAGATGGCCTGGGACCTCATGGCGCCCCACCTGGAGGGCCACTCGCTGGGCTACGGCGCCCAGCGGCGGTGGCTGCGGTCCAACACGCTGGGGACCCTGGCCCTGGGCGGCGTGGCGACCCTGCTCCTCATGGTGCCCGTGGCCCAGCTCCTGTTCATCACCACGAACTACGCGGGGGCGGGCGTCATCTCGGCGGAGCTGGACGCCAAGGGCTGAGACGCCGAACGGCGAGGCCCGCCACTGCTGGCGGATGACCTCGCCGCTCGCGTCCCCACCCACCGCCCGGCCGCGCGCCCCGCGCGCGGACCGGACGGGGAGGTCGCTACTGGGCCGACCCCTGGGGCACGAGGCGCCCCAGAGCCGTGCCGCCCGGGCCGTAGACGGCCTCGGGGATGTCGGGGAGGTTGGGGTCCCCACCGGCGTCGGGGAGCTGCTCCAGGAAGCCCAGGAGGGCCGCCCACGCCTTGACCTCCTGGACGCCGTCGGCGTCGGCGTCGGCGTCCACGCGAGTGGTGAGGAAGTCGGCGGGGTCGGTGAGATCCACGACCGTCCCGTCGGCGTGCTTGGGGTGAATGTCCAGCACGACCGTGACCTTGTCCATGAGCAGCAGGGTGTAGAGGTCGGTGACCACGCGGTAGAGGGTCGTCTCGTCGGAGAGGTCGAGCTGGGTCCCGCAGCCCGTGGAGAACACGTCTCCTTCGCCGCCAGCGTCGGCCGGCAGGGTGCTGCCGCACTGGTAGACGGCGTTGATGACGCCGATGTCCTGGGGCCCGGCGGGGTCGTAGCCACAGCGCACACCCGAGAAGTTGAGGTACACGTCCGGACCGAAGATGGCCGCGATCTTGGCGGGGATGAGGCAGATCTGCTGGAGCTCGGCCGCCGTGGCGTAGACGCTGACGAGGGGCCAGCCGGGGAGTTCCTGGTTCGCGGGGTCCAACGACATCCCCAGCGGGAAGATGCTGTAGACGTCGGCGAAGGAGACGAGTCCGTCTGCCGTGGGGTGGATGTTGTTGCGGATGATCCCGCTTGGGACGACGCCCATGGTGAAGGGCGTGGGGTCGACCGAGCCCTGCACGGCGGTCGTGGCGGCAGCGCGGAAGGCGTCGGCGCACAGATCGCCAATCCCGGTCTCCGTGAGCTCCTCGCGCTCCAACGGGAAGGACGTCTCCACGACGGGGCTGAGGGCCTGGAGCCCCAGGGCGGGCTCCAGGCTGGAGTCGATCCCCTGGAGGGCCGCGGCGACGACGGCGTCCATCCCGGCGTCTCCGCCGATGGCGTCGTCGATGGGGATGAGGGTGTAATCGTAGCTCGCGATCTTGCCACGCGTCTTGTTGAAGGTGATGTCCAGGCGGGACAGCCAGCGCCCGTAGGACCCGGGCTCGAAGACCAGCGTGTCCCCCACCTCGATGGCGTGGTCCGTGGCGGTGTGGGTGTGGCCCGAGGCGATGACGTCGAGGCCGGACACCTTCCCCGCCAGGGTCACGTCCTCGCCGGTGTCGTCACTCTCCACGCCGCCGTGCGAGAGGAGCACGACCATGTCCGCGCCGTCGTCGTTGCGCAGCCCGTCCACGGCCGCCTGGAGGAACGCCGGGGTGTGGTCGAAGGTCACGGGGGGCGCCGTGGGCGCGTCGGAGTCCGCGCTGACGCCGGCCTGGCCCAACAGGCCCACCTTGAGGCCGTTGTCGAGGGTGAAGACGAGCTTGTCGACGATGGCGCCGTCCGCCTTGAGCTGCTCCAACCCGTCGTCGCCCGCGTCGTCCGCGCTGAACAGCGCGTTCGTGGCGACGATGGGCACGGCGAAGGCCGGGTCGGCCGCGCGCCCCGCGTTGATGATGTCTGCCAGGGCGGCAGGCGTCCAATCGAACTCGTGGTTGCCGAAGGTCGTCGCGTCGTAACCCGCGTACTGGAAGAACCGAAGGGCCATGGGGTCGGCGGCCGTGAGGTCGAAGACCGTGCCCATGAGGAAGTCCCCGGAGTCCAGCACCAGGACGGGGACGCCAGCGGCCTCCTGCTCAGCGCGGATCTCCTTGATCTTCTTTGCCAGCCGGGCGTAGCCGCCGGTCACCGGGTCCTGGTCCGCGGTGTCCAGGGGGGTGTAGGCCGCCTGGGGTCCGTAGCCCATGGCCCAATGATGGAGGTCGGAGGTGTGGAGGATGGTGACCTTCACGAGCTCGTCGTTTGCGGTGTCCGGCTCCGCGTCTGCCCCGGTGTCTGATTCGGTGTCTGACTCGGTGTCCGCAGCGGTGTCGGGCCCGGCGTCATCCTGGACATCTGCGGTCCCATCCTCGAGGGTGGCGTCCTCCTGACCGCCTCCGCCGTCGTCTCCGCATCCGGCCACGCTCAGCGGCAGCACCGCCAGCGCCACGATCCCGACCCACACCAGCCCCTGCCAACGCTTCATCGTCTCTCACCCCTTGTCCCACGTCCGGTTGTCCCACGTCCGGCGCGGCCCGGCGGGGCGGCCACCCTGGCCGGCCCCCCTCGCGGGGCGCGTCGGTACGTTCCGCGTTCGTCGTGGAGAGATGCCTACCGCGAACGCCAACTCGGCGCAATCCCACGGCCGGGTGATCCAGCCGAGGGCGCCTCGCTACCGAGTTCCCATCCTGAAAAGCCTCCCGTCGCCGCGACGGCCGCTGCACGCACCATGCGCGTCCCCGCAACCACTTGAAGTAGCGCTGCTACTCCGGCGGGTTGCGTGAACGCACCTGGCACGCACATCGACTCGCCGTGGCTCGGTCCGCCTTTTCAGGATGGGAACTACCGACCCAGCGCGGCGAGGAGCCCCGTGACCCAGCGCTGGAGCTCGTCCAACCCCAGGTCGGTTTCCACGCGCACGGGTGCTGGGGGTTCGACGCCGGCTCCCGAGGGAGCCCGCTCGCCGCCGCGGACGAGCGGCAGGAAAGCCTGCACGAGCCCGGGGCCGTGTTCCAGGAGGAAGGCCACGTCCACGCGCACGGTGGGGACGCCGTCCTCTCCTTCGATCGCCAGGCCGTGTTCCCAGACGTAGCCGTGGAACACCGGGCGCGGGTCGAATCCTAGGCGTTCGGGGGCGTGATGGGGCTCCGACTCCGCGCCCCGTGCGCCGCCGGTGTCTCCGGCGTCCGGCGGTTGCCTTCCGCCGTCCTGACCTGCGTCGTTGTCTCCCGGGCCACCCTGTCCCTCGTCCACGAGGGACGCGAGGGCGTCCAAGAGGTCCGCGGCGGAGAGGTCGAGCTCGCCCAGCGCTCTCTTGAGCGCCTCTCCGGCTTCGCTCAGGGTCTGCGAGAGGAGGGCGTCGAGTTGGTCTGCGGTGGGCTCGCGCTGGCCCTCGGCGGGCTGCGCCTGGGCGGCGGCCCAGAGGTCATCGAGTTCGTCGACGACGGGGGTGGCGCGGAAGGCCCCGAAGCGCCCGGCCTGGAGCTCCACGGCGTCGCGGAAGGCGGCGCGGAGCCCCGGGTGGTAGTGGGCGATGGCGGCCACGGCGAGTTGGCGGGCGTCCGCGCCCAGGCTGGGGGCGGAGTAGACGTAGAAGGCCGCGGCGTCGCCCAGGGCGCCCGTGTGGCCTCCGGCGAGCGCCGCACCTAGGGCCTCGCCCAGCGCGTCGACGCCGGGCCGGAGAGCGTCCGGGACCGTCCGTTCCTTGGCCCCATCCGCGCTGGCGGCGCCCTCCAGCGCGCCCGTGAGGGCCTGGACGACCCACGCCGCGGCCTGGGCGTCCTCGTGCGCGAGCCGTCTCGCCCAAGCCCAGGGCTCAGCGTCCCCGACCGCCTCCGCCCGTCTGCGCTCCAGCTCCCGCCGCACGTCGTCGGCGCCGCCCAGCTCCAGCTCCTCGAAGTCCATCACCGCCCTCCCCGCACGTGCCGTCGGCCGACGCCCCCGCGCGCCTTCCCCCACGCCCCGCGCCTCGCGAGCCCAACCTCACCACACGCCCCGCCCCGCGTCCACCGCAACCCCCAGACCGCCGGTCCTGGAGCGGGGCTTGCAGGGGGGCAGCTTCGAGGTAGGAGAGGAGCCGACGCGACCCATGGGACTACTCGGCCTCTCAAAACGGGTCATCGAGGAGGACGACGCATGCGCAAGGCGGGAACGACGACGGCGAAGGAGGTCGGTCCGATGGGGCGGCACGAGACCGCGAGGCAGGCGGCCGAGGAGTGGTGGGCGTGGGGGACCGCAGCCCTTGCCGCCGCGGCCGTGCTCTGGGGCGGCTGCCTCCCCGACCTCCACGCCATCCCGGACACGGAACGCTGCGCGAACGGTGTCCTCTCCGCCTGTACGCCGGACATCTGCGCGACCTACGAGCCGGATGCGGTGCCCTCGGGTTGCCTGTCCCCAGACGCGGGGTCGACCGACATCACCGAGGGCACCGACATCACCGAGGACACCGACATCACCGAGGACACCGACATCACCGAGGACGCCGACATCACCGAGGACACCGACGCGCCCGGGGATGCCACCGCGACCGATGGCGGCGAAGACCAGGGGCCCGCACTCCCCGACACGGTCGAGCCCGACGCGTCCCAGCCAGACGTGCCCCAAACCGACCCGGGCACCCCGGACGCCGGGCCCCAGGACTGCTCCTCCCTGGACACGGCGTGCCTGATGGGCACTTGGGACTCCCAAGCGGGCGCGTGCGTGGCGACCCCGCGCGAGGACGGCACGAGCTGTGATGACGGGGACGCCTGCACCGAGGACGATCAATGCCAGGCGGGCACCTGCGCGGGCACGGCGAAGGACTGCGAGGACGGGATCGCCTGCACCCAGGACGCCTGCGACCCTGCGACTGGCCAGTGCACCGCGAGCCCCACGGACACGTGTGCGTGTCAGAACGACACGGACTGCGACGATGGAAACGACTGCACGCTGGACACGTGTAGCGAGGCCTGGACGTGCCAGCATGAAGCCGCCGCGGATGGCACGGCGTGCGACGACGCCGACGCCTGCACGACAGGCGACGCCTGTCTCCAGGCCGTGTGCGTGGGCACGGCGAAGGACTGCGAGGACGGCGTCTCGTGCACGGAAGACGCCTGCGATCCCACGTCCGGCGTGTGCAAGAACACGCCCTCGGCCGGGTGCGAGTGCCTCAACGACGGCCACTGCGACGACGGCAACCCGTGTACGACGGACGTCTGCGGGGCCGACTGGTCTTGCACGCACACAGCCGCGCCCGACGGGACGGCGTGCGAGGACGGCAACGCCTGCACGACCGGGGACCAGTGCCAGGGAGGGGGCTGCGTGGGCCAGCCCACGACCTGCGACGACGGGATCACCTGCACGGAGGACACCTGCAACCCGCTGACCGGAGCCTGCCAGCAGACCCCGACGGTGAGCTGCGAGTGTCTCAAGGACGACCAGTGCGACGACGGAGACCCCTGCACGGTGGACGCCTGCGCCGCGGACTGGACCTGCACACACACGCCCGAACCCGCGGGCTCGACCTGCGATGATGGGAACGCGTGCACGCTCAACGACGTCTGCGGCGCCGCGGGGTGCGCCGGGACGGCAAAGAACTGCGACGACGGCGTGGCCTGCTCGGTGGACGTATGCGACGGCGCCACCGGCCACTGCGTCCACGACCTGGCCGCGTGTGGGTGCGTGACCGATTCCGACTGTGATGACGGAGACCCGTGCACGGTGGACGTGTGCAACGCCCAGAAGGCATGCGAGTCCGCGCCTGGCAACGACGGCGCGGCGTGCGACGACGGCGACGCCTGCACGGTGGACGACGCCTGTTGGGGTGGGACGTGCGCGGGAACACCCAAGGACTGCAGCGACGGGCTAAGCTGCACGCCCGACGTGTGCAACCCCCTGGATGGGACGTGCGTCCACGACGACAAGGCCTGCGTGTGCACGAAGGACAGCGACTGCGACGACGGGGCCCCCTGCACCGTGGACGCGTGCGACACCGTCGCGAACGCGTGTATGCACACACCCCAGCCGGGCACCTGCTTCATCGACGGGGCGTGCTACGCCGCGGGCGACCCGTCGCCCGCCGAGGCTGCCAACGGCGCCGTCTGCGGGGTGTGCAGCCCCACGGTCTACGCCGACCAGTGGACCGCGGTGGGCGGGACGAACGCGTGGCTCGCCCGGGACGGCTTCTGGGTGAACAGCGGGCGGAAGGGGCTCACGCGCACGCCCTATTGCAACCCGGTGGCGATCATCGCCCACAACTGCTACGCCACCTCGGGGACCCACGACGAGCGTCTGGCGGCCACGCGCACGAAGCTCATCGCGGCCATCGAGGCGGGGGCGGACGCGGTGGAGTTGGACGTGCGAGAGGAGGGTGGAGTGCTCTACGTGGACCACGTGGACGACGGAGACGCCGAGGCCCCCACCTTCGACGAGGTGTTGAGCACGCCCGAGTTCATCGCGAGCGATGTGATCCTGTTCCTGGAATCCAAGGAGGAGACGACCTTCGACTCGGCGGCGGAGCTCGCGCTGACGGCCCTCCGAGAGCACGGGCTGGCCGGCACGAGCGGCCGGGAGGTCGTCTACCGGGCCTTCTCGAACGCCTGGTCCGGGGCGGTCTACCACGCCCTCGACCTGATCCAGCCTGGGGGCCCCTTCGCGGACCTGGCGCCGCGCCTCAAGACGTCCATCTTGTATTCCAGCGTCACGTCCAGCGCGGAGGCGAACGCTCCGGGGCTCGACGGGCTGGCCGCCGCGGGCGTGGACATGGTGGAGCTCAACTACAAGCACCGGGAGCTCCTGACGATTCTTCACATGGCTCGCGACCGCGGCCTTGGCACGGCGGTGTACCCAGTCCCGCAGTGGCTAGGCGAGATGTCCCTCCTCGCCACGCAAGAGCACGTCGACGCGGTGACCGTCGACGTCTCGATCGAGACAGCTCGGGATCTCGTCACAGCTCCGTCTCAGGAGTTGCTCCTCGACGTCTCCGCCACGCCCCTTGCCGCAACCGATGTGAACTACTACCACGGTGGGCTCGATTCAATCGGGAGCTTCGAGGTAGGCGTTCCGCAGGCCCCGATCCTGGGCTTGTCCGCTCCCTTCGTACGCCCCACCTTGATGTTGGATGCCTCAGCGCAACGCGCCGCGAGCCTGGGAAGCATCGCGCTTGACGAAGGTGGGGGGTTGTTCTTGAGCGTTTATGCGGCAGTTGACGACGTGTCCCTGGCCGAAGGCGAGATCCGCGTCCTGGTTGGCAAGCAAGAAGGCTCGACCGGCTTTACGCTGGAACTCTACCGCCCTGTAGGCTCCCCGACCGATGGTACGCTACTGCGATTCGGCATCGGCGTCGGCGGAACGATGCGATACGCTACGGTCTCTGCTTCCAAGCTGACGATCGGCGAGCCTTCGCTCATCGCCGCGGGCTACGATGGTGACGGCGGAGTCCGGCTCCTCATCAACGGAAGCGACGGCGGGGTGTCCGCGCCTTATGCCAAGGGGGGCGTGACCAACAACACGAGCCCCGTCACCTTGGGGGCCGACCCCCAGGGCAGCACAGGCAAACGCTTCTTTGTGGACGCCCATGTGCAAGTCCTGGATCTCCGACGTTCGTGGCCCCCGCCGATGTAGTTCGCCGCTCCACGACGAGTCTGCTTGCCCCAAGCGCCCTGGGGCCCGCTTCGCATGTTGTTTGGTTGCGGAGACACCAGGGGATGCGTACAATTGGGCCGCCTTGGTGGCGGCGACGTCCCCCAAGATGACGTCGGCCATCCTCTCACTGGACGCTTGCACGAGGACTTCTTTGTGACGCACACAGAACGCGATGGGACGCCGACCGTGAGAGGGGACGAGGTGTTGGGCGACACAGCGCCCACACGCCCTGCTGGAGGCTCTCCGACAGGTGTCTCTTGGACGCTGTTGTTCGAGTACCTACTCACGGCGCTCGTGGCTGCCTGGATCGCCCAGACGGCCTACGACCTCTTGGACGTCGCATGGAAGTTCACGACGGATGACGCGTACATCTCTTTGCGCTACGGACGTCACCTCGCACAGGGTCACGGCCTGGTGTGGAACGTCGGGGAGGATCCCCCCGTCGAAGGCTACTCAAACTTCCTGTTTGTGCTCCTTGGAGCGTTCGCCTACACGGTCGGCTGGGACCCTGTTCTGACGCTCAAGATCGCTGGTCTCATTGGATTCGCCCTGTCCCCGCTGCTCTTGTGGTACGTGGCGCGCACGTGGATGGGCCCGATCGCCGCACTTGTGCCAACGGTTTTCCTTGCGACGTATCGGGGGCAAGTGCTTTGGGCAGTGAGCGGCCTCGAAACGACAGCGTTCCAGGCCCTCGCCCTGGCAGCCTTCGCGGCCTACGTTCGTGGGTTGGGTTTCCGAACGACTCGGTCCAACTCGGCCCCAGTCTTCGAGAGGGCAGACAACCCGGAGTCCCACGCTGCACCTAGCCTCATCTCTTATCGCTGGTTGGGTGTTTCTGGAATACTTCTGCTTCTCACAACGCTCACGCGGCCGGAGGCCGTGGTGGTCGCGGGAGCCTTTGCGGTCGGGCTGGCCTGGCGAGTCCGGTTGGATGCCCGGGCCTGGGCCACCGTGACGCTCACGTTCCTCCTGCCTTTCGCTGCCTATCACCTCTGGCGTCTGGACTACTTCGGTGCGCTGTTGCCCCATTCAGCCGTCTGCAAGTCCCGTGCTGTGCTGAGAGCCACGCCGCTCACGAAGGATCTCGCGAATCTACTGAGTCCCATTGCTCTGCTTGCAGCAATCTACCCGTGGCGAAAGCTGGGATCGAGGCACGTGGTAATGTGGCTGGTTCCCATCGCTTACGGGTTCGTCTTGGATGGGGTCGACCCGGTCATCGGTTATTGGAACCGACACGGCCTCCTCGCCTACGCGCTCACACTCCTCGCGGCCGCCGTGGGACTCCACGAGGCGTCCAAGATCATCTGGCCTCGGGCGCGACGCCTGGTGCGCGAGTCCCTGCTCCTAACCCTGGTCCTGGCCTACTCTGCGACCTTCGTGGAGGATCCGACGGCCGCAATCGACAAGCAGGCCAGTCGCTATGCACGTCGGTCCGAGCAGCGCGCCGCCGCTGCTGCCTGGTTTGCGGAACGCGTCAAGCCGTCCGATTGGATCGTCCTGGGGGACGATGGGCAGATCCCCTACGAACTCGACGCCAAGGTCATGGACACGTTCTGCTTGAACTCCCTCGAGTTCACGAACCCACCGATCGACTGGAACGCCACGCGCTTCGCGGACTACATCTATCGTCTGAAGCCCCGATTCGTGGTCGTGCACAGCCGATCGAGAACCCAACTCAAACCCCTGGCGGCCTACGGTACGAACCCAGCATTGGTCAAGAACCCCGATTTCCGCCTGTTCTACACGAAGCGGGCCGTCTTCGGTCCCCCGGGCGACCCATTCTACTATTGGGTCTACGAACGTCGCGGTTCAGAAGCCCCGAGCAAGGGTCCGTCACGATAGGCGCTCATCGTGTGGCCGTGTATGAGAAGCCCGTCTTGCTCGAAGGTGCCCGGCCGCGAGACGGTCGCCCGCGCGTGAAGCTCGGCCGGCCGACCCGCCAACGGGGAGCACTTGCTACGGACCCAGGAGCGCACCGAGGGCGAGGAGGAGGAGGGAGGAGCCTACGATGGTCAAGGTGACGGCCAGCGTCAGCGAACCCGGGTGGATGTAGGAGCGCGTGGGGTCCGTGGGATCGTAGTGGATCTCCACGGACGCCGGGATCGCGTCGGCGACCTCCTGCGCGCGCTCGGCGGTCATCGTCTGCTGGACCGGGCTGAGAGCGTGGCCCTCGTAGGACCGCCCCGCGGCCTCGAAGACGTAACGCACCTTGGGCACGAACCGCCCGCGGCGCGCCCCGCCCGTGGGCTGGGTGGCCAACCCCACGGCGCGCTCGACGACCCGAGCCTCCACGGTGGGCCACGCCCGGATCCGCCGAACGCGCCCGCGGAGCACCAACCCACCCGCCAGCACACCGCCTCCCACCACGAGCAGCCCTACGACCAACCCCGAAACGCTCATGTGCCTCTCCTCGCCCGCCCCACGTGCGCACGACGAAGCTGCCCGCGCCGCGCCATCCCCGTCAAGCCGGCGGGCTGCGCCCCGATCCGCCACCGATGTAGCGGCCGAGCGCCGCGCCAAGACGCCGGCTTCACGCCCGGACGCCCCGGCGCTTGCTTCCACGCCCAGCTCTCCCCGAGGATGAGGCATCGCAGCGGAGGCAAGGCATGGCGTCGAATGGGGTTGGGGAGCTCGGCAGGCGAGCACGGGAGACGCGGCGGACGGCCCACGGGAGGCCGGGCGCCACGGGCACGACGCGGACCGCCTGGGCGTGGGCCGTCGCGGTCGCCCTCACGCTCGCCAGCGCCGGCGCGTGCGGAGGGGACGAGGCCGCCTCCAGCGCAAGCGACGCCGCGGCCGACACCGCCAAGCCAGACGCGAGCCAGCCAGACGCGACCGCCCAGGACGACGCCCTGGACGACGGCGCGGACGCCGACGCGAGCCCCGACAGCGCTGTCTTCGCCTACCGCGCCGAGCGTTGGGAGGAGATCCCCGGCGGCCCAGCCGCCCAAGGACAACCCGGCTTCGCCTACGTCCTCGGCAACGACCTCGTCCGCTTCACCATCCAGGGCGCCAGCCCCGACGAGAACGGCGACCTCAAGGCCGTAGGCCTCGACGTCTTCGGCGGCGACCTCATCGACGCCGACCTGGCCCGAGCCCCGGGCGAGCCGGGGCAGGACCGCTTCCGCGAGTCCTTCCCCATCATCGGCTTCAAGATCCTCCACCCCTCGGACGTCCGCGTCACGGCCGACGGCGCGGACGGCGCAGCCGCCGTGGTCCGCGTGGAGGGGACGCTCGGGCCGTCCAAGATCCTCGACATGCTCGACGGCCTGGCCGACGACACGCCGGCCCAGGTCGCCCTGGAATATGAGGTCCGCCCCGGCGAGCCCTTCCTGCGCATCCGCACGCTCCTCACCAACCCCACCGACAAGCCGATCAGCGTCCTGGTGGGCGACTTCCTGTCCTTCGGCGGCTTCCTGCGCCTGTTCGTCCCCAACGAGGGCTTCGGCTACGGCTCGGACATGGCCGACGGCTTCCTCGTCACGCGCGGCGAGCGCGTCTCCTACGGATACGGCGTGGAGACGGGCACCTTCCAGGCCCCCTTCGTGGAGACCTCCGGCACGGCCAGCATTCTGGACAACGGCCTCACCGTGGCCCCCGGCAAGACCGCCGTGCTGGAGCGGCTGTTCGCCGTGGGAGATGGCTCCATCTCCAGCGTCGCGGACGCCTTCCTGACCGTGCGCCACGAGCCCCACGGGCGGCTCAGCGGCGTCGTCCGCGATGCGGCCGGCCAGCCCGTCGCTGGCGCCTTCGTCACGGCGCTCGTGGCCGGGGGCGGCGAGGCCATGAACCAGGCCGTGACCGACGACGCCGGCGCCTGGCACATGCTCGTGCGACCCGGCAGCTACGAGCTCGTCGCCCACGGTCTGGACCGCGACCGCTCCCAGCCGCGCCCGGTGGACGTGGCGGACGGCGACGACCTCACGACCGACCTGGACGGCGACTACGCCATCGGAGACGTCGCCGTCCTCACGCTCGCCATCACGGGCGACGGCCCCATGCCCGCCATCGGCGCCTTCCCGGCCGTGGTCGCGCTGGACGCCTTGGACGCCCAGGAGCCCGACGAGCGCCTGGGCGAGCGCTCCCTCCACGGCCAGACCCGCGTGGACTACACCGCCGGCCAGAACACCCTGCGCGTCAAGCCCGGGCGCTACGACGTCATCCTCAGCCACGGCCCGCTCTACGACCGCGTCGAGCGCCAGGACGTGCTGCTCACCGACGGCGCGGTGCTGGACGGACACCTGAGCCAAGTCATCGAGACCCCGGGCTGGATCCCCGGCGACTTCCACCAGCACACCGTCGGGAGCCTCGACTCCCACGAGCGCTTCGTGGACCAGGTGAAGGAGAACCTCGCCCAAGGCCTCCAGTGCGCCGCCGTCACCGACCACGACAACGTCACCGACCTCAGCCCCCAGGTGGCCTTGCTCCAGGCCCGCTCGTGCTACCTGCCCATCATCGGCGACGAGGTCAGCGTCAACGGCGTGGGCCACTTCAACGCGTTCCCGCTCCCCCTGGACCCCGAGGATCCCTTCGCGCTTACCGGGGTCAAGCTGTGGGTGGACCGCACGATCGACGACCTCTTCGCCCAGCTCCACGCCCTGCCCACGAACCCGTCGGTCTTCATCAACCACCCGCGCTCCACGAACCTCAAAGGATACTTCACGAACCTTCAATGGGAGCCCTGGTCGGGGACAGCGGGCAAGGGCTCGCTCGCCGCGGACTTCGACGCCCTGGAGGTCAACACGGAGCTCGGCCAGGCCGCCGACTTCACGCCCCAAGGCTGGGCCCTCTGGGCGGCCGGCGACGCCCCGGTGCCTACCATGGCCGACTGGTTCGGCTTCCTCAACCGGGGCAAGGACGTCTGCGCCGTGGGGGACTCCGACGCCCACGACCGCGGCGACGACGCCGGCTACCCACGGACCTACCTGCGCGTGGGGCACAACGACCCGGCCGCCCTCACCGAGGAGCAGGTCACCGAGGCCCTCGCCGCCCAACACGCCGTCGTGGCCCGCGCCGCGTGGATCTCGGTAAGCGTGGGAGACGAGCACCCCATGGGCCACACCGAGGTCGTGGATGGCGCTGGGGGCGTGACCTTCCATGTCGTCGCCCAGGTGCCGCCCTGGCTGTCGCTGGACACGGTCGAGGTCTACGCGAACGGCGTCCTGGTGGACTCCCGCCCGACGGTGCCCCCGGCGGCCGACGCGGAGGATCCCACCGTCTGGTTGGACGAGACGTTCTCGTTCACGCCGACGCGAGACACCTGGTACGTCTTCCTGACGCGCGGGTCGTCCAACGGCCAGCCGATCTTCTCGGGCTGGCCCTTCGCCTTCACGAACCCGGTGTACGTGGACGTGGATGGTGGGGGTTACGCCGCCCCGGGCCCCGTGGCGCTCCCGGAGTAGGCGAGCGGTCACCGGCGACCGCCGTTCGTAGGACGCGGGGAGCGGCCCCTCGGGGTCGTCCTCCCGAGGAGCCGTGCCGGGGTGACGCGCGGCCCGTGGAAGCCCCCGATCCGCCACCTACTCTGGGATTCGGCTTTGGATCCCGCGTGTGGGCGG
>CAYZID010000153.1:3899-14392 GCA_964478315.1 uncultured Myxococcales bacterium | reverse complement strand
CGGCCGCACCACCCTCGCTCGCGCCCGCTCGGTCCGGGTTCTGCATCATGCTTCTGGAGAGGCTGCTCATGGGGCTTCCTTGGGGAAGAATGGAGGGGGAGAGAGGGACGGGGTTCCGCGCGTCGTTCACCGGGGCTCGCCCCGGTTGCGGTGACGTGGCGCGCGGACGGGACGTGGGGTGCAACGCGCTGGGGGGCGGACGTCGTTCCCGCGCTGGGGCCGGCGAACGTGCTCGGTCAGCCGTCCATGCGGCCCAGGACCTCGTCGTGGACGGACTTGAGGTAGCCGTCGCTGCGGCGGAGCAGGGCGGCCAGGTTGTCCAGGGACTCCTTCATCTCGTTGGAGATGATGTTGATGTTCATGGGCCCGGTCTGGAGCTGGGGGAAGCGCATCCCGATCTGCCAGAGCTGGGCGATGGCCTGGCCGATGCGCCGCTGGCTCTCCGCCCAGACCGAGAGGTCCTCCGCGAAGGCCCGCTGCGTGGCGTCGACCACGTCCAGCACCTGGGCGAGCGTCTCTTGGAGGGCCCCCGGGTCCTGGGAGGGTCCGGCGGAGGCCCGGAGCTCTTCGAGCTCGGCCTGCTGCTCGTAGAAGCTCTGCCGCCACTGGTCTGCGAGGCGCTGGAGCTCGTCCAGGCGCTCGTCGGCGGCGTTGGACGCGGCGATCTCCACGCGCGCCTCGGCCTCCTCGAGCGCCTGGGTGAGCTCCGCCACGTGGTGGTCCAGGAACTCCCGCGCCTCTCGCTCGTCGGCGAGGAGGGCTTCCAGCTCCTTGCGCTCGCGCTCCAGGCGCTCCACCGACTCGCGGGTGAGCGCCACCTGCTCCTCCGCGCGCCGCCGGGCCTCGGCCTCCTCCTGGCGGGCCTCCTCGGCGAGTCCCTCGATCTCGCGGAGCTTTCGCAGCTCCTCTAGCTCGCTCTCCAGCGCCGCCCGGCCGGCCTCCTCGGCCGCCAGGCGCTCGGCCAGCGAGACCCGCTCGGTGTCCAGCTCGCTCACCTGCTCTTCGAGCTCCGCCGCCCGCGTGACCGCCGCGTCGCGGGCCAGGGCGGCGTCGCGGAGCTCCGCTTCCATCTGGACGGCGGCGTCGCGCGCCTCGCGGAGGGTGTTGTCCAGCTCGGCCTCGTGTTGGCGGCTCGCGACCAGCTCGGCCTCCAACCCGTCCAAGCGGCTCGTCGCCCGGTCTCGCGCTCGCGCGGCGTCCTGGAGCGAGGCTTGCATGAGGTCGCGGGCCTCCACAGCGTCTCGCAGCGCGCTCTCCAACTCCGCGACGCGCTGCTGGCTCGCGACCAGCTCGGCCTCCAAGGCCTCGGCGCGGGCCACTGCGGCCGCGCGCTCTTGCTCTACGGTCGCGTGCGCGGCGAGCTCTCCCTCGAGCTCGGCGATCTGCTCCCGGGCCACGTTGAGCTCGGCGTCCAGCCCGGTTGCCTTGGCGAGCGCCTGCTGGAGCGCGTCTTGGGTCGCGGCCTCGTCCTGGACCTGCCCCTCCAGGGCCTCGATGCGCTGGCGTGCCTGGTCGAGCTGCTCCTCGAAGCCCGCCGCGCGCTCCCTCTCGGCCGCCAGCTCCTCGCGCGCCGCCTGGGCGTTTTCCGCCTGGGCGGTGAGCTCCTCCACCCGCCCGCGGGCTTCCTCCAGCTCCGCACGGAGGGCCCGCTCCCGCTCCTCCGATTGGGCCAACGTCTGGCGCAGCTCCGCCGCCTCCCAGGCGCCCGCCTCCAGCTCTCGGATCCGCTCCTCCAGCGCCTCCCGCGCCCGCTCGGCCTCCTCCCGGGCGCGCCCCTCCTCGTCGGCGCGCGCGCTGGCCTGGGCGGCCCGCTCGGCGGCCTCCTCGCGGGCCTTCTCCGCGCGGTCCCGCGCCTGCTCCGCCTGGGCGCGCGCCGCCGTGAGGGCCTCCACCCGGGCCTCCAGGTCGGCGATGACGGCCTCGGTCTGGGCCTCGCGCGCCTCGTCGTCCACCGAGGCGTGGCGCTGCTCCTGGAGCGCGGCCTCCAGCTCCCACACCTTGGCCGCCGCCGCGTCTCGCTCGGTGCGCGTGGCCTCCTCGCGCTCCCGAAGCTCGGCGAGGCTCGCCCGCGCCTCCTCGGCCTCCCGGCCCGCCCGCTCGGCCTCCTCGCGCGCCTGGGCGGCCGTCCGCTCGGCTTCCTCGGCGCGCGCCGTCGTCGCCGCCAGCTCCTCTCGCAGGGTCTTGACCTCGCCCGCCAGCTTGGCGCCCGCCTTGGCGTGGATCTCCGCCGTCTCCAGGCGCTCCTTGAGGCTCTCGCGCTCCTGCTGGAGCGACCCCAGGGCCGACAAGACCCCGTCTCGTTCGGCCCGGGCCGCCTCGGCGGCCTCCCGCGCCTGGGCCTCGGCGCCCCGCGCCGCGTCGAGCTGCGCTTGGAACGCCGCGTGGGCCTGAGCGTAATCCCGCTGGGCCTGCTCGGCCGCCTCCGTCGTGGCCCGGAGCTGCTCTCGGAGCTCCTCCGTCTGGGTCCGCTCCTCCACGAGCTTGGCCCGCGCCTCTCCGAGCTGGCGCAGCAGCCGAGCCGCCTCCTCGGTCGCCTCTCCCTCGGGGGGGACCGGCGGCGGCGCCTCGTCCTGGGACCCCACCGCCGTAGCCGCGTCCCCCTCCCCCTGGCTGGAGGTCGCGGCGCGCAGCTCCTCCAGCTCGGCGCGGAGGGCTGCAAGCTCCGCCTCGCGCTCCTGGAGGGTCGCCGCCAGCGCGAGCAGCTCGGACTGGTTGGTCACCAGGGTCTGGGCCCCCACGGGCTCCTGGGCCCCCGGGGCGTGCGCCCCGAGCCGCGCCTCGTCGAGCTCCCGCTGGGTCTCGTCCAGCGCGTCGCTCAGCGCCGCCACCTCGCGGTCGCGCTGGGCCAAGGCCTGTCGCAGCTCCTCCGCCTCGGCCGCCGCGTCTCCGGCCCCCTCGACCCCCAAGTCGCCCACTCGCTGGAGCTTGGCCTCCAGCTCCTCGATCTCCCGGTCGCGCTCCAAGAGCGCCCGCTCCAGCGCCTCGCCGTCGTGGGCTTCGAGCTGCGCCTTGGCGTCCTCCAGCGCCTCCTGGAGCGCTTGGATCTGCGCGTCGCGCTCCCGCAGCGCCTCCGCCGCCCCTGCCCCGGCCACCGGCTGGACGCCCGTGTCGCGGCGGTCGCGCTCCCGCTCTTGGCGCAGGGCCGCCTGGGTCTCGGCCAGCTCTCGACGCACCAGCTCCAGCTCTTCCCGCGCTCGCTCCAGCTCGAACGACGTCCCCACGTCGCGCGTGGCGAGCTCCTCCTCATCCAGCATCCGCGCCGTGAAGTCCTGCGTGTCCTGCCGCAACCGCAGGGGCCCCGGGTCGGGCGGCCCCAGCGCCAGCCCACCCCCGAACGGGTCGGTCCCGGACCCGGGCTCCTCGAAGTCTACCTCCTCGAAGATGAGGTCGTCCGCGTCCACGGCGTCCGTCTCCGGGGCGTCCGCGGTCCGCACGGCGGGCGCTGGCGTCACCTCCCCCGCCCCTCCGACGCTCGCGTCTCCGCTCCCCTCTCTCCGCCGCCAGTACCCCACCTCGGGGGCCCCGGCCTTCCAACCCGGCCCGAAGACGGTCCCCAGCGTCTCGGCGAGGGCCTCGCTCGTGACCGGCTTGGGCAGCCAGAAGTCCGCCTCGCCCATGCCCCCCGGCGCCACCCCCGCGCCCAGCGAGACGATGGGCGCCTCCGCGAAAGCTGCCTGCCGACGTAGGTGCTCCCGCACACGCCGCCCGTCCGGCATGTCCACGTTGAGGAACATCACGGCGGGCGATCGCTCCACGGCGAGCTCCAGCCCCGTGAGCGCGCTCGTGACCGACAGGATGCTGAAGCCGCCCAACCCGACGGTCTCCTCCAGCAGCCGCGTGGTGTGGGGATCGTCATCTACGACCAGGATCAAAGCCACGTGTGAAGCCCCCGCGTCATGGTCACCGTGGGCGGTCCCACGCCGAGCCCCCGCCGCAGGCCGTGCGCCTGGTCGTCTGCTGGGCCCGTCGTCGGCCTCGGTGTACTTGGCGAAGGCGACTCTATCAAAGGTTCGCCGTGGCGCCCAACGGTGCCCGGGGAACCCCGTGTGCCCCTCTGTAATGATGAAGATCGCGGACGCTCGCGGCCTTGACCCGGCTCGTGCGGCCGCTTAGACCCATCGCCATGAACCTGTCCCGGTCGCCTCGCGTCTCGCCGCCGGTATCGCACCTCGGGGGCTTCGCTCTCGCGCTCGTCGCCGCGTCCGCGATCGCGATGTCGCTCGCCGGCTGCCCGCGCTCCAGCGTCCCCGCCTCGCCGGCCCCCCCAAGCCCCGCCGCCGGCTCGGCCGGCGACGTGGCGCCGGCCGAGACCCCGCCGCCGGCCCCCCATCAGGGCACGCTGTGGCTCCTGGCGGACGTGCGCGGCACGCCGCGCACCTGCGGCTGCGCCAAGGCCCTGGAGCTGGGTGGCTTCGACCGCCTCATCCCGTGGCTCGACGCCGCCTGGGCCCGGGACCACGGCGAGGGGCTCCTCCTGCACGCCGGGCCCTTGTTCTTCCCCGAAGCGGCGCCCCCGCCCGACCTGCTGGAGTCGCACCGGCGCAAAGCGCAGCTCGTGAGCCGACTCGTCGGCCGCCTCACCCGGCGGCTCCAGGCCCGCGCCGCCCGCCCGGAGCACCCCGTGGGCGCAGCCGGCGTCTCCTCCCTGGACCTCACCGCCGCGGGCGCCGACTACGCCGCCCTCGCGAAGACCACGGGCCTGCCCTTGCTCACGGCCAACGTCACGCGCCCCGACGGAACCCTCGCCTTCCCGGCCCACCGCGTGCTGCCCACGGCCTCGGGCCCCACCGCCCTGCGCGTGGGCGTCTTCGCCCTCACCGCCCCCCCGCCGGCCGGGCGCCCGGGGCCGCCGGGCCTGCGCGTCACCGACCCCGTGGCCGCCGCGCGCGCCCAGGTCGCGGCCCTCCGCGCGCGCGCCGACGTCGACGTCGTCGTCCTCCTCAGCGATCTGGGCCTCCGCCAGACCAAGCGCCTGCTCCGCCAGGTCCCCGGCGTGGACCTGGCGCTGGTGGGCGGGCTGGGCGAGCACCCCGTCGTGAGCGAAGAAGCCGACCGCGTGGGCGACGCCTACGTCGTCTCCCTGCACCGCGAGGGCCGCTGGGTGGGCCAGGTGACCGTCCACCGCACCGTGGCCGGCCCCCTCGCGCTCCGGGGCCCTGGCTCCACCGGCGAGGCCCGCCGAGACGCCGACCGCCCGGCGTCTTGGCTCCTCTATCGCGCCGTTCCGCTGCGCTGGAGCCTCCCCCAAGACCCCGACGTCGCCGCGGAGATGGCGCGCTTCGACGCCGCCCTCCAGGAGCTGGCCCGCGCCCGGGCGGAGGCCTCCCAGCTCCCCACCCCCAAGCCGGGCGAGGCCGTCTACGTGGGCCAGGAGCGTTGCCTCGCGTGCCACGACGAGGCGACCCCCTTCGCGCGCACGAACCCCCACGCCCAGGCGTGGCGGACGCTCCAGGACGGCGGCAAGACCTTCGACCCCGACTGCGTGGCCTGCCACGTGACGGGCTACGGGCGCCCTGGTGGGGCCCTCGTGGGGCGCACGGCCGGGCGCGAGGCCGTCCAGTGCGAGGCCTGCCACGGGCCCGGCTCGCGCCACGTGGCGGCCGCCGAGGCGGGGGACGAGGCGGCGGCGCGGCGCGCCATCCAGGGCAAGCCCGGCGCCCAGGCCTGCGGCCTCTGCCACACGCGCCACCACTCGCCGGGCTTCGACTTCGACGCCTACCGCGCCAAGCTCCTCGTGCCCGGACACGGGCGGCCTTGACGGGGAGGGGCGCGGTTCCCACCGGTGCCCCGCGGGCGGCTACCCGCGACCGTCGAAGGGGAAGCCCGCCCGCCGCGCCAGGTCGTAGAGGACCACGGCCACCGAATTGGACAGGTTGAGGCTGCGCACGTGCCCCGTGATGGGGATGCGGTAGGTGCGCGCCGCCTCCCGCGCGAGGACCTCGGCGGGGAGGCCGTCGGCCTCGCGCCCGAATACGATCCACGGGTCCCAGGGGGCGCCACGGCTGGCGGAGGCCGGCTCGAAGGCCGTGTAGGGCTGCGTGGCGTGGCTGGAGAAGAAGGCGACGTCTCCAGGCGGCGCCGCGGCCAGCGCGTCCTCCAAGCTGGGGTGCAGGTGGAGCTTTACGTGCGGCCAGTAGTCCAGCCCCGCGCGCTTGAGGTAGCGGTCGGCCAGCGAGAAGCCCAGGGGCTCCACCAAGTGCAGGTCGGCGTCCGTGCCCGCGCACAGGCGCGAGATGTTCCCCGTGTTCTGGGGGATCTGCGGCGTCACCAAGACCACGTGCACGGCGCCCCCCCTCCCCCTCCGGTCCGTTCGCCGCCTACGCGGCACCCGCGGAGAGCAACCCCTTGCCCGTGGGCAGCGCCTGCGTGGGCGCGGCCTTGGAGCGCTCGAGGACCGTGTCCACGAGCCGCTCGTAGTCGGCCGCGGCGCCGCTCTTGGGGGCGAACTCGTAGATGGAGAGCTGCTTGGAGGGCGCCTCCTTGAGCCGCGTGTTGATGCGGATGGGATCCAGCACCTTGTCCTTGAAGTAGCGCGACAGCGTGCGGATGACCTCGTGAGAGATGCGGTTGCGCGTGTCGAAGAAGGTGGGCAGGACACCCATGACCGTGATGGGGTGGCGCAGCTCCTGCTGGACCCCCTTGAGCGTCCGCAGGATCTGCTTCACGCCCACCAGGGACAGGTAGTCGCAGGCCACGGGGATGAGCACGTCGTCCGCGTAGTACAGCGCGTTCTGGTTCAGCAGCGACAGGCTGGGGCCGCAGTCCAGGATGACGTAGTCGTAGTCGTCCAGGTCCTGGAAGCGGCTCTTCATGGCCCGGGCGGGCTGCCCGATGTGGGCCAGGTGGACCTCCACCTTGGCGAGCTTGGAGTCCGAGGGCACGAGGTCCAGGTTCTCGCGCACGTGGAGCACCGCCCGCGCCGGGTCCAGGCTCTCCACCATGACGTGGTAGAGGCTCAGCGTCCCCTCGGCGCCCAGGCACACCCCCACGTTCCCCTGGGAGTCCACGTCGATGATGAGCGTCTTGTGGCCGCGCCGCGCGAGCCCGTGCGCGAGGCTCACCGCCGTCGTCGTCTTGCCCGTGCCGCCCTTCTGGTTCATGACGGCGATCTTGCGCGCCCCCACCCGCTTGCGCGTCTCGCGCCGCACGGGCTGATCGCGGCAGGCGAGGCTACAGAAGTACTGCTGCTTGCCCCCCACGAAGGCCTGCTGGAAGGCGTACTGGAGGTTGAAGGGCTTGCCGCACACCGAGCAGCTCCGCTGGGTCTGCCCGAAGAGCGCCCGCTCGTGACAGCTCTGGGAGCAGTAGTAGGCCGTGCCGTTCGGCGTCTCCTGCCGCTGGTAGCTGAACCGCACGGTGAAGCTGCCCCCGCACACCGTGCATGTCGCCTCTCGCCCTGCCATCGTCACCGCCCCCTCGTCCTCGTCGCGGCCGCCCGGGGGCCCCGCGTCGCGCCGTCGCGACACCCGCCGCGACCTGTTGCCATATATGGCGACATAGGGCCTTCCCCCGGCGATGTCAACCGCGCGAGCGCCCCGGACGCCACGCGCAACCCCCCGAAAACCGTCGCCCAACGCCCCGCCCGACCCCAGCCCCGCGCCCCATCCTCCCCCTCGGCCGCCCCGGCGACGCGGAGCATCGGAGCCTCCCGCGGAACTTTCTCAGCGCGCCGATGTCCTGGGTTTCATGCCGTCCTTCTTTCGCCTTCTCGGCCTCTTGGCGCTGGCTCTGGCCCCCGCCGGGCGCGGGGCCGCTCCGGCACCAGACGCCTCCCCCGCCGCGTCCCCGCCCGTTGCCCCCCTCCACGACGCCGAGCTGTCCCTGGACCTCACCCTGCGCGCCGGCCGGACCAGTGTCCTCGCGGTCCGCGTCTGGGGGGCCCTGGGGCTCCTGAAGGCCCTCCCCCTGCCCGCCCGGCTCCGCGTCTCCTTGAGCCTCCCGGCTCCCGCCGTCCGGGGGCGGCGCCCCCACCCACCACCAGCGTCCGTTTCGGCGGCCATTCCGGTGCCGCCGTCGGGCGTCACGAGCCTCACCATGCCAATCCTGCCCACGGGGACCTACCAGCTCGTCGTGGAGACCTCCTCCCGCGCCGGGCGCCACGAGGACCGCTGGGAAGTCCTGCTCGTGGGTGGCCTGGCCGTGTCCCTGCGGCTCGACCGCGTCCACCACCGCCCGGGCGAGCCCCTCCGCTGGGCGGGGCTCGTGCGCTGGCGGGGCTCCGTGCACCCCGCCCCCGGCGTGGAGGTGCGCGCGCGGATCCGCTGGAGGGCCCCCGCTCCCGCGCGCCGCGAGCGCGTCGTCTGGGAAGGGCGCCTTCAGGCCGACCCCTTGGGGCGCGTGAGCGGCGTCTTTTCGGAGACGCGCGAGCCTGGCGACTACACCGTCGAGCTGGCCGTGGGGGACACGCGGGCCCGCGCCGGTGCCGTGTTCGACGCGCGCCCTCGCCGGCCTTGGCGCCCCTTCGGGCCGCCCGCCCCGGCCCTCACGGTGCACGCTCTTTGGCACGTGGCCCCTGGGCCCGGCGGGGCTCCCGCGCGCGTCCTCAGCCTCATCACGCTGGATGGGGAGGGGCACCTCACCCCGGCCGACCTGAGCGTGACGTTTCGGGCTGCCGACCGGCCGGCCCAAGCGGCCGCGGCCGCTGGCGCGCGCGAGGCCCCAGCGGCGCGAGCGATCCGCAGCCCGGGCATCGCGCAGCTCCCCCTGCCCCTTGGGCGCTTGTCCTACGAGGTGCGCGCCCGGGCTCCCCAGGGCCTCATGGCGGAGGCCAAGGACTGGATACCGCCTTGGAAGGACGCGGACCTGGCACGCGCCCAGCGGCGCCGCGGCCTGGCCCTGCCTCGCGTCCTCGTCGCGCCGGGCGAAGACCTCACCGTGCCCTGCGACCCGGCGCCCGGGGCGCAGCTCGTCTCGCTCATGGACGGCGGCGCGTCCGTGGCGGCGGCCTGGTGCCCGCCGAGGGCGGCCGCCGTGACGTTGCGCGTGCCCGAGGGGGAGTGGGGGTTGCGGACCGTCCGGCGGGTGTGGGTGAGCCGCACGCCGGGGCGCGTGGATTCGGCCTTCGCGGAGACCCACCCGGCCCGGGCCAAGCAGGCGCGGCGGCGCACGCGCGAGGTGCGTGGTGCCTACGTCTTCGTGCCGCCGCCAGCGCCTCTCCGGCTCGCCCTGGACTGGGCCCCGGGGTCGGGCGCCGCTGGGCGGGCATCCACACGGGTGGCCGTGCGCGTGACGGACGCCCAGGGCGCGCCCGTGGTGGGCGCGGCGGTGCGTCTCCGGGTGGTGGACGCCGTGGTCGAGGAGGTGGCCGAGCAGCCCGCGCCCCTCGCCCAAGACGCGGCCTCCGAGCGTTTGGGCGGGCCACGGGGTGGCCGCGTGTGGCGCGGTCTGTTTCGCCAGGGCGCGTACGGCCCCCGGGACTTGCGCGCCGTGGAGGCCGTCCTGCGCGCCGCCGACCCGCCGCGGCCTCGGGTGGGCCAGACCATCGTGCCGGCCCACGAGCGCTGGGCCGACGAGGGTGTGCGGCTGCGGCGGCTCTACGACCGCCTGGTGGCGCGGGCGACCAAGCGGCCCGGGGCGGTGGACGCCTTGAGCCCCGTGGAGATCCTCCGCGGGGGCCGCGCGGCCTCCGCGATCGCCGGGGCCCGAGACCCTTGGGGTCGCCCGCCCACGTGGGCCTATCTTGCGCTCCGGCACCCCCGTTTGGGGCCCCAGCGCTTGGCGGGGGACGTCACGCGGCGGCGTTTGGAGGCCATGGAGGGGCGGCTGCGGCGGCGTCGGCGCTTCTGGCGGCGGGCGTTCTTGGGGCGGCGGGCGCGGCCGCCGGAGGTGGTTCTGGCCCGGGCCCTGCGTGGGGCGGTGTGGATGGTCTGGGATGGTTGGGGGACGCCCATCGTGGCCCGCCCGGCGGGGGGCGACCTGGAGCTGCGGGCCGCGGGGCCCGACCGCCTGCTGGACACGGCGGACGACCTGGTGCGCCGGGACGTCCTCGCCGATTGGGGGCGGGGGGTGTCCACCTCGTGCAGCGTGCCGTCGTGGCACCACTGTACGGGCGGGCATGGCAGCTACACGGTGGGTCACGCGGTGGTGCGTACGGGCTTCGACCCCGACGGGCTTCGCCTCCCGGGGGCCTACGACGCGACGGTGGTCTGGGCGCCGTCGCTGGTGACCGACTCGGACGGGCGGGTGACCGCGGCCGTGGCCGTGCCAGCGGGCGCGCCTCCGGCCACGCGCTGGCGTGTGGAGGCCGAGGCCTGGGCGCCCACCGGCGCCACGGCCCACGCCGTGTGGCACCGCCCCACCGCCCCCACGCGGCGCTGACCGGACCGCGGCGCGAGCCCAGTCCGCGACGGCGTCCGCGTGAGGGGGATAGGTTCTTGCGCTGCGTTCAGCGATCTCTCGCGTGAGGGGGATAGGTTTTGGGCTGCGCTCAGCGATCTCTCGCGTGAGGGGGATAGGTTCTTGCGCTGCGTTCAGCGATCTCTCGCGTGAGGGGG
>CAYZID010000153.1:0-3799 GCA_964478315.1 uncultured Myxococcales bacterium | reverse complement strand
ATAGGTTCTTGCGCTGGGTCCAGCGATCGTCGCGCCAGGGGGATAGGTGCGCGCGTTCGCGGCCGTGGTGCACCCGCGGCCCGGCGTTGCTCGCGGGGAGGCGCCTACACGTCCAGGTGTTGCACACACAGCCCGATGACGATTCGCCCGGGACCGCGGTCGTCGTCCTCGTGGTGAAAGTGGATGCGGCCGCTGTCGTAGCGGATCTTCGTGTGCCACCAGAAGGAGACCTCTCGGCCCGCCCAGTGCAGGCGGCGTTGGGCCGCGGCGCGTCGGTTTCCCCGCGTATTGGGGCTCTCGTGGCTCGCGTTCACGCCGTGGGCATTCAGGTGCCTCTCACGCACGCGGTTCTCTGGGGACGCGTGGAAGATGTGCGCCGCGTGGTCGTTGAGCACGCTAAGGTGCTTCATCGTGGTCTCGAAGCGGTCCTCGAAGAACCAGCGCGCGTTGGCGCGCAGGCCCGCGCGCGCTTCGTCCGTCCACGCCAGATCGGGGAAGGCGCGGTCCGTGAACTCCGCGAATCGTGCGGGGGTGGGGCGGCGGCGTGCGAGCCAGGCGCGCACGAAGCCCGGCCGATCTTCCAGGCTCGTCACCGCGTGCAACAGGGCCGAGTCCTCACCCACGGCAGCCACGAACGTGCTTCCCCCCTCGCGCGCCGTGGACAGGGACAACACGGCCACGGGCCCCGAGGCGTCATCGGCGGCGACGGCCTGGGCCAGCGACGGCGAGAAGACCTCCTCTCCCCCCACCTGGACCTCGTAGTCGCTGACCTCGAGCTCTCGCCCGTCGTCCTCCCAGGAGCCCACGCGATCGAGCGCAGCGATGAGGCGCCGACGAGCGTCGACCAGGACGGGATCGCCGGGCTCCTCGGGGAACAGGAAGTCCACGAGCTGGAGGCCAGGCTCCACCTCCGCATCCTGGTAGATGTCGTGGGACTTCCAAACCTCCTCGTCCTCTCGTCCGCGGATGGCGTCCACCACGTCCACGAGGTCGTCGATGGCGTCTCGGATGATGTCAGCGGCAGCCCCGCGGAAGCGAAGCCCCGCTTCGTCCAGGTAGCTGCGCAGAGGCGGGGCACGATGTGGGCCGCACGTGCTGGGTGCGCGGTCGCCCGAGGTCATCGCCGCCTCCGCGCTCCACGTCGGGCGCGCGCGATGGCGCCCAGGTCCTGCTCGATCTGGTCGAAGAAGCCCGGGGGCCAGGCGGTGAGCTCGCCGCTCTCCCGCAGCCCGATGCGCTCGTAAGGGGCGTTCGCGGCGTCCGGGGCTCGCGACCCGTAGAAGAACAGGAGCCCCACGTCCTCGGGCGCCAGAGGCACGGCCTTCTCGGCGACGGCGCGTCGGATCCCATTGATGATGTGGTCGCTGTGGGTCTCCAGGACGACCTGCACGCCGTCCGCGGCCACCTGCGCCAAGAAGGCTCCCATGGCCGACTGCCCCGCTGGGTGGAGATGGGCCTCGGGGTTCTCGATGACGAGCAGCCCGTCCTGGGGAGCTTGGAGCGCCGCCACCACGATGGGCAGCACGTAGGAGATCCCAAACCCCACGTTCTGGGGCCTCGTCCACTCAGCCTCCATTCCCCGCGCCTTGAACCGGAGCGAGGTCACCGAGGTCCCCTCGATCCACCGCGCTTCGATGTCCATGACGCCGTCCAGGCCCAGGATGTGCGCCAGCCAACGCTGCGTCTGGCGCAGCAGTATGTGCGAAGAGCGGCCCGCGCCCGCCGAGTCCGGAGCGAGACGCGCCTCGCGCACCTCCTGGCGGCCGAGGACGTTGAGTACCTGCGCCGTGCGCTCGCCATAGACGCCGACGCCCAGGTGCTCCAGGTCGGTCGCCGCGGCCGCCAGGATGTCCCGCGGTCCATGGCGCTCGGCGCACAGGTAGGTGAAGGCGGGCTCGGGGGCCAGCAGGGCGCTCAGGTGGGGCGTCTCGTCGGGAGCCTCCAGACGCTTGAGGTACAGGGCGTGCTCGTCGTCGGGCACCTCTAGGCGCACCGTGATGGTGTCCTCGATGTCTCGTGCCCGGACCGAAAGCTCGATGGTTTCCTCACCACTACCGTGGTGCAACACGTCGGAGGGCTCTCCCAGGGCCAGCCCTTGCGCATCGTGCAGCGCGACGACGCCGTCACCGCGCAACGCCGAACGGAGGAGCAGGAGGCCCTGGATCGTCGAGGTCTTCCCCGCCGAGTTGAGGCCCGTGAGCACCGTGAGTCGAGCGAGCTCCAAGTCCAGGGCCTTGAAGCGCTTGAACCGTCGGAGGCCGAGCTCGGTGATCACGAGCCCACCTCACCCGCCGCGCCGCGCGCCGTCCCGCCGGACACCGCGGTGGGCTCCCGGCCCATGACGCGCCGCACGGCCCGCTCGACGAGGCTCATGCGCGCTTCGAGCTTGTTGGGATCGCCCGTCCCTCCCGAGATGCTTCCCAGGTAGGTCTCATCCCTGGTCATCATCTCGCGCGCGACACGCTGGAGCTTTGAGGCCTTGGGCCCGATCTCCGTGGGCTCCCAGCGGGCCAGCTCGGTGCCCCAGCTCTCCACGAGGGTTCGGCTGATGGGGTTCTTTCGCTCGGAGCCCAAGGGCCACTTGCGGAAGGCGTGGTCGCCGAAGACCGTCTTGGCGTTCAGGAGGGCGCGCACGGCGAGCGCCTTCAGCTCTTCGAGCTTGTCCTCGTCGGGCTCTTCGTCGATGCGCGTGGTGACGTCCCACAGGAAAGCGTCCAGGCTCCCGTGCTTCCGGTAGTCCTCCACGGGGGCGATGTGGAAGGCCACGAGGCGCAGGGCGATCTCCCGGTCCGCCATGCGGGGGTGATCGAGCACGGAATCCCCCATGACTTGGCGGAACGCTGGGAGCTCGACCATCTCCTTGAGGAACCTCCGCGAGCGGTCGCGGCTCATGCAGTGGCGGATCTCCTGGGCGCTCAGCGGGCTGCCCCCGGTGTTGATGCGCTTGAAGACGTCGAACTTCACGCGCTGGGGGGTCTGGGGGTCGATGACGTGGGCCATGAACTGCGTGTTCTTGAGACGGCGCTGGAGGCGGCCGTTGAGGTCCTCGAACCGCTGGCCCTCCAGGTCCTTGAGATAGGCGAGGGGCCCCAGGGCGAACTTCCCTTTGTAGAAACGGTGGATGGTGGTGAGGCGCTGGACGCCGTCCACGACCTGCAAGAGCCCCTCGCGGTCTTCGTTGAAGTAGAAGGATGGTAGGGGGATGCCCAGGAGGAGGGACTCGATGAGGCCCCAGCGCTGAGGGTCCTTCCAGACGTACTGGCGCTGGAAGTCCGGGGCCAGGTCCAACTCCTCATCGTCGATCATGTCTACGATCTGGCGGAGGGAGAAGGTCTTGGAGTGGATGCGGATCTCATCGGGGTTCCAGGGGTCGTGCACGACGCCATCGTCGGGGTCTTCCGGTTCCACGTCGGTCGCCCGGTTGTCGACGTACTCTTGGAGCACCTCTGGCTCTTGGAGCGCATCCGAATCGTGTGCGTCGTGATCCGATTGGACGGGCCTCGTAGGCGACATGGAAGCTACCTCCTGGGAGAGGTGATTCGGGGATGCTGACACGAACGGTGCAGGTGTCCAGGGCACGCGGGGCCACGCTGCGGTTGCCGAGGATACGCGATGCGGTGGGCAGCGCAACCCCGCCCCCGCTCCCCCGATCCGCCACCTGCTCTGGGATTCCGTCGCTTGGCGGGGGACGTCACGCGCCGGCGTTTGGAGGCCATGGAGGGGCGGCTGCGGCGTCGTCGACGTTTCTGGCGGCGGGCGTTCTTGGGGCGGCGGGCGCGGCCGCCGGAGGTGGTTCTGG
>CAYZID010000152.1:0-14412 GCA_964478315.1 uncultured Myxococcales bacterium | reverse complement strand
CGCGTTCTTCGCGGGCCAGCGGGGTTTTTACTTTTTCTGATGGCGGATCGGGGACTTTCCCCAGATCCGCCACCTGCTCTGCAGACCGAGGCGCAGGAGGCCGGGTTTGGGCAAGGAGACAAGCGGCTGGGCGCGGAGGCGTGGCCGCGTCACGTCGAGCACCCAGACGTGCAGCTCGACGCCGCCCACACGCGGGATCCAAAGCCGAATCCCAGAGTAGGTGGCGGATCTGGGGCTTTCCCCGAATCGTCGGGTGATGGGCGCGATCCCCCGTTGACCCCGACGGGCAAGCGTCGGAGGGTAGCCCTGGTGCCCGCGGCGTTCGCCGTCGGGGACGCGCCCTGACCCCGGGAGGCCCCATGACCGACCAGCCCCTCACGCCCGCTGCCAACCCTGCGCCGCTCCACGGACCAGATGGCCCCCGCCAGGACCCCACGGGGTTGGACGCCGTCTTGCGCCCCCGCTCGGTCGCCGTCATCGGCGTGAGCCGCCGGCCGCACACCATCGGCCGTGAGATCGTCAAGAACCTCATCGACTTCGGCTTCAACGGACCCATCTATCCCGTGCACCCCAAGGCCCGGCACGTGCTGTCGCTGCGGACCTGGCCGTCCATCGAGGAGATCCCCGATCCCATCGACCTGGCGGTCATCTCCGTCCCGAGCCAGCACGTCCTGGGCGTCGTGGAGTCTTGCGCCCGCAAGGGTGTCAAGGGGCTCGTCATCATCACGGCGGGCTTCCGCGAGGTGGGGGGCGAGGGTCGCGCGCTGGAGGCCGAGGTCACGCGGGTCGTCCGAGAGGCTGGGATGCGGATGGTGGGCCCCAACTGCATGGGCGTCCTCAACACCGACCCCGCCTATCGTCTGGACGCCGGCTTCGGCGCGACGCAGCCCCTCCCGGGCAACGCGGCCTTCGCCAGCCAGTCCGGCGGGCTGGGCGAGGTCGTGCTGGCCACCGCCAAGAAGGTGGGGCTGGGCATCAGCCAGTTCGTGTCCCTGGGCAACAAGGCCGACGTCTCGGGCAACGACCTCCTGGAGTGGTGGGCCACCGACCCCCAAACCGACGTGATCTTGTTGTATCTTGAGAGCTTCGGGAACCCACGGCGCTTCGCCGCGCTCGCCCGCGAGGTCACGCGCCGCCACCGCAAGCCCATCTTGGCCGTGAAGTCCGGCCGCAGCGCCCAGGGTGCCGCCGCCGCCAGCAGCCACACGGGCTCCCTGGCCGGCGGCGACCAGGCCGCGACCTCTCTCCTCGCGGACTGTGGCGTCGTCCGCTGCCACACCGTGCGCCAGCTCTTCGACCTGGCCTTGGGCTTCAGCCAACAGCCCCTGCCGCCCGGCGACCGCGTGGCGATCCTCACGAACGCCGGCGGGCCGGGGATCATGGCCACGGACGCGGCCGTGCACTTCCAGCTCCAGATCGCGGAGTTCAGCCCCGAGACGGGCGTCGCCCTGCGCAGCTTCCTGCCCGACGAGGCCACGCTGGCGAACCCCCTGGACATGATCGCCTCGGCGACGCCCGCGAACTACGAGACGGCGACGGCGGCCATCCTCGCGGACCCCAACGTGGACGCCCTCATGACGATCTTCGTAAGCCCCATGGTCACGGCGGGCAGCGAGGTGGCCGAGGGGATCGTCCGCGGCGTGGAGGCGGGGCTGGCGCGCGCCCACACGCCCAAGCCGGTCGTGGCCTGCTTCATGGGCGGGCGCACGGACGACCGGGGCATCCAGGTGCTGCGAGACGCCCGCATCCCCACGTACCCTTTCCCCGAGGCGGCCGCCCAGGCCATCGGCACCATGGCGGGCTTCAAGCGGTGGCTAGACCTGCCCGAGGGAGCGCCCAGGACCTTCGACGTGGACCGGGAGCGGGCGGCGTCCGTCGTGGCCGCGGCGCGCGCGGCGGGCGAGGACTGGCTCTCGGGGACGCAGGCCATGGAGCTGCTGGCGGCCTACGGCATCCCCACCGTCCCCAGCGCGCACGTCGCGGCGCCGGACGAGGCCATCGCCTTCGCCGAGGAGCACGGCTATCCCGTGGTCCTCAAGCTGGACGTGGCCGAGGTGGTCCACAAGTCCGACGTGGGGGGCGTGAAGGTGGACCTGCGCTCGGAGGGCGAGATCAAGGGCGCCTTCTGGGATCTCCAGGAGGCGCTCAAGCGAGCCGGCGTCCAGGCTGAGCCTCGGTATCTCGTGCAGCGCATGCTCACCGGCGGTCAGGAGACGATCATCGGCGCCGTGGAGGACCCCATCGTGGGGCACCTGCTCATGTTCGGGCTGGGCGGCGTCTTCGTGGAGCTCATGCGCGACGTGGCGTTCCGCGTCCACCCCATCACGGACAAGGACGCCGAGCGCATGATCCGCGAGGTCAAGGGGAGCCCATTGCTGGAGGGCTACAGGGGCTCACCCCCGGCGGACCTGGCGACGCTCACCGAGGTCATCCTGCGCGTGGACCAGCTCATCGGGGACTTCCCGGATATCGCGGAGATGGACCTCAACCCCTTCATCGCCGCCCCCGTGGGCCAGGGGAGCGCCGCCGTGGACGCCCGCGTGCGGCTCCGCCCGTCGAGCCACGCACGCTGACGGAGGGCGGCGCGCGGCTACGGGCCGTCGCTGGGCGGGAGCTCGGCGTCGTAGAGGTGGCGCAGCAGATCCCTCCGGGTGACGATGCCCACGACGTGCCCGCGGTCCACCACGGGCAGCCGGTCGGCGCCGCTGTGGACCATGAGCTCCAGCGCCGCCTCGCAGGACGCGTCCGGCCCGATGGTCGTGGCGCCGTGGGTCATGTAGGACTCCACGGGTGCCTGGGGGTCCACGGGGTCGCCGTCGCCCTCCTCCAGCCGCGCCACGTCGATGACCCCGGTGATGCGCCACCGCCGCAAGACGGGGGCCCCGCGGATGCGCTGGGCGCGCAGCGTGCGGCGCACCTCGGCGACGGGGGTGTGGGCGTCCACGGTGGTCACGGGGCTCGTCATGACGTGCCGCACCAGCCGGTGCTGTGGGCGGTGTCGCCCGAACCACTCCACGAACCACGCGCGCACGGTCGCCGGTGTGCGGTCTGGCGGCAGCGTCGCGCGCCCACACGCCGCGTCTCCCACGCCCCCCAGGGCCCGCAGCGCCTGGCCCACCTCCCAGTCCGGCGTCCTCGCTCGCCCGTGCACGACGAGCCCGTGGGGTGTCTTCATCATGGCGAACAGCAGGGGCGCCCCCGAGATGCACAGGGCGTGGTGGACGACGTGCTCCAGGTCGGCCTGGACGGCCCCGGCGCCGTTGTGCCCGACCTCCCCGAAGGCGATCTCGGTGCTCGACTCCCCAATGGGGACGAACTCGAGCCCGTCGAGGAGCTGCGTGAGCAGCCGCCGTTGCCCGAGGCTGAGAGGCCCCTGCACGTAGCGGTGGACCACGGGGAGGCTCGCGCCCCGCTCCAGGAGCCAGGCCGCGGCGCGGAGATCGCGCGGCGTCGTGGAGGGCTGCGTGAGCGACGCGGTGGCGCTGTAGATGCCCAGCGCCAACAGGGTCGCCTCCACCGAGTCCACGGCCAGGCGCCGTGTCTGGAGAGCCTCCACGAGCAGCGTGGAGGTGGCGCCCACGGGCTCGACGACCTCCACGGCGCCGCGCAGATCCTCGTGGGAGGCGCCGTGGTGGTCGTAGACGTGCAACCCCGCGGAGAGCTCGCCAGCGCGGAGCTTCCGCCACAGAGCCTGGGGCACGCCCAGGTTGGACAGCCGGCGCGTGGCCACCAGGACCACCCGATGGACCGCGTCCGCGTCGATGTCGTCGAGCGTCTGGAGGCGCAGCCGCCGCTGGTGCAGGGCCAGGAACTCGGTCACTCCCGCCGTGAGGGTGCTGGGCTGAACGGCGGGCGCACCCGGATACAGGCGCGCCGCCGCGATGAGAGACGCTACGGCGTCGAAGCCCGCGTCCTCGTGCGTGAAGATCATCTGCATGGTGGGGGGTGGTGAGGGGACAGAACCTCGCCGTCTCCATCATGCCCACGTCGAGCTTCCGGCGCAATCCCCTTGTGCGGTTCCAGATGAGCCGCCGCGCGACCGGGCGGGTGACACGGGTGATACGGGTGAGACACTTGTGAGACACCTGTGAGACACCCACCGAGACGCCAGGGCGGCGTCCGAGACGTGGGGACCCGTGCGGGGTGCTCGTATTCGCCCAGGTTTTGCCTCTTGGAACGTCCCTTGCTATGACCGACGCCGATTTACCGGACAGCCAAAGGCTCCCAAGCATCCTTGGAGGACGTCATGGATATGGACACGCTCATCCCCCAGCTCACCGACTACGGCGTCCGCCTCGTGGGCGTGCTGCTGGTCTTCTACATCGGCCTCAAGCTCGCCCGCTGGTTGTCGCGCCTCGTGGAGCGTCGCGTGAGCGACAAGCTCGACGTCACGCTGGGCAAGTTCTTCGGCAACCTCACGCGCTGGGCGCTCGTCGTCCTGCTCGTCATCGCCTCTCTCGGTGCCTTCGGCATCGAGACGACGAGCTTCGCCGCGGTCATCGGTGCCACGGGGCTGGCCATCGGCTTGGCCCTCCAGGGGACGCTCCAGAACTTCTCCTCGGGCGTGATGCTGCTCATCTTCCGCCCCTTCAAGGTGGGGGACGTCATTCACGTGGGCGGGCACATCGGCGCCGTGCAGGAGCTGGGCTTGTTCGTGACGGTGCTGGACACGCCGGACAACCGCCGGATCATCATCCCCAACGGCCAGGTCTTCGGCGCCACCATCGAGAACCTCACCCACCACGACCTGCGTCGCTGCGACGTCAACGTCGGCACGGACTACAGCGCCGACCTGGGTAAGACCCGCGAGGTCTTGGAGGCGGCCGCGCGCAGCGTGCCGGGGCAGGCCCAGACCCCGCCCCAGGTCTTCCTCGCCGGCCTGGGCGGCAGCTCCATCGACTGGCAGGTCCGCGTCTGGGCCAAGACGAGCGACTACTGGGACGTGCTCCAGGCGACCACCAAGATCGTCAAGGACGAGCTGGACAAGGCCGGGATCGGCATCCCCTTCCCGCAGATGGACGTCCACCTGGACAAGTAGCTGCCTTGGGGGGCGGGGGTTGGGCTCACGCGTGCCGTGCAGCCCGACCGCTGGCCGCCTCCTCTGTCGCGCGCAGGGTCTGGGGCCGCCGCTCCGGGCCGCTCCGGGTGCGGCGCGACGCCGCGCCCGGCACACAACCCACGGATCAAGGAGTCTCCCGTGAAGAACATCTTCTCTGCCCGCCTGCTCTCTCTGTTCGCCGGCGGGTTCGCGCTCGCCGCCGTGCTGGGCGCGCCGCGCCTGGCGCATGCCCAGCAGAAGGAGGTCGCCCCCGAGGAGCTGCGCAAGAAGACCGTCGAGGCCGACGTAGACGACAAGGGCTGGCAGTATGGGCTGAAGCTAGGCGCCAGCGCGTCCTTCCAACACAACAGCGGCGTCGTGGGCCAGGTCGATGGCATGAACTTCACGTTCGGGCTGAACCTGGACGGCCACCTCTACTACGTCAGCAAGGTCCACCAGTGGGAGAACGAGCTCAAGCTCGTGAACGGCTGGACCAAGACGCCCACGCTGGACGCTTTCGTCAAGAGCGCCGACGCCCTGGACTTCTCCAGCCTCTACATGTTCCGCATCGAGTCCGTGCCGTGGCTCGGGCCGTACGCTCGCTTCCGTCTGTCCACGCCGCTGTTCAACGGCTACGACGTGCGCCCCGAGGACACGACCTACGTGCTCACCAACGCGGACGGCACGACCGAGACGCGCTCGGTGCCGGCCCAGCAGGAGACGAAGCTCACGAGCTCGGGCGAGGCGTTCCTCCTCGTCGAGAGCGCCGGGCTGTTCGCGAACCCCGTGGAAAGCAAGACCCTCACCGTGAAGCTCAAGCTGGGCGCCGGTGCCCAGCACACGCTCGCGAGTGACGGCTACGCCCTCAACGATGACAAAGACACACCCGAGGTGGAGCTCAAGCAACTGGAGACCGTCCACCAGGGCGGCGCGGAGTTCGAGGTCGCCCTCAAGGGCGCCATCGGTGAGCCCGTGACCTGGAACGCCAAGGCCAACTTCTTCCTGCCCTTCATCGCCAGCTCGGGCGACACCGGCTTCACGGCCATGAGCACGGACATCTCCGGGGGCCTGTCCATCAAGCTCGCGAGCTGGGCGTCTCTCGACTACGTGCTCAGCGCCAAGCGCATCCCCAGCGTCACGCCGGACTGGCAGATCCAAAACGGCCTGCTCTTCACCAGCGGCTTCAACCTGCTGTAGCCCGGCGCCTCGGTCACAGCGCGCCGCCCCAACCCGACGCCCTCGGCCCCGCCCACCGCGCGGGGCCGAGGGCGTCGTCGTGTAGCCCGGGCGTCCACGGGCCTCGGCCTCGCCACGGAAGGCCGATTTGGCACCAGACGTGCAGTCCTCTTGGTTGTCTCACTCCCAAGAACCGACGCGCTCTCCTCGCGCACCTCTCGTCACCCGAGAGGGGACGCCCTATCATGTCTGCTCCGCTCACGCTCGGTCCACGCGCGGCCCCTCCCTCGGAGGGCACCCGCTGGCCCAACGTGCGTGACTTGGCGCGCCGTCACCGATTCGGCGCGACGGTGCTCCGACGCTTCGGCATCGACCCGACGCCCGCCGCCCCCACCCCCTTGGACGTCGCCTGCCGCGCGGCGCGCGTCCAGCCCGACGACGTGCTGGACGCCTTCCTCATCGAGGCCGAGGTGGGGCGCGATGGGCCGTGGGCCCTACGCTCCGTGGAGGCGCTCGCCGAGCACCTCATCTTCGAAGCGCGCGGCCCCCTCCGGGGCGACCTCCAGCAGCTCGAGGTGGCCGGGCGCGAGCTCTGCCACAACCACGGCTGCGATGAGTACGGGCGCATGCGCGCGCTCCTGCGGGTCGTCCACCTGTTCGGGGAGGAGACGCGCCAGCACCTGGAGCGGGAGCGCCGCGTCCTCTACCCTCTCGTGACCGCGCGCCCCACGTACGTCCCGCGAGCACCGCTGGAGGTCTTTCGCACCGAGCACCGCCTCCTACGCGACCTGGTGGACCAACTCCGAGACCTGGCCGAGGGCTACCTGCCCCCGCTCGACGTGGCCCCGGCCTGGGCAGACCTCCAGGGAGCCCTCGCGCGCGCCCGCCGCGCCCTCATCCGCCACGCGCGCCTGGAGGAGGAGGTCCTGTTTCCGCGCATGACGCGTGGGGCCTGGGCGTGGGGCGCGCCACCCAGGAGGCTCGCAGGTGGGCGACATCACCCAGGGGGGCTGGCGGATCTCGCACACTCCCGGGAAGGATGCCGGGGTCTCCCCCCGGCTTGGGGTGGCCGGGCAGCGAGAAAGCGCGGTAGGCTGGCGGCGCCTCGGTGGTTGGGGCGCGTGGCAGGAGGACGCCGGATGAAGCTCGAACACATCGTCATCGCAAGCGATCTCAGCACGGCGTGTCGCGCCACCCATCCCCACGCCGCCGCCTGGGCGCGGGCCACGGGCGCCCGTGTGACCGTGCTCAACGTGGACGAGCTGGCGGGGCGCAGCCAGTCGGGGCTGGCGGGCGCCGTCGGGGGCTACCTGGACGCCCTGCGCGGCGCGCGCGGGCGCCGCGTGGAGGAGACCCTGGCCGACCTGGAGCGCCGGGGCGTGGACGCCGCGCTGGAGGTGGTCGCTGGGCAGCCCCGGGCGGCCATCGACCGCTGGGTGCGCAGCCACGACGTGGACCTCGTGGTCATGACCAGGCGCAGCCGCACCGGCCTGGAAGGCGCCCTGCTGGGCTCCACCGTCTCCCGCTACCTGCGCCTGGCGAGCGTCCCGGTCCTCGTCGTGCCCGACGCGCCCTCGGACGACGACGAGCCAGGGGCCCGCTATCACCACGTCCTCACCGGCACGGACTGCGGCGACACCGCCCGCCGTGGGCTCGCCGCCGCCGCGGCCGTGGCCCAGACCCTGGGCGCCGGGCTCACAGCCGCCCACGTGGCCGAGCAGCCAGCCTGGGCCCAGGCCCTCGCCGTGGAGGTCTTGGGCGCGCGTCCCGAGGGGGAGGCCGGGGCTTCCCTGGATGAGATCCGCGACCAACTCCAGGGCATCCTCCGCGACGCGCGCTACGACGACGCGGTCGCCACGGTCGTCCGGGCCGCGGACGCCGCCGAGGGCCTCGTGGAGGTCGCCGAGGCCACGTCGGCCGACCTCCTGGCCGTCCCCTCCACGGGCAAGGGCCCCCTGGAGCGGGTGCTGCTCGGGAGCACCACGGAGAAGCTGGTGAAGATCGCGCCCGTGCCGGTCCTCGTCTTCCCGCGCGAGTGGCTGGACTCGGACAAGCGCTGGGCTCGCTGAGCCCACCCGTGCCCCGCGGGGGCCCGCCTCCGCACCGCGCCGTGGCACAGGCTTGCGCGGGGACGCGGCTTGGATAGGATGCGCAGCCCACGCCCCTGCTGCACGCAACCCCGGCGGGCGCGAACCCGGGGCCCCCGCGGGCCTCGCTCAGAGAGGACACCCATGTTCGACACCGAGAAGACCCAGCTCACCGCCCTCGACAAGCGCCTAAGCGCGCTGAGGGGGCATCTTTGACGTCGCGGGCAAGGCCGCGCGCATCGAACAGCTAGAGGCCATGTTGGCGGCCCCGGACCTCTGGGACGACCCCGCCGCGGCCCAGGAGCTCATGAAGGAGCGAGGGCAGCTCACGGACGCCGTCAAGCGCGTGGAGTCCGCCTCCCGCCTGGCGGCGGACCTCGCGGAGCTCATCGAGATCGCCGAGCTGGAGGGCGACGAGGAGGTGGGCGCGGAGCTCCGGGCGGAGCTGGACAGGCTCCGCGAGCAGGTGGAGCGCATGGAGTTCGCGCGGATGCTGGGGGGCGAGCAGGACCCGGCGGACGCCATCCTCACCGTGAACCCCGGTGCGGGCGGCACGGACAGCCAAGACTGGGCGGAGATGCTCCTGCGCATGTACCTGCGGTTCTGTGAGCGCCAGGGCTGGAAGGTCACCCTCCTCGATCGCCAGCCCGGCGACGAGGCCGGCATCAAGTCCGCCAGCGTGAGCGTCAAGGGGGATTACGCCTACGGGATGCTCAAGGCCGAGGCGGGCGTCCACCGGCTCGTGCGCATCTCTCCGTTCGACTCCGCTGCGCGGCGGCACACCGCCTTCGCGGCCTGCTTCGTCTACCCGGACGTCCCCGACGACATCGAGATCGAGGTGAACGAGGGGGACCTGCGCATCGACACCTACCGCGCCTCGGGCGCGGGCGGTCAGCACGTCAACAAGACCTCTAGCGCCATTCGCATCACCCACCTCCCCACGGGCATCGTCGTCCAGTGCCAGAACGAGCGCAGCCAGCACAAGAACAAGGCCATGGCCATGAAGATGCTCAAGGCGCGGCTCTACGACCTGGAGATGAAGGCGCGGACGGCCGAGCGCGACGCCGTGGAGGCGAGCAAGTCCGAGATCGCCTTCGGGAGCCAGGTGCGCAACTACGTCCTGCACCCCTATCGCATGGTCAAGGACCTGCGCACGAACTACGAGACGGGCAACGTGGACGCCGTACTCGACGGCGACCTGGAGCCCTTCATCAAGGCCTACCTCATCGCCCACGCGGACGGCTGAGGCCCCGCGCGTGAGCGCTCGTCTCCGGCGCGAGCCCCGCGCTCCAACCCGCGCGGTCCGCGCTGCGTGCGTCGCAGCGTGGGCCCTCGGGCTCACCGCGACGACGGCTACGAGAGCCACCCCCGCGCGCCCCACGAGCGCGACGGCGGCCCTCGCCTGGGACCCCCTCGGGGGACTGCTGACGCGCGCCCGGGCGGGCGACCAGGCGGGCGTTCGGGCCGCGCTGTGGGCGCTGTCCGTCACCGCACCGCCCGCCCTTCGGGGCCGCGTGCGGTTCCTGTTGGGGAAGGCGCTGGTCGGGCGGCGGGATCCTCGGGCGCTCGACGCCCTGCCGCCCCTCGCCCCACCGCCTCCGTCCACGGCGACGGACGACCTCGCCCTGGTCCGCGACCGGCTGGCCTTGTGGCGCGCGCGGGCGGCGGCCATCGCCGGCGAGCCGACCGAGACGCGCGAGGCGGCGGACGTCTTCCTGGCCGCCGCCCAGCGTGAGCCGGTGGCGGCGACCGCCCCGGACGAGGTGGCGGAGGTGCGGCTCCTGCGCGCCGAGGCCCTCGCCCAGCTCGGCCGTGGAGCCGAGGCCCTCGGCGTGCTGCGCCGCGTGGACCGCCCGGGCGTACCCCGGCATCTGCGCGCTCGCGCCCTGGCCGACGAGGCTACGTGGGCCGCGGCGGACGACCCCCGGCGGGCGCGGCAGGCCGCGGTGGCGCTGCTCACGCGGTACCCGGACCAGCCGGCGCCCCCGAGCGTGGCTCTCGCGGTGGACGACCTCTCCCCGGCCTTGCGCTACCGCCGAGCGCTCCACCTGCGGGACGCCCGCGAGTACGAGGCGGCGCGGGACGCGTTCCGAGCGCTGGCTGGGGAGGGGTATCGCCCCGCGGCCGCCCGCTGGGAGATAGCCGACATCGGCCTCAATCGCCTCCGGGACCGCCCCGGGGACACGCTGGAGCTCCTCCGCGGCGCCGCCACGAGGCCCGGCCGGCGCCGCCACGAGGAGGCCCTCTACCGGACCATCCGGGCCCTCATCAAGATGGACCGCTACGACGAGGCCGAGCGCTGGATGAAGCGCTACGACGAGGAGCACCCGGGTCCACCACCAGGAGGGCGCTACCGCGAACGCGTGGACTACTATCGAGCCTGGCTGCCCTTCGACCGGGGCGACTGCCGCGCGGCGCTCCCGGCCATCCGCGCCTACGTCCAGCGGCACGCCGAACACCGCCAGCGCCTGCGCGCCCTGGCCGCATGGTGCACCATTCGCCAGGGGCGGTGGCGCCGAGCCGTGCACGCCTTCGGGGCCTTGGCGCGCCAGCCGGGGCCCCTGCGCCGAGGGCGCGCGCTGTACTGGCAGGCCTTCGCCTTGGACAAGCTCGGGCGACGCGACGAGGCCCGGGCCAAGCTCGACCGGCTGGTCGCCGCCTACCCTCTGAGCTGGTACGGCTTCCTGGCGCTGCGCCGGATCGCCAACTGGGAGGGGCGGTCACCGCGCGCCTCGGCGCTCCCCTGGCCCCCCGGCGGAGGCGGCGCACGGGCGCTCATGCCCGGCCCGGAGGCCTGGGCCTGGCCCCGCCTTCGCGGGAACCTGGCCCGCCGTCTGGCGCGGGTGCGGGCGCTGCTTCGCGTGGACGAGGTGGACGCCGCGCGGCGTCTGTACGGGACGATCCGGGGCGCGGCCGAGGCGTCGGTGGACCCGCGCGAGCGCGAGCGCTTCGTGCTGTTCATGGGCGACGCCGTGGAGGACTATCGCCACGGGTGGACTCGCGCCACGGGCGGGAGCTTCCTGACCATGCCCGAGCTCCCCGACCCCACGGCGGCGCGGAGCGCTCTTGCCTACCCGCTGGCCTACCGCCCGCTCGTGGAGCGGCTCAGCGCCGCAAACGGCCTCTCACCGGCCTTCGCCTACGCCATCATGCGGCAGGAGAGCGCCTACCTGCCCACGGCCGTCTCCCACGCCGAGGCGGTGGGGGCGCTCCAGATGATCGCTCCCACCGCGCGCCGCGTGGCGCAGGAGCTGGGGGTGCCCTATGACCCCGTGACCTTCCCCGAGCCCCGCGTGGGCTTCCCCTTCAGCTTCCGGTATCTCCGCGATCACGACCGGGGCTGGGCCGGGCAGCTCGTCCTCACGGCCGCCAGCTACAACGCGGGGCCGGCGCCCGTGGGGCGTTGGCTCCAGGCGCACGCTGGCGCGCCCCTGGACATGCTCGTGGAGGAGTTCGCCTACAGCGAGGCGCGCTCGTACGCCCGCAGGGTGGCCGAGCACACGCTGCGCTATCTCTACCTCTACGAGCCCGACCCGGCCCGACGTGGCCCGGTGTTGGACGCCTTGTTCCCCGTGCGTGTGGACTACGAGGGCGTGCACCCCGCGGCGTACTGAGCTCCCCAGGGCCCTCGCGCGCCCTACAGGATCCCTTCCATCTGGAGCTTGAGGTCGGCGGGGTTCGTGGCGTTCGTGAGCGCCTCTTCTCGCGTGATCTGCCGGGCGTGGAACAGCTCCAGCAACGCTTGATCGAAGGTCTGTGAGCCGTACGTGACCTTGCCCTGGCGGATGGCCTCGGGGAGCTCGTGGGTGCGGTTGGGGTCGGCGATGAGGTCGCGGATGTACTCCGTGCGGACCATGATCTCGCAGGCCGCCACGCGGCCGCCGCCTTGGCGGCGCACGAGCCGCTGGCTCACGACGGCGCGGAGGATCGTCGAGAGCTGCAGGCGCACCTGGTCCTGCTGGTAGGGCGGGAACATCCCCACGAGACGGGAGATGGTCTCCATGGCGTCCACGGTGTGGAGCGTGGAGAGCACGAGGTGCCCCGTCTCGGCGGCCTGGAGCGCCGTCTCCACGGTCTCCAGGTCGCGGAGCTCGCCGATGAGGATGACGTCCGGATCTTGGCGCATGGCGGCGCGCAGGGCGGCGGGGAAGGACAGGGTGTCCGTGCCCACCTCGCGCTGGTTGACCACCGCCTGACGCTCCTCGAAGACGAACTCGATGGGGTCCTCGATGGTGACGATGTGGCAGGCGCGCGCCTGGTTGATGGACTCGATCATGGCCGCCAGCGTCGTGGACTTGCCCGAGCCCGTGGCGCCCGTGACGAGGACGAGCCCCCGCCGGTGGTCGGCCACCGACTCCAGCACGGGCGGCAGCCCCAGCTCGGCCACGCTCTTGACGCGGGGAGGGATGTGCCGAAAGACCATGGCGAGATGACCGCGCTGGCTGAAGGCGTTGATGCGGAAGCGCCCCGCCCCCGAGAGCGACAGCGAGAGATCCGCCTCGTGGCGCTCGGCGTACTCCGCCTGGACCCGCTCGGAGGCGATCTGGCGGAACCACCGGTCCATCATCTCGGACGTCACCGGCGGCGTGCGCTGCTGGCTCACGAGGCTGCCGTCCTTGCGGAACATGGGCGGCCGGTTGACCTTGAGGTGGACATCCGAGATGCCGTGCTTCACGGCGAACCGCAGGATCTGATCGAGCTCCATGGCCTCCCTCGGTAACGGCGGGGCGGGGCGCGATGCCCTCGCGGCGCGGGGTGCGCTGGTCGTGGGTCCACCTTACGACACAACCACGGCCTCGAAAAAACCGCCGGAGACGAAGGCGGTGACCGGACCCGGTGGGCTCGAGCCCGCCTGCGGCCGTCAACCCGCCGGGGCCTGCTCGGGAGCGGGCTCGCGGGCGAGGCCGTACTTCTCCAAGATGGCCGCCTCCAAGCGGCTGGCCAGCTCGGTGTTCTCCTTGAGGAGGGCCTTCACGTTGTCGCGCCCCTGCCCCAGCCGCTCGCCCTGGTGGGAGAACCAGGAGCCGGACTTGTCCACCAGGCCCAGCTCCACGGCGAGGTCGAGGATGTCCCCCTCGCGGCTGATACCCTCGCCGTACATGATGTCGAACTCCACCTGCTGGAAGGGAGGCGCCATCTTGTTCTTGACCACCTTGACGCGCGTGCGGTTGCCGACGACGTCCTGGCCGTTCTTGATGGCGCCGATGCGGCGGATGTCCAGGCGCACGCTGGAGTAGAACTTCAGCGCGTTGCCGCCGGTGGTCGTCTCGGGGTTGCCGAACATGACGCCCAGCTTCATGCGGATCTGGTTGATGAAGACCACGCAGGTGCGGCTCTTGGAGATGGACCCCGTGAGCTTGCGCAGCGCCTGGGACATGAGGCGCGCATGGAGCCCCATGTGGCTGTCGCCCATCTCCCCGTCGATCTCCGCCTTGGGGACCAGCGCCGCCACGGAGTCCACGACGAGGATGTCGATAGCGTTGGACTTCACGAGCATGTCGGCGATCTCCAGGGCCTGCTCGCCGTAGTCCGGCTGGGCCACCAGAAGGTCCCCCGTGTGCACCCCCAGCTTGCGGGCGTAGCTGAGGTCCAAGGCGTGCTCGGCGTCGATGAAGGCCGCCACACCGCCCGCCGCCTGGGCGTTGGCCACGGCGTGGAGCGCGAGGGTCGTCTTGCCCGAGGACTCCGGGCCGTAGATCTCCACGATGCGGCCCTTGGGGAGCCCGCCGATGCCCAGCTTGATGTCCAGCCCCAAGGAGCCCGTGGGGATGACCGGCACGGCGCCGAACTGCGCCTCGTCGCTCCCCAGGCGCATGATGGCGCCCTTGCCGAACTGCCGCTCGATCGCCGAGACGGTGAGATCCAGCGCCTTGTCCCGTGAGACCTCGCCTCGTCCGCCCTTCGCCATGGTGCCTCTCCGTGTGTCTTGGCGTGGGCCTCGTCCGCCCACCGTGGGTGCCGCGGGACCCCGTCGGGACGCGACGCCGCATAGGTCGCAGCATACTGCACAAATGTCAAGCGCTGCTCCGCGGCCCCGATCCGCCACCTGCTCTGCGAACCGAGGCGCAGGAGGCCGCGTTTGGGCAAGGAGGCAAGCGGCTGGGCGCGGAG
>CAYZID010000151.1:0-14443 GCA_964478315.1 uncultured Myxococcales bacterium | reverse complement strand
GCGGCGATGCGGCCTGGCCCATGGGGGGGCGTCCCAGCTTCGTCGAGGCGGCGGGCTTGGGGGCGCGCCCCGCCGCGGCGGCGATGAGGTCGTCCACCACGCCAGCGCTCGCGGGCGGGGGCGGCGGCGCGGCCGGGGCGGGCGCCACGGGCGGGGGGGCCGCGGCCTTGGGAGCGGGCGCTTTGGCCGACGCGTCGAACTCGATCGTCGTGCCGCTGACCTCGGAGGTCGTCTGGCCCAGGGCCTTGCGCGCCGACTCGTCCGTGGGGTCCAGTGCCAGGATGCGGCTCAAGACCTCGCTGCGCTCGTTGTCGAGGCCGGCCTTCTTGTACAGGCGCGCCATCTCCTTGTAGACGATGACCGCCTTGTGGGTCTGGCCCAGGAGGTCGAAGGCCTCGGCCACGGCGCCCAGGAGCTCCACGTCCAGGGGCGACGAGCGCTGCACCGTCTTGAGCTTGGGGAGCGCGCGCTCGGGCAACTCGGCGGCGAGGTATACCTTGGCTAGCTCCTTGGCGATCTCGGCGTCGTCGGGCTTGTGGTAGAGGTAGCGTTCGGCGACCAGCGGGTAGGCCTTGCGCGCAGCCGCCTGGCCCGCATCCGACAGCCGCGCCAGCACGCTCAGCGTGTCGCGCAGGATCTGCGCCGCCTCGCGCGTGCGGCCCGCGGCCGCGTAGGCTTCGGACAGGCGCACGCGGTCCACCACGTTGTCCGGGTCCATCTCCAGCATCTGCTGGATGACCGCGAGCTTGCCGGGCTCGTCCTGGCGCTGGTCCAAGACCCGGAGCGCCCCCTGATACTGCTCGGCCGCGTCGTTGAGGCGGCGGAGCTGCCGGTAGTTGCTCGCCAGGGCCAGGTAGACGTCCACGCGGTCGGGGGCGATGCCCAGGATCTGCTTGTAGATCGCCACCGCCTTCTGCATGAAGCCCTGCTGCTCGTACTGCTTGGCGCACTGCGTCAGGGCCTCGACGGCGCGGTCCGTGTCCTTGAGCTTCGTGTACGCGTCGGCCAGCTTGATGCGGACCCGGATGTCGTCGGGATCTTCCTTGAGGATCTTCTCGTACTCCGCGACGGCCTTCTTGTGCTGCCCCTTGGCGGTGTACTTCTGAGCGGCCTGGATGCTCTTGTTCTTCGTGTTCTTTGCCACGCCCCTCTCCAGCCGGGAGTCTCGCGCGACGGAGACGGCCCGCCGCGTGCGGTAGACGTTAGCAGCCCCGCCGCGGGAGCGCCACCGATGCGGCGGGCGGCCTTGTCATGCTCGGCATCTCTCCCGCCGCCCACCATCGCGGACGTTCCGGTCGGGGTGCGGTCCTCATCTGGCGTGCAGCGCGGCCAGGAGCCCCCGGAGCCCCAAGACGTAGCTCTGCGCCCCAAAGCCCATGACCCGCCCGAGGACCACCGGCGCCACCGTGGAGTGGTGACGGAAGGGCTCTCGGGCGTGCGTGTTGGACAGGTGAACCTCCACGGTCGGCAGGCCCACGCCGGCGATGGCGTCGCGCAGCGCCACCGACGTGTGCGTGTAGCCCCCGGGGTTGATCACGATCCCCACTTCGCCCAGCGCCAGCGCCCTGTGCACGGCCTCGATGAGGGCGCCCTCGCCGTTGTGCTGCTCGATCCGCAGGGTGCATCCCAGCGTCGCGGCCTCGCGTCGGAGCAGCTCGTCCAGCTCGTCCAGCGTCGTGCGGCCGTAGACCTCGGGCTCGCGGCGCCCCAAGAGGTTGAGGTTGGGGCCGTGGAGCACGGCCACCTGGATGGGCGCCTGGGGCCCCGGCTCGGTCGTCATGGCAGCCTCCTGCGACGAGCCCGGACGCGACTGAGGAGGCGCTTGAGCCGCTCCACCCGCGCCTCCTGGGCCGTGGCGGCGTGGGCCTCCTCCGCTTGGGCCGTGAGCTCTCGGAGGCGCCGCTGGAGGTCGGCGTCCCCAGGGCTCTCGGCCAGGAGCTCCTCGTAGATGGCCCGCGCGCGGTCCAGGTGACCCTGGCGGGCGTAGATCTCCGCCAGGGTCGCCGTGCGGATCCCGCGCGCGGCCATCGGACGACCCTAGGGTGCCGGGACGAGGGTGGAGTCCGAGTCGCAGGCGAGGGTCGTCGTGGCGTTGCCCAGGCAGCGCTCCAAGGCGCAGGCGTCGGCGGCCGCACCAGCGTCGGGGCCCCAGAGCGCCCCGCAGGCGGCGTTCGTCACGTCCCTGTCCTCACCCAGCACACAGACGCCCGAGCCGAAGATGGCCGAGGTGTCCAGGCTGTTGTCGCCCTGGGAGTAGGGCTGCCGCGCGACCCCGTCGGGGTAGATGTGCTGCACCCGGCAGTTGTTGCACAGGCGGACAGGGAACTCCCATGGGTCCGTCTTCACCGTGCTGCGATCGGCGCGGTAGCCGGTGAAGACGACCTCCGCGACGACCTCCACGTCGGAGCCCTCCGCCACCGCCGGCAGCGAGCGCAGCACCCCACCTACCTGGGGCGGGATGATGTCCAAGATGGCCACGCCCACCGAGCCCGACTCGATGGTCACGCCCACGGGCACGTGGACCTTCATGGGTACGCTCAGCCCCGCGGCGGCGAGCTTGGCCTGGGAGTCCCCCAGGAACAGCGCCGGCGACACGCGCACGGTGATGTCCGCCCCCGTGATGGTCACCGTGGAGCCGTCCAGGCGCAGATCCTGCTCGGCGAAGTCCGTCATGGACTCCAGCTTGGGGAAGGCGTTCTTCACCAGCAGGTAGGCCTCGTAGCGCTGGCCCAGGCTCAGGTCCAGCACGCCCGTCGTGCGGAGCTGCTGGTTCGAGCCCGTCTGGGCCTTCACCTTGCAGTTGTCGTCGGGGACGGTGTTGCCGATGACGTAGAGCCCTTGGGGCACCGTCTCCATGTTGCAGCCGGTGGCCGAGACGGCCACCAAGGGCGACAGCGCCACGAGGGGGGCGAGCACGGCGACGCGGATCGGGGAGAACATCTTCCTACCTCCAGAGCTCACGAGCCCTCGCGCGCGGCGAGGGCATCGTTGATTTGACTCCATTCGAGCGTTCGAAGCAACGCTCGGCCCAGGGACGCGAGCAACACGAACCGCACCCGGTCGCCTCGCGCCTTCTTGTCCGTCCGGGCCGCCTCCAGCAGCGCCGCCCGCCGCGGCAGGCCCGTGGCCTCGGGGTCCGCGGGGAGGCCCAGGGCCTCCAATCGCTCGGCGAGGTCTCGGCTGAGCCCCGCGAAGGACGCCACGCCCAGCGCCTCGGAGACCCGCGCGGCGAGCACCATGCCCAGCGAGACGGCCTCTCCGTGCGTCATGACCCCGTAGCCCGCGAGCTGCTCGTAGGCGTGCCCAAAGGTGTGGCCGAGGTTGAGCAGGGCGCGATCCCCGCCCTCCCGCTCGTCGTCCGCCACGATCTGGGCCTTGATCTGCACGCAGCGCTCCACGAGCTCCCTCGTGGGCTCGGACTCCAGCCCTCGCAGCGCTGGGGCGTGCTCGTCGATCCAGTCCACGAGGTCGCGGTCTGCCAGCGCGGCGTGCTTGAACGCCTCGGCGAGCCCGCACCGCACCTCGCGCTCGGGGAGGGTCTCCAAGACCCGGCGGCTGGCGATCACCGCACGGGGCTGCCAGAAGGCGCCGATGAGGTTCTTGCCCCGCGCGTGGTTCACGCCCGTCTTGCCGCCTACCGAGCTGTCCACCGCTGCCAAGAGGGTCGTGGGAACCTGGATGAAGTCCACGCCCCGGTGGAGGATCGCCGCGGCGAACCCCGCGATGTCCCCCACCACACCCCCGCCCAGGGCCACGAGGAGGTCGCCCCGCCCCACGTTGGCGGCCAGCGCCCGGTCCACCACGCGCGACACCGTCGCCAAGGTCTTGGAGCGTTCGCCCGGGCGCAGCTCCACGACCTCGGGCTGGAACCCCGCATCGGAGAGCGCCTGGCGAACGCCGTCCGCGTAGAGCTTGCGGACCTTGGTGTCCGTGACGATGAGCACCGGCCCCGGCGTGGGGTGCAGCCGCGCTGCCTCCTTGGCGACCAGTGGCCCTGGGAGCTCCTCGATGACGTGCACCGGGTAGCTGCGGGGCCCAAGCTCGACGGACAAGGTGCTCACGCCGCCCCCCCGGCCGTGGCCGGCCCACGCCAGCTCCATCCCCCCGCCATGAGGAGCGCCTCCACGCGCTCGGCGACCGCGACGGGGGGCAGGGCGTCCGTGTCCACGTGGATTTGGGCGCGTCGATAGGCGGGCTCCCGGTCGTGGAGCTGCCGCTCCAGCACGCGGCGCGCGGCGTCCACGTCCGCCTCGCCACCCGGGCCCGCCAACAGGGGCCGCCCGCCCTCCGCCGCTGCGCGCGCCGCTAGCCGGGCCGGACTCCCCCGGAGCCACACCGCGGGGCCCGCCTGCGTGATGGCCTCCATGGCGCCCGGCTGGGCTGGCGCGCCGCCGCCCGTGGACAGGCAGCACCGCTCGCGCTCCAACAGCTCCCGCAACACCTGGCGCTCCATGGCTCGGAAGGACGCCTCGCCCTCCCGGTGAAAGATCTCGGGGATGCTCAGGCCCGCCCGGCGGCTGACCTCCTCGTCGAGGTCCACCGCGGACCAGCCCCAGCGCGCCCACCGCGCCGCCAGCAGGCGCGCGATGGTCGTCTTCCCGGCCCCCATGAGGCCCACGAGGGTCAGGCGGAGCACGGGAGGACCTCGATCACGGGGCGATGGCCCCGGGGCCGGCGCTCGCCGCGCCCACGACGCTGGCGCGCCGGTTGGCGATGCGCGGCGTGATGAAGATGAGCAGCTCCGAGCGGTTGTCGTTCTCGGAGTGGTTCTGGAAGAACCAGCCCAGGATGGGGATCTTGCTCAGCACGGGCACGCCGGTCACGTTGCGCCCCGTGTTGCGCGTGTAGATGCCGCCGATGACCGTCGTCTCGCCGTCGCGCACCAGCAGGGAGGTCTTGGCCTCCTTCTTCTGGATGCTCGGGGCGCCGTTGGACGAGCGCTGGCCGAAGTCCGGCTCGTTCTTCGTGATGTCGATGTCCAGCCGGATGTTGCCGTCGGGCGAGGAGTTCGTGAGCACGTCCAGCTTGAGGTCGGCGTTGAAGAACTGCGTGTTCACGCCGTTGGCGCTGATGACCGGCACGGGGATGGACACGCCCTGCTTGATGGTCGCCTTGTTGCCGTCAAGCGTGAGGATCTTGGGCGCGCTGATGATCTTCACCGAGCCCCGCGACTCCGCGGCGCTCAGCCGTAGGTTCAGGTTCGCCGAGCCCCCGAGGCTCCCCAGCGTGAGCCCCAGCGCGCCACCGGCGCCGGCGCCCACGGCGGCGGGGAGGTTCACCGCGAAGTTGGGGCTCGTGCCCAAGATGCCCGTCTGGGGCGCCGCTGCGTCGTCGGCGCCGCCGCTCACCCCGACGATAGACGGGAAGGCGAGGCCCGTGGGGTTGCCGAAGGCGGGCGCCATGGTGAAGTTGCCGCCCCACTGGACGCCCACCTCGTTGGAGAAGGTCGTGGACGCCTCGACGATGCGCGCCTCGATGAGCACCTGGGGGAGCTGGACGTCCAGGCGCCGGACGATGTCCTCGGCCGCCTGCACGTGCTCCTCCACGTCCTTGACGATCATCGTGGAGGTCGCCTGGTCCACCGAGACCGTGCCCGTTTTCGACAGCACCGTCTTGACGTGCTCGGCGAGCTTGTCGAGGTCGGCGTAGTTTACCGTGATGAAGCGCACGACGTTGGGCTTGAGGTCGCGGATCGTCTGCTTCTTCTTGAGCTCCGCCTCGAACTCCTGGCGGATGTCGTCCACGGGCGCCACGCGGTAGACGCCGGCCTCCTTCACGTAGTCGTAGCCCTGGGTCTTGAGGATCATGTCCAGCGCCAGATCCCAGGGGATGTTCTCCAGGTGGAAGGTCACCTTTCCCGAGACCTTGTCGGACGCCACGATGTTCACGCCGCCCTCCTTGGCGAGGAAGGTGAGCACGTGCTGGATGTCGGCGTCCTTGATGGTCAGGTTGATCTTCTTGCCCGTGTACTTCTTATGCTTCTTCCGGCGACGCTTCTGGAGCATGCGCGAGAAGCCACCGCCGGCCGGCGTCACCGCGCCGCCCTCGGCCCCCACGGCCCCCGGGTAGCCGCGCACGCCCGGTGGCACGCGCTCACCGCGCCGCGGCACGGCGGCCTTCGCCACAGCCGAGGCGCCGGCCCCAGGGCCCACACCCGCGAAGGTCCACACGACCGTGTTGCCCTCGGTGCGGACGTCCGCCGTAGCCTCTTGCCGCAGGTCGACGACCACGCGCACCATGTGGGGATCGTCCTTGGAGCGGAAGCTCGACACGAGCTTCACGGGGCTCCCCAAGTCGGCCGTGTCCAGGCTGCGCTCCAGGCGTGTGGGCAGCGTCGCGGCGGGCAGCTCCAGCTCCACGCGGCGCGCCCCGTGGCGCACCACGCGGTAGCTCGGCGTGCCGTCCATGGCGACCCGCAAGATCCCCTTGCCGGCCTCGGCGTCGAAGCGCACGTCGCGCACGGGGGTCACCTTGGGGCGGCTCGCCTGGGCTGCCTTCTCGGTGTCCGTGAGCCGCCGCTTGAGCTCGGCTACCTTCCGCTCGGCCGCCGCCCGGGCGCGGGCCTCGGTCGCGGCCTGGGCCTGGGCCTCCGCCCGCCCAGCCGCCTCGCGCTGGGCGCGGGCCTCGGCGGCCTGGAGCTGCGCCCGCATGGCCGCCGCCTCGCGCTCCGCGGCCTCGGCGGCCTGTCGGGCCTCCCGGGCCGTGCGCTCCACCGCGGCCAGGCGCTTGGCCGAGGCGCCGCTCTTCTTGGCGGCCTCCACCACGCGCGCCGCGGCCAGGGCGCGCTGGCGGGCCAGAGCCGCCTTGCGCTCCGCCTGGGCCGAGCGCGCCTCGGCCTCGCTGGCGCGCCGCTCGGCGGCGGCCGCGGCAGCCTTGGCCTGGTCGGCGGCGTCGCGCAGATGGGCCAGCTCGGCCTTGGCCTGGTCCTTGGCGGCGCGCAGCTTGGCCAGCTCCGCGCGCTCGTTGTCGAGCTGGTTGGCGATGAGGGCGATACGCGCCCGCTCCAGCTCCGCCTTGTTCGCCGCCTCGGCGACGGCCTCGCGCTGGGCGCGGAGCTGGTCCTCCAGGGCGGCGAGCTGGCGTTGGGCCTCGGCGCTGCGCCGCGCGGCCTCGTCGGAGGCCCGCACAGCCTCGGTCTTCTTGCGCTGGGCCAGGGCCTCGTGGAGCGCCTTGGTGCGCTCCCGTTCCCGGGCCAGGGCGGCCTCGGCGGCCAGGCGCCGCTCCCGCTCCAGCTTGAGCTTGGCCTCCATGGCGGTCTTCCGGCGGGCGGCGGCCTGGGCGGCGGCCAGGCGGGCCTCCTCTACGGCCTTGCGCTGGGCCGCGAGGCTCGCCTGGGCGGCCCGGAGCTCGCGCTCCCGTGCGGCCAACTCCTTGCGGAGCCGCTTGGCGGCGCGGGCGTCGCCTTGGCGCTCGGCCCGGGCCACGCGCTCGGCGGCGCGGGCTCGGGCCTTGGCGGCCTTGGCCTCGCGCCGCGCGGCCTTCTCCTCGGCCTTGGCGCGGGCCACGGCGGCGCGCTTGGCGGCCAGCTCCGCCCGCTGCTCGGCCAGGGCCCGGGCCGTGGCGCGACGCAGGGCTTCGGCCTTCTTGCGCTCGGCCTCCACGGCCGCCTTGCGGGCCTGCTCCGCGCGGGTGGCCCGCGCCAGGGCCTCGATCTTGGCCGCCTCGAGCTGCCGGGCCTTCTTGAGCCCCTCCAGCCGCTTGGCGAGCTTGTCCGCGCGGCGCTGGGCGGCCTTGCTCAGCGCCTCGGCTTTACGTCGCGCCTGCTCCACGCGCTTGACCAACTCCTGCTCGTTGGTGCGCGCGCGCTGCGCCTTGGCGGCGAGCTGCTCCTCCGAGGTGCGGGCGCGTTGGAGCTGGGCCAGGAGCTTTCGCTCGCGCTCGATGGCCTCGCGGAGACGCTTGGACTCCGCGCGCGCCGCCTGGGCCTCGAGGTCGGGGAGGTCTCGCGCGGCGCCGTCGATCTCCACGCGCAGCGTGTGGCCCACCGTCTTCACGTCGTAGCTCGCGTCGCGGTCGAACCGGATGACGACGCGCCCCACGGAGCGCCCGCCGGTGACGTCGGCGCTGGTGGTGATCGTGTCGATGACGCCGTTGCGGACCATCATCTTGGGGGCCACCTGCGAGAGGTCGGCGTCCACGATGTCCACGAAGAGACGCGTGGGGTTCCCGAGCTTGAAGACGGTGAAGGTCGGGCGCCGCGTGGCGACGACGTCGACGGTCGTCTTCGTGGCGCCCTCGGTCACCGTGATCCGCTGGACGCGGTTGGGGGCGCTGCCCGCGTAGGCGGGGGCCGCGGCGAGGGTGGCCAGCCCGAGGGCGAGCAAGAGGGACCGCTTGGGAAGAGTGTGGCGCATCATCGCGAGGGCTCCTGAGCCGCTTTGGTGCCTGTTTTCAATGGGTTGGGCGCACAGGCACGCCTCCCTGGCATCGTAGGTGGGGCCTGCGGGGCGGTCAAAAAACTCCCTGTCAATTCCCCACCTCATGGCCTCATGGCCTCCGGGCTGAGGGGCGACCGGGGAGCGGCGCCGGGGATGGGGCCGGCCGGGGCGCCCGGGTAGCCTGGGAGCGGCGGCAGGAAGTCGGGGGGCAGGACGTCCTCGTCCTCACGCCCCAGATCTCCCGCCGCGCGGGCCTGGCTCACCAGGTCCAAGAAGGGGGGCTTGATGTTGAGCTTCTCGGGCTTGTCGCTGTCGGGCTCCTGGACCATGACCGCGTACTGGGTGATGGCCTTGACGACGCCCCCCTTGTTGCCGATGCGGGTGTCCACCTCGATGACGAAGGCGTTGCCCTTCTTGTCCACGACGACCGCCTTGGGGTCCGCCGTGCCGCTCATGATCATGAGCAAGCGGTAGTCCTTGAGGGGGTCCTGCTGGAGGGGCCCGCGCTCCTCCTCGGGAAGCTCCTCGTTGGCCGTCGTCTCCTCGGGGGCTTCGTCCTCATCGGGGAGCACGGGGCGCGGGATGAACCGGTCGGTGCGGGGCACCATGATGTTCTTGGGCGTCGTGTGCTTCTGGGCGATGTACTTGTTGAAGTATGGGCGCAGGGTGTCCCACGAGGGGTTGACGAACTTGATCGTCTGCATCCCCGTGACCGCCTTGGCTTGGGCGTTCTTCTTCAGCAGGGCCGCGCGCTTCTTGCGCATGGCCTCCATCTCCGCCTTGGAGCTGGTGCCGCCGGAGCTTCCCCCGCAGGCGCTGAGCCCGGCGCCGACCACGGTCAGCGCCAGGAGCGCTGCGATGATGACGAACTTGCTACGCATGGCGTGGTCCTCCCCGGGCTAGCGGCGCCGGCGGCGCCGGCGGCGGTGCTTCTTGTCCACGGGCGGCGCCAGCTTCCCCGTGTAGCTGTAGGCGTTTACCGTGAACCGGGCGTCGATGGTGGCCCGCTTGACGGCCACCGCGTACGCGTCCAGCAGCGCGATCTGGTTGGCGATGGTGGCGCGCTGGATGTCCTCCGGGCGGGCGTTGCGCCCGAAGCGGGTGCGCTGGGCGGTCTTGGGGAGGTCGGGCATGAACTCCTTGATGGAGCGGGCCTTGAGGTCCAGGTCGGTGACGGTCATGAGGCGCATGCCCGGCTGGGCCAGGGCGTCCAGGAACGAGATGAGGGCGGGCAGCGTCCCTTGGACGTGCATCTCCACCGGGATGCGCTTGACGTAGTCTTCGGGCACCGTCTCGCCCTTGGAGGACTCCAGGACCACCAGCCCGCGCTCGTCGGCCTGCTGGGCGAGCTCCTCGGTGAGGTCGGCCATGCGCTCGTCGCTGGGGAGCATGGCCTTGTTGGCCTCCAGGCGCTCGCGCAGCTTCTTCTCCTCGGCCTCCAGCTTCTGGAGGCGCGAGGCGTCGCCGTAGGTGCGGAGCTTGGCGATCTTCGCCTGGGCCTGCTTGTTCTTGTTTTGGGCGGCCGTGACCTTGGCCTCGGCGTCCGGGAGCAGCAGGAAGTAGAAGACCCCGAAGATGACCCCGAGCACCGCCAAGACGACGAGCGCCTTGGCCTGCACGGGGAGCGCGTTGAGCTTGTCCATCAGCCCTTCCCCTTCTTGGCCGCGGCCTTGCCCTTGTGCGCGCCTGGCTTGGCGGCGGGCTTGGGCGCGGGGCGGCGCACGTACTTCTGGAGCGGCTCCGGGATGTCGTCCGCCGCCATCTTGAACACGCCGTCCTGGTTGTAGTTGACGATGACCGGGACCTCGAACTTCTGGAGGGTCACCTGCGGGAAGACCTCGTCCTTGACGGCCTTGACCTCGGGCAGGTCGGGCTCCACGAAGTAGACCGAGCTGGCGAGACGGCGGACGAACTCGGCGACGTCCGCGCGGGTCTTGCCCAGGCCCTTGATGGTGACCTCGCGCCCATCCTGCTTGAACTCGGTCACCCAGACGCTGTCGGTGTTCCAGCTAGGCGCCCAGCCGGCGGCCTCTTGGGCCTTGATCTCGTCGCGGTTGTAGAGGTTGTCCTCGCGCGGCGTGAGCACGTAGGTCATCCACTGGAGCATCTCGGGGGGACCGGATTGGCCGGTCTTGAGCTGCTCGAAGATGATGTTCTGGCGCGACAGCTCCAGCTTCTTCTTCTCGCGGTCTTCGAGTTGGCGCTTGGCCTGCTCCAGCTCCTTGACCTTCTTCTCGGAGCGCCGGGCCTCCGCGCTGGCCTGGGCGGCCTGCTCGTCGACGCTGGAGTACCACATGTAGAGCCCCGCGGCCTCGACGAGCGCCAGCGCCACGAGGACGAGGACGAAGGTCTGCCCTTCGCCGCGTGGCGCCGAGGTCCGCTTGGCAGCGGTGACGGGGAGGAGGTTGATGCGAATCATAGGGTCTGTCTCCCTCCGGGCCGGGGGGACGGCTCAGCGCGTCGAGGCGCGGTCCTCACTGCTTGTCTCCGGGCTTGCGCAACCCCAGCCCCACGGCCACGGCCGCCACGGGCGCCATGCGCTGGAGGAGGTCCACGTCGAACTTCCGGGGGTCGATGATGATGTTCTTGAAGGGGTTGACGAGCTCCACGGGGACCTCGAGGTTGCGCTCCAAGGTCGGGATGAGCGGGCCGATCTGTGCCGACCCGCCGGACAGGTAGACCTTGGTCACGTCGGCGTTCACCGTCGTCGCCGAGAAGAAGTCCAGCGACCGCTGGACCTCGGTGACCAGGGTCTGGGCGGCGCGGGCGCTGAGGCGCTGGACCTCGCGGGCGATGGTGTTGTTCGTGATGTTGGCTTCGCCCGTGGTCTTGTAGTGCTCGGCCTCCTCGAACGAGACGTTCAGGTGCTTTTGGATCTCACCCGTGAGCAGCGCACCTCCCATGGAGATGTCGCGCGTGAACGTCGTGATGCCATTGGAGATGACGTTGATGTTGATAGTCGAGGCGCCGACGTTGATGAGGCCGATGGTCTCGTTGGGAGGCAGCCCGTAGTTGAGCTCGAAGGAGTTCTGAATGGCGAAGGTGTCCACGTCGGCCACCTTGGCGCGCAGCCCCGCCTCCTGGATGACCGAGATGTAGTCCTGGACGACGTCCTTCTTGGCCGCCACGAGGAGCACGTCCATCTGTCCCTGCCCCGCGCGCGGGTTGAGGATCTGGACGTCCACGTTCACGTCCTGGATGTCGAAGGGGATGTACTGCTCCGCCTCCCACTGGATGGACTCGTCCAGCTCCTCGCGGGTCATCTCCGGGAGGCTGATCTTCTTGATGATGACCGAGTTGCCGCTCACGGAGAAGGTCACGTCCTTCTGCCGGATGCGGCTGGCCGTCACCAGCTCTCGGATCTTGTCGGAGATGGCGGTGAAGTTCATCAGCGCGCCATCGACGACCGTCTCGGGCGGGAGCATGGCCATGTCAAAGGCGGCCAGGTGGACGCCTTTGCGGTCCTCCCGCAGGTGGATGATCTTGATAGAGCTGGAGCCGATGTCCAACCCGACGGTGTTCTTGGAAGCCATGGGGCAGCGCTCTCCGTCCGCCGTTGCGTTTTGGAAGACGCCACCCGTTGTCGGGCGTAACAGCCCCGGCCGCGAGTTTTTCACCCTGCGCTTGAGCTGAGCGGGGGTTCGCCTACCCTGAGGCGGCGCAGCGCTCGCGGGGACGGGGGCGCTCGCCGGGGGCGTCCGAGGGTGTTCGTCGGCGCACGCCGATGGTTCGAGCTGCAGACGGGGGAACGCGGTGTCGCTGAAGGTCTTGATCATCGACGACGAGAAGCCCTTCGCGGACATGCTCGTGACGCTCTTGGGGCGGGCGGGCTACGAGGTCTCGGCGGTCTACGACGCCCAGGACGGGCTGGCGCGACTGACCGCGGACCCCCACGAGCTGGTGTTGTGCGACGTGAAGATGCCGCGCATGAACGGGCTGGAGTTCCTGGACGCGGCCAAGGAGGCGGGGCTCGGGGCGACGATCATCATGATGAGCGCCTTCGGCACCATCGACCTGGCCATCGAGGCGCTGCGTCGGGGCGCGTACGACTACGTGTCCAAGCCCTTCAAGTCCGACGAGGTGATCCTCACGCTGCGCAAGGCGGAGGAGCGGGAGCAGCTCCGAGCGCGGGTCCAGGACCTGGAGGGGCAGGTGGCCCGCCTGGCGGCCATCGAGGCGGGGCCGCGCCCCATCGTGGGGGAGAGCGAGGGGATCGCGCGCCTCAAGGCGCTCATCGCCAAGGTGGCGGCCTACGACGCGACGGTGCTCATCACGGGCGAGTCGGGGACGGGCAAGGAGCTGGTGGCCCAGGCGATCCACCGGGCGAGCAACCGCGCCAAGGGGCCTTTCCTGGCGGTGAACTGTGGGGCGATCCCCGAGACGCTGCTGGAGAGCGAGCTGTTCGGGCACGTCCGCGGGGCGTTCACGGACGCGCACCAGGACAAGCCCGGGTTGTTCGTGGAGGCGTCGGGGGGGACGCTGCTGCTGGACGAGGTGGGGGAGCTGCCCTTGAGCCTCCAGGTGAGCCTCTTGCGGGTCATCCAGGAGGGGGAGGTGCGGCCGGTGGGGGCGGCGCGGCCGCGCAAGGTGGACGTGCGGCTGTTGGCGGCGACGCACCGCAACCTGCACGAGGCGGTAGCGGAGAAGAGGTTCCGCGAGGACTTGTTCTATCGGTTGAACGTGATCCCCATCGAGGTGCCGCCGTTGCGGGAGAGGGTGAGCGACCTGCCGTTGTTGGCGGACTTCATCCTGGAGCGCATCGCGGCGCGGATGGGGGCGCCCAAGGCGGTGTTGGCGCCGGACGCGCGCGAGGTCTTGGCGGGCTACCCGTGGCCGGGGAACGTGCGCGAGCTGGAGAACGTGTTGGAGCGCGCCGTCATCTTGAGCGACGGGCCGACTTTGACGGCGGAGGACCTGCCGCCGCACATGCGCCAGGCGCAGAGCCCCGTGCAGGTGACCTTGGCGTCGGGGGACCTGTCGGTGAAGCGCGCCATGACCTTCGTGGAGCGCGAGCTCATCAAGCGCGCGCTGGAGCAGACGGGTGGCAACCGCACGCACGCGGCGAAGCTCCTGGACCTGAGCCACCGCGCCCTCCTCTACAAGATCAAGGACTACGGTCTGCAGGACGTGGCGAAGAAGCGCTGACCCGCCAGCCGGCCCTGTGGTTCCGGCTGCCCTCGCGGTGGCGGCTGGCCGTACGGTCACGGTTGCGGCCTCGGTTGCGGCTGCGGTTGCGGTCGCGGTGACGGTCCCGGCCCCGGTGTCGGTGTCGGTGGGGACGCTCCGGCCCTTCAGAAGGCCCCGGGGGGGCCTGCCCCAAGGGGATCGGGATGGGGCTCATGTCGGCGCTCGCCGCGCCCCCGGTGGGCGTGACGATGATGATCCAGGAGCCTCGCTTGGGGGGCTTCGGGCGGGGGATGGACTCCGGGGCCACGTGGCGCCCGCGGGAAGCCGGCTCATCGTCGCCCTCGGCCACGATGGCCTCTCGAAGATGGGCAGGCAGCCGCCGCAGGTCCGGTCGGGTACGCACACGCGGTCCAGGCCCGCGCAAGCGTCGGGGACCCACCGGTCCGAGGACTCCACGCACAGCCCGTTCATGTCCTCGGCGTAGCCAGGGAGGCAGTTGCCGCAGAAGCTGCTCACGCAGGCGCGGTGCTCGCCGCAGCAGGGGGCGGGGACGCAGACGCCGCCGACGGTGTCCGGTTGCACGTCGCTGGGCCCCACGTCGCCGCCGCCGCTGTCGGCTTGGGCGTCATCTGGCGTCGTGTCGGTTTGGACGTCCAGCCCCGGGGGCGCGGGGCCGCCCCAGACATCCGTTAGCTGTGTGCAGCGCGAGGTGCGGCCGCCGCCATCGTGAGGGCCAGCGCGAAGGCCACCGCTGTTGCCGCCGTCCGCGGCCACGCGCGCGCCGCCGGGTCCTGGTACGAGCGCAAGGGCCACCTCCCGGTTCCTGTCCCGCGTCCGGGAGGATAGCGGCCCCGCTGCCCTGCCGGCAAGCGGCGCACCTACGCCCAGAACCGCCACCTACTCTGGGATTCGGCTTTGGATCCCGCGTGTGGGCGGCG
>CAYZID010000150.1:0-14554 GCA_964478315.1 uncultured Myxococcales bacterium | reverse complement strand
GGGGCCGCGCAGCTCGACGCCGCCCACACGCGGGAGCCAAAGCCGAATCCCAGAGCCGGTGGCGGATCGGGGACTTGGGCGCCGTGCTGCCTTGGGCTTGGGAATCCGGTAAGCTCGGGGCCGGACAGACGAGGCGCGCGCGGGCGGTGGGGCCATGGGGCCGGGGCCGGCTGGGGCGGGCGGAGCGAGCCAGGCGGGCGAGGAGCCCCGGGGGGACGAGATGCGACGACGGGTTGCGACGGTGGGGCGGGGCCTCGGGCGACGGGCTTGGGTGGCGACGTGGGCCGTGGTCGCCGTGGCGGTGGCCGCGGCGCCCGCGTCCGCGGTGTTCAAGGTCTACAAGTACGACCAGTTCGCCGAGGATCTCTCCACGGCGGCCAACCAGATGGCCGGCATGACCGTCTATCCGCAGGCGGGGATGGCGCAAGGCGAGGCCTTCGGGCAGGTCTATCGGCCAACGCCGGAGGAGTACCCCATCCAGATCCTCGGCGTGGACATCGTCATGTTGTCGTTTGATGACAACAAGGTGGATGCTCAGATCGAGATCTGGAACTCGGACGCCACGGGCGCCAACCCCGGCGGCTCGGAGCCCCTGTGGTCCGTCCACACAAGCGCCCTGTCGGCTGGGGGAGGCCAGTTTGGCGTGCCGCTCCAGGACGGCGCCTTGCAGATCGACTTCGACTGGAGCGATCCCACCAAGACCGACAACCACCCGCCGATGATCTCGAGCGGCAACATCTGGGTCATGGTCCGCTACACCGACCCGGCGCAGACACAGGGTTTCCCAGCCGAGAACGGCTGGAACCAATGCAATACTACGCCCTCTAGCGGTCCGCCTTGCGGTTGCGAGACGGTCGCACCGTTCAAAGACCAGCAGTCCGTGCCGAACGCGAACGTCATGCACTACTTCACGCCAAACTACCTTTCCGCGGATCCATGCTCCAACGTCACGTTTCAATGGCGCTTCACGGACAGTCCGCTCATGGGCATCCAGGGGGACTTCATCATGCGCATGCGCGCCGACGTGGCGGCGGCGGCTTGTCAGCCCGATTGTGCGGGCAAGAGCTGCGGCGACGACGGCTGCGGCGGCGTCTGCGGCGTCTGCGGGGCGGGCCAGGGCTGCCAGGACGGCCAGTGCGTGACCTGCGTGCCCGACTGCGCCGGCAAGGAGTGCGGGCCCGACGGCTGCGGCACCTTCTGCGGCGTGTGCGACCAGGACGAGGTCTGCGTCCAGGGCACCTGCGAGGTCGCCGGGCCCGGTGGGTGCGACCCGCCCTGCGGCGCCGGGCAGGCGTGCAACAACGGGGCCTGCGTGCCCACGGCCTCGGGCGACGTCTTCGTCTCCGACATCTCGCCCGCCTTCGGGACCAATGACCAGTACACCGCCGTGTCCATCACGGGCGCGGGCTTCGCCGCGGGCGCCGTGGTCAAGCTGGGCGCCACGGAGCTGGTGGACGTCAAGGTCACCGGCGACGCCCTCATCGACGCCAAGGTGCCCCCGGACATGGAGCCCGGCACCTACAGCGTCATCGTCGTGAACCCGGACAACACCGTGGGGACCCTCAAGGACGCCTTCGAGGTGCGGACGGCCGAGGTCGCCTGCGGCGTCAACGAGTGCCGCCAGGCCGACGGGAGCTGCGGCATCTGCGAGACCAACGGGGCCGCCACCTCGGGGGCCTGCGACGCCGGGCCTGCGGGCCGCAGCGCCGCCCTGGGTTGGCTCGCGCTGCTGGCGCTGGGCGCGCTCGTCACCCTGCGTCGCCGCGCCGGGATGGGTCGATGAGCCGCCTGGGGCGCGCTGGCCTGGGGGCCGCGACGCTGGTGGGGCTTCTGGCCTTGGTCTGGGCGCCGGCCCCCGGGGCCCACGCCTATCTCACCAACGGCAAGCACTGGGACAGCCTGCCCGTGCGCGTGTACGTGAACCCGGCGGGCGCGCCGGACTTCAGCCCCATGACCCTGGAGGACGTCATCCAGCAGTCCCTGGACGCCTGGAACGACGTCGGTTGCTCCAACTTCCAGTTCATCTACGCGGGCGAGACGGACGCTCGGGGCGAGGTGGACGGGCTGAACGTCATCTACTGGGTGAACGACCCCAGCGAGTGGATGGCCGCCGACGAGGCGGCCGGCGCGACCCTGCACCACCCAGCCGTGCCCGACCCCCAGACGGTGGAGGTGGACCTGGCCCTCAACGGCTTCGCCTTCGAGTGGGTCGTGGGCGGCGCGGACGCCCTGACTACGGACGTCCTGGACCCGGCCAGCGTCATCACGCACGAGCTGGGCCACTGGCTGGGCTTGGGCCACTCCGAGGACCAGTTCGCCACCATGTACTACGCCCACCTGCCGGGGACCATGCAGGCGACGCTGGAGGCGGACGACAAGAACGGCCTGTGCACGCTGTACCCCGCCGACGGGACGCCCAGCGAGTGCGCCACCGACGCCGACTGCGACTTCCCCGAGGAGCAAGGCGGCGCGCCCGTGGCGGGCACCGGGCGCTGCGTGCACTACGCCGAGTGGGCGGTCTGCGGGGACCGCCATGCCGCCGTGGGCGAGCCGTGTGGCTTGGAAGACCTCAACTGCGACGACATCTGCTTCGTGTCCTTCTTCGAGTGCTCGACCATGTGCTTCTTCCCCGACGCCCTGGAGGACGGCGGCTATTGCGCCCCGCTGTGCAAAGATCCCAACGGTGTGGAGAGCCCCTGTCCGCCCGGCTGGACCTGCACCGAGTTCGAGCAGTACGGCATCTCCGTGTGCTGGCAGGCGCCCGACGAGCCGGAGGCCGCCGAGCTGGGCCCCGAGGTCGCCGAGCTGGGCCCCGAGGCCGCCGAGCTGGGCCCCGAGCCCTCCGAGGAGCTCATGGGCGCCGAGGACGTCGCCGCGGACGCGGGCTCCACGCAGCCCGAGCCCGACCAAGACGTCGCGAGCGCGGCCTCCCCCGACGCCGAGGCGACCAAGCCGCAGCCCGACGACGGGTGCGACGGAGCCCCCGGGGCGCCGGTGCGTGGGCCGCTGTCTCTCGCGATCGCACTGGCCCTGCTGGGCCTCGCCCGGCGGCGCCGCTACCAGCCGTAGGTTGCGGGGGCGGGGACGCTCGCGGGCGGCAGGGCCTGGACCGTGGGCAGGTGGGAGGGGTAGTCGCTCAGCGCCTGGGTCCCCTCCTCGCCCGCGTGCTTGCCGATGATGTACGTGTCTTCCTTGGGGATGCCCGCGTTGGCGTAGGCCTCGATGTCCGTCGTGGCGTTCCCGTAGGCCGCCTCGAAGCTCAGCTCGGCGCTGTCTTGGAGGAGGTTGAGGAAGTCCGCCTTGTAGGTCGCCACGCCGCTGGACGTGGGAAAGGCCTGCGTGTTCGTGTCCGTGAGGTGCAGCGGCCCCGGCGGCAGGTCGTAGTCCAGGAGCGTCTGCGCCGTCATCGCCCGCAGCCAGTCGGGGCGCCCCGTGAGGTAGACCACCAGCGTGCCCCGGTCCGCCCAGGCGTGGGCCACGTCCGGCCCGCCCGGGTAGAAGTCGGGGATGTAGTTGCCGCTGAACATCTCCTTGAAGATCTCGATGCCGAGCTGCGTGTCGTCCGTCGTGAGCGTCCCGTCGATGTCGAAGACCACCGCCGACGTGCCCGGCTTCACGACGTACAGCGTGAACGCCGCCACCGAGTTGTCGCCGTGGACCAGCATCCGCACGGGGTGGACCCCCACGGGGCGCTGGAGGAGCGGCGGGATCGTGAAGAAGATCCGCCCGCCGTCATCCTCGATCCCGTACTGGGTCCCGTACTCGCCATTCTCGCTGGTCTCCTGCACCCCCAGCGAGATCCAGTCGCCGCACGGCGGGTCGTCCAGGATGAAGACCTCCACGTCCTCGTTCTTGAGGTCCTTGTCGAACACCCCGTAGGCGAACTTCCCGATGAGCACCTGGGGCGCCCCCTCCACCGCCACCACGTCCTGGCCCCGATGCCGCGGCGAGCCCTGCGTCACCGTGAACAGCTCCGTGGACGTGTGCTTCCAGCCCGTCGCCGGGCCCGGGGGATAGAACGGCGTCCAGGTCGTGCACGTGGGGGCTGCGTCCGCCACCGCGTCCGTGCCCGCGTCCGCCGCCGCGTCCGAGACCGCGTCCGCGCCCGCGTCCGCCGCCGCGTCCGAGACCGCGTCCGTTGCCGTGTCCGCGCCCGCGTCCGCGCCCGCGTCCGCCGTCGCGTCCGTGCCCGCGTCCGTTGCCGTGTCCGCGTCCGTGCCCGCGTCCGCCGCCGCGTCCGTGCCCGCGTCCGCCGCCGCGTCCGTGGCCGCGTCCGCGCCCGCGTCCGAGACCGCGTCCGTTGCCGTGTCCGCCGCCGCGTCCGTGGCCGCGTCCGTGCCCGCGTCCGCTGCCGCGTCCTCGTCCACGCCCCCATCCAGGTTGCCGCCGTCCAGGCCCCCGTCGTATTGGGCGCCCAGGTCTCCCTCGTTGGCTCCCGGGAGGGCCTCGTCGGCGCAGCCGGGGAGCCCGCTGGCGGACCAGACGACGAGCGCCAGGGTGGTTGTGAGAGCCGTGAGGGAGTAGCGCATGGGGAGCCTCCTGACGCGGGGCGGGCGGGAGATCAGGCCGGCGGCTCGATGGACTTGCGGCCCATGTACGGCCACAGGACTTCGGGCAGATCCACGCCGCCGTCGGGCCGCTGGTAGTACTCTATCAGGGCCATGACGGTCCGGCCGATGGCCAGGCCGCTTCCGTTGATGGTGTGGACGTAGCGGGGCTTGGCCTTGGGCCCGCTGGGGCGGTAGCGCAGGCCCGCCCGGCGCGCTTGGAAGTCACCGAAGTGCGAGCAGCTCGAGATCTCGCGCCACATCTTCTGGCCCGCCAGCCACACCTCCAGATCGTAGCAGCGCTGGGCGCTGAACCCCAGGTCCCCGGCGCACAGCTCCACCACCCGGTAGGGGAGGCCCAGCGCCTGAAGGACCCTCTCGGCGTCCCGCGTCAGGGCCTCGTGCTCCTCCTCGGCCCGTTCGGGCGTCGTGAGCTTCACCAGCTCCACCTTCTGGAACTGGTGCAGGCGCGTGAGGCCCTTGGTCTCCCGCCCGTAGGAGCCCTTCTCCCGGCGGAAGCACGAGCTGTAGGCCGCGTAGCGCACGGGCAGCTCGGCCTCGTCGAGGATCTGACCCCGGTGGAGGTTCGTCACGGGCACCTCGGCCGTGGGGATGAGGAACAGGTCGTCGGTGGTGGCGAAGGCGTCGTCCTCGAATTTGGGGAGCTGCCCCGTGCCCGTCATGGCGTCGCGCGTGACCAGCAGCGGCGGGAGGACCTCCTCGTAGCCGCCCTGCTCGGTGTGGAGGTCCAGCATGAAGGCGGCCAGCGCCCGCTCCAGGCGCGCGCCCGCGCCCTTCATGACGGCGAAGCCCGAGCCGCTCACGCGGGCGGCGGCGGGGAAGTCGAGGATGCCCAGGCGCTCGCCCAGGACCTGGTGCTCCAGGGGCTCGAAGTCCAGCTCGCGGGGCGTGCCCCACGTGCGCACCACGGGGTTGTCCGCTTCGCTAGTCCCGTCGGGGACCTGGGGCGCGGGCAGGTTGGGCAGCTCCAGGAGGGCCCGCTCCACGGCCTCGTCCAGCTCCTTCATGCGCGCCTCCAGGGCCTTGACTTGCCCCGAGAGCTCCTTGAGCTGGGCGCGCGCGGTGGCCGCCTCCTCCGGGTCGCCGCCCTTCTTCCCGAAGGCCTTGGACAGCTCCTTCTGCTTGGCGCGGAGGTCGTTGAATTGGCGCGTGGCGGTGCGGCGCTCCTCCGCCAGCGCGGCCACGGCGTCGAACGAGAGGTCACCGCCGCGGCGGGCCAGGGCGGCGTTGGCGGCGTCGACGTCGGCGAGGATCTTCTTGATGTCGTGCATGACGAGGTCCTGTGAGGTCCGGAAGGGTACGGTCTCGGCTGGTGGGCTCAGTCCCCGCCGCCGCGGAGGTCGATGACCCCGCCGCGCTTGGGGGGCAGCTTGGGCTTGGGCTTGGGCTCCGTGGGTTGGGGCTTGGTCTCCGGGGGCTTGGAGCCGGTCCCCTGGGCCCGTGCGTCGCCCCCACCCTGCTTGGGCTGGCCGCTGTCGCCGCTCTGGCTCGGCTGGGCGTCGCCGCCGCTCTGGCCGCCCTCACCGGCCGGCTTCTTGCGGCGCCGTCGCCGCCGCCTCTTGGCCGCGCTGCTGGTGCCCTCACCGGCTGCGGTGGGCTCCGCGTCGCCGCCGCGGCTCGCGCCACCGGCTCCGTCGGCCGTGGGCTTGGTCGCGTCTTGGCTCTTGGCGCCGCCGCTCTGGGTGGCGCTCCCGCCGGCCGCGCCTCGCTGGGCGTCGCCTCCGTCGCTGCCGGGCTTGCGGCGTCGCCGGCGGCGGCTGCTCTTGCTGCTCCCGCCGCTCGCGGCGCCGCCCTCCTGGCCGGACTTGTCGGACTTGTTCGACTTGGTGTCGCGCTCGGGCCTGGCGTCGCGCGCGGTGCCGCTCGCCTTCACGGCCCGGGCGCGGGAGCCGCCGTTGCGCGAGCGCACGCGGCTGGACGCGGGCTTGCGGCTGCCCCCGCTGCGCTTGTCGGGCAGCGACTTGGGGGGCTCCAGGGAGATGGGCTTGGCGACCGGCTCCAGCTCGCCGAACAGGAGGCGCTTGAACCAGCCCACGAGGCCGCCCTTGCGGACCATGACCACGGGCTCCACGAGCTGGGCGCCGCGGGTAGCCTGGGCGACGAACTCCTTGAGCTCTCGGCGGGCCTCCTCGCGGGCGCGCTCGGCGGCCTCCTCCAGGGCCTTCTTGTCGGCGGCCTCGCGCTCCAGGCGGCTCTGGCGGGCGGCCTCCTTCTTGGCGAGGCGCTCCTTGGCGTCCACGGCCATCTCGGCGTCGAGCTTGCGGTAGACCTCGTCCAGCTCGTCGCTGGTGAAGGACACGCCCCGCGCCTCGGCGGCCTGGGCGAGGAAGTCGTCGTCGGGGGCGAGGTCGCGCTTCTCGACCTCACTGCGCACGAGGTCGAAGGTGTGGAGCACGCGGCGCGGCAGCTTGCCGTGGCTGGGCCTGGTGAGGACCTCCAGGAAGGCCTTGTTGGGGGGGCAGTCGGGGGCGCCGTGGACCTCGATGGTCGTGTGGGACTGGCGCTCCAGCTCCACGAGGTCTCGGCGCTTGCGGTTGAGGATGTAGTTGGCCAGCTCCACCGGGAGCTTGGCGGAGGCGTGGATGTAGGCGCCCCGGAGGACGGTCTCCTTGGTGCGCCGGAGGATGTAGAGGGCGCTGGACTGGGTGGAGCGGATCATCCCGGTGCCGCCGCAGTGGGAGCACGGGATGAAGCTGCCGCGCAGGAGCGAGGTCTTGAGGCGCTGGCGGCTGACCTCCATGAGCCCGAAGTCGCTGATGCGCGTGTATTTGACCTTGGCCTTGTCGTCGGCGAAGGCGTCGCGCGCGGCCTCCTCGACCTTGCGGTTGTTGGCGCGCTCGCGCATGTCGATGAAGTCGATGACGATGAGGCCGCCCAGGTCGCGGATGCGGAGCTGGCGGGCGACCTCGGCGGCGGCTTCCAGGTTCGTCGTGAGGGCCGTCTGCTCGATGTCGTCGGTCTTGACCCGCCCGGAGTTCACGTCCACCGAGACGAGGGCCTCGGTCTGGTCGATGATGAGGTAGCCGCCCGAGGGGAGATCGATGCGGCGGGCGAAGATGTCCTCGATCTGGTCTTCGAGCTGGTAGCGCGAGAACAGCGGCGTGGGGTCGTCGTAGACCTTGACGCGGCGGTGGAGCTCGGGGAGGAGGATCGTCGCGAAGTTGCGCACCTCCTCGGCCACCTCGTCGTCGTCGATGAGGATCTCCTCCCAATCGGGGGAGGCGTAGTCGCGCAGGAAGCGCAGCGCGATGGAGCGCTCGCGGTGGATGAGGCCGGGGCGTTTGAGCTCGCGGAAGCGCTCTTCGAGGCTCTCCCACAGGCGCTTGAGGTAGGCGAGGTCTTGGGCGAGCTCGTCCTCCTCGCGCTCCACGCCGGCGGTGCGGATGATGAGGCCGAAGCCCTCGGGGACGGGAAGGTTGTCGATGATGCGCTTGAGGCGCTGGCGCTCGTCGGAGGGGAGGCGACGCGAGATGCCGGTCTTCGTGGACTGGCCCATGAGGACGAGGTAGCGCCCGGGGATGGAGACGAAGGTCGTCAGCGCGGCGCCCTTGTTGCCGATCTCGTCCTTGACGACCTGGACCATGAGCTCCTGGCCGTTCTTGAGGATCTGCTGGATGGGCACGCGCTGGCCGCGCACCTCCTCGGGGTAGTAGCGGTCGTGGATCTCGCCCACCGGCAGGAAGCCCTGCTTCTCGGCGCCGTAGTCCACGAAGGCGGCCTGGAGGCTGGGGTTCACCCGGTGCACCACCGCCTTGTAGATGTTGCCCTTGGACTCCTCCAGGCGGGCCGAGTCGATCTCGAGGTTCTTGATGCGGCCGCCCTCCACGAGGGCCAGGCGCGTCTCCTCGACGGCGACGTTGATCAGGAGCTTCTCACCCATGGGTCTCTCCGCTGGGGACATGCGTCCTCCGCGACCCGCACCTCAAGGGGGCACGGGCGGCAGGACGACGGGGCGCCGGGACGGATACGCGCAGCGGCGAGGCTTTGCAGGGGCCTCTAGCAGCGTGATGCAGAACCCGGACCGAGCGGGCGCGAGCGAGGGTGGTGCGGCCGTGGCCGCGCCGCGATCGCCGCGATCCGCGACGGGAGGGGGCTGTGAATCATGCTTCTAGCCTCGGTGGGACGACCTTCGCGCCGGCGTGTGGGCGAGCCGCGGGGCGCGCGCGCCTCCGGCTTTCCCCGGGGGCCCCAAGAGGGCCGCCACGCGGGCTCGGGTCGCTGCACCTTCTGCGCGCGCGCTGTCCGCGGGCGCGGGGGTGTCCCCGGTTGTGTCGGTTGTGGCGTCGGGCGCGGTGTCCGCCTGGATGTCGGCGCCGGTCCCCGTGTCGCCTCCCGTGTCTCCCGCGTCGCCGTCTCCCTCATCGGGCTGGCTCGCGGTGTCGTCGGGGGCGTCTGCGGGGGCGTCGCCGGCGGCGGTATCCGTACCCTGGGTCTCCGTGTTCGAGTCTTGGTTCGTGGTGGGAGCGTCGGCCTGGGACCCGGTGTCCTGGGCGTCTGCTCCGAGGGCGTCCCACACCCCGAGCGAGGTGTCGGCCGCGGTGGGCAGCTCCGGTTGGGAGCCGAGATCGGTGATGGGGCGGCAGGGATCTCCCTGCGTCCCGGTGGGACACACGGCTTCGCTGCCGCAGGCCGCGGTGCCCCAGGTAGCCAACCCCAGGAACACGAGCGCCCGCGCGAGCAGCCCCAGGAGGCGTCGCGAGGGGATCGGGAGGGGCTGGGTGTTCAGCACGTGCACTCCGAGGGCGCTGCCGAGCCGCCTGGGCGACGAGCGCGCCGGTTGGGGGCCGCGCGCCGTCGTGCGGACCGGCCGGGACCATAGGAGAGGCCCCCGCCAGTGTCAACGCGCGCATCGCTTAGGCTCCGCGTCCTTCCGAGTGCGGGCCCCGATCCGCCACCTGCTCTGCGGACCGAGGCGCAGGAGGCCGCGTTTGGGCGCGGGGCGGGGTTCTCGGTCCGGCGGGGACGTGGTACGAGGCTGGCGGGCTTGGCGGGGCGCCGGCTTGGCGCACGGGCCGAGCCGGCGGGCGACGCGGGCAGCGGCGAACGGCAGGAGGACGACGTGGTGCGACGGGGTGAAGCTGGCGGTGGCGCGGCCGAGGTAGGGGCGGAGAGCGAGGTGGACCCGCGCTTCGTCTTGGACGCCGACGAGCTGGGGCGGCTCGCGTGGCCGGAGGTCGTGCAGCGAGGGCTCCAGTACGCCAAGGACAACCGCGTGAAGGAGCTCGGGCTGGACGACGGCGAGGTGTGGGCCGTCGTGGAGGACGAGCGGGGCCCCGACTACCGCGTGGAGATCCTCGCCCGGGACGACGGCGGGCTCGAGGCCGTCTGCGAGTGCCGCGAGGACGAGGAGCAACCGCCCGCGTCCCGGCGCCGGCGCGCGCGGCGAGGCATGTGCCACCACGCCGTCGCCGCGCTGGCCGCCTTCGCGGACCGCGAAGCCGCGCCGCCCCAGGACTTCGCGGACGACGCCGAGCGCGCCATCGCAGAGCGCCGCCAGCGCGGGCGCACCACCGTCCGCGTGGAGCACGTGGCGGGTGACCTGGACTTCGGCGAGTGGCGGGCCCAGTCCGCCAACCCGAGCGGCGCCTCGCGCGTGCCCTACAAGGTCGTGATTCGCTCCACCTCCGAGCGCATCAACTTCTGCTCGTGCCCGGACTTCGCCACGAACCTCCTGGGGACCTGCAAGCACATCGAGGCCGTGCTGCACAAGATCCACAAGAAGCGGCGGAAGGCCGGCCGCAAGGGCAAGAAGGCGGCGCGAACGGCGCCGAAGATGCCCGTCGTCTACGTGGACTGGGACGCCCCGGGAGAGCCGCGCGTGCGGCTCCGCCGGACGCCCCACGCAGAGCCTGCCTTGGCGGCGGCGCTGGACGCCGAGTTCGACGCCCAGGGCTTTCTGCGCGGGCGAGGGCCGGGGGAGCTGTTCCATGTCCTCCAGCGCCTCCGGGCCAACCGCGCGCTCGCCGGGCTGCTGGACGGCGGCGAGGGGCTCCACGTGGGCGAGGAGGCCATCGCCTTCGCCCAGCGCGAGCTGGACGCCGCCGCGCGCGACGCGCGCTCCAAGGCGCTCCGCGAGGAGCTGGAGCGCTCCGGCGGTCACGTGCCCGGCATACGCGCCAAGCTGTCGCCCTACCAGGTCGAGGGCGTGGCCTTCCTCGCCGGCCAGGGGCGGGCGCTCCTGGCGGACGACATGGGGCTCGGCAAGACCCTCCAGGCCATCGTCGCGGCCCACGTCCTCATGGAGCACGGCGGCGTGCAGCGGACCCTCGTCGTGTGCCCGGCGTCGCTCAAGCACGAGTGGGCCGCCGAGGTGCGGCGCTTCACCGACATCCCCTGCCAGGTCATCGAGGGCCGCGCCGAGGCGCGCCGGGCGCAGTATCGGAACGCGACGCCCATCAGCATCGCGAACTACGAGCTCGTGCGGAACGACCGGGCGGTCATCAACCAGGCGCTGCGACCGGACCTCATCATCTTGGACGAGGCCCAGCGCATCAAGAACTGGAAGACCAAGACGGCGACGGACGTGAAGGCCATCCAGACGCGGTTCGCCTTCGTCCTCACGGGCACGCCGCTGGAGAACCGCCTGGAGGACCTCTACAGCGTCATGCAGGTCGTGGACCCCCACGTCCTGGGGCCGCTGTGGCTGTTCATGAAGAAGTACCACGTGCTGGACGAGCGCGGGCACGCCATCTCCAACTGGAACCTCAGCGAGCTGCGCCAGCGGCTGCGGCCGGTCATGCTCCGGCGCACGCGCGCCGTGGTCCTCGACCAGCTCCCGCCCATCACCCACAAGAGCCACGAGGTGGCCCTGAGCCCGACGCAGCGAGCCCAGCACTCCAGCGCCCTCAAGGCGGCGAGCCAGCTCGCCCGCATCCGCCAGCGTCGGCCCCTGACCCCCACCGAGCAGCACCGCCTGCTGGCGGCCCTCCAGACGGCGCGCATGGCCTGCAACGCCGCGGGGCTGGTGGAGCCCGAGCGCATGGCCGAGGGGTCGCCCAAGCTGGACGAGCTCAAGACGCTGCTCCAGGAGCTGGCCGTGGAGGGGGGCGAGAAGGTCGTCATCTTCAGCCAGTGGGAGCGCATGACGCGCATGGTCCAGGCGGTCGTGGAGGAGCTGGGGTTGGGCTTCGAGCGGCTCCACGGGGCCATCCCCACGGCCAAGCGGCGGGCCCTGTTCGAGCGGTTCCGCAAGGACCCGGCGTGTCGCGTCTTCATCACGACCGACGCGGGCAAGGAGGGGCTCAACCTCCAGAACGCGTCGGTGGTCATCAACATGGAGCTGCCCTACAACCCGGCGACGCTGGACCAGCGCATCGGGCGGGTGCACCGGCGGGGGCAGTCCAGGCCGGTGTTGGCGATTCAGATCCTGGCGGCCAACTCCTACGAGTCCCACGTGGCCTCGCTGGTTCAGACCAAGCGCGGGGTCTTCCAGGGCGTCTTCGACGACGAGTCCGGCGTGGACGTCGTGGGGCTCACGGACAAGGCCCTGTCCACGGCGCTGGAGGCGTTGGACAAGACCCTCGCCCAGAAGCCGCAGCCCGCGGACGAGGAGGAGCCGAGCGGCGCCGAGGCTGGGGTCGCGGACGAGGCGGCGCCCACGCCCGAGGAGCCCGCCGAGGGAGAGCCCGAGGTGGCACCCCAAGCGCCCCCGGAAGACGCCGCCGCGCCCGAGGCCGAGGGCGAGGTCCCGGGCGCCGTGGCGCCGCTCCACGACGAGGAGCGGGGCTACGACCTGGGGCCGCTCCTCGGCGAGATCAAGCGCGCCCTGGGCGGGCACCTGGACCGCGTGCTGGCGGTGTCCGGGGGGCTGGTGTGCGTGACGGTGGGCGCCTCGGAGGAGGCGCTCGGCCGCGTGGAGGCGTTGGAGTCGCCGGTGGACGTGGCGGTCGTGGAGCGGGACACCTGGGCGAACCTCCAGCGCGTGTTGGGGGGCGCCCGGGGGGGCATCTTCGCGGGCGGAGAGGCGGAGGTGGTCTTGGGGCCGTCGGAGGACGAGGAGGAGGTCCCGCCGCTGGTGGCGGCGGCGCAGGACAAGCTCGCCAAGGCCGAGCGGCTGCGCGAGGAGGACGGCGCGGCCACGGCGCGCCTGGCGACGGAGGCCATGGCGTCGGCGCTGGCTCACCTGGCGCAGCGCCCCAGCGCGCCCGAGCTGTCCTCCTTGGCGGTGTGGCTTTATGGCGAGCTGGTCCCCAAGGGCCTCGCCACCGTGGAGACGGCCGGCGCGGTCCTGCGCGCCCAGGGCTTGGCCCAGGCCCCTCAGGTCCCCCCGGCCCTCATCCACCAAGTGCTCGCCGACGCCCACGCCCTCGTGAACTCCCTGGCCCCGTGATGGGGCCTGGGGGCGGGGCGAAGCACGGCTGAGCGGGCGCGGCCGGCGCGCGCTCAGTCGCGGGCGATCTTGCGGCGCTGGCGGGGACGCCGCCGCGGGGGTGGGCTGGCCTCCCCATGCCCGCCGGGGCCAGGCTGGGCCGCGCGCGGGGGGGAGCCGCTGGCCTCGCCGGTGCGGCCTGCGCCACGGCCCCGGCGGCGGCTCCGGACCCCGCTGCGGCTTCCGCGGCTCGGGGGCGTGCGACGCCCGGCGCCTCGCGGGGAGGCCGCGGGCGGGATGGCGGTGGGGAGGTGCCAGGGGTGGTCCTCGTCCACGGAGATCTCCCGGCCGATGAGGCGCTCGATGTCTCGCAGGAGCGCGCCCTCGGTCTCGTCGCACAAGGCGATGGCCACACCTTCGCGCCCGGCGCGGGCCGTGCGGCCGATGCGGTGGACGTAGCTCTCGGGGACGTTCGGCAGGTCGAAGTTGAAGATGTGGCTCACGCCGTCCACGTCGATGCCCCGCGAGGCGATGTCGGTGGCCACGAGGATGGGGATCGTCCCGTCCTTGAACCCGCTGAGCGCGCGCGTCCGCGCCCCCTGGCTCTTGTTGCCGTGGATGGCGGCGGCCTGGATGCCCTCGCGCTCGAGCTGACCCACGAGCCGGTTGGCGCCGTGCTTGGTGCGCGTGAAGACGATGGCGCTCTCCACGCCTCGCTCGTGGATGAGGCGGGCGAGGAGGCGCCGCTTGTCCGGTCGAGCGCAGAACATGACGCTCTGTTGGATCTTGTCCACGGTGGTCGCCTGGGGGGTGACCTCGACCCGAACGGGGGCGGACAGGAAGCTGCCCGCCAGCCGGACGATGGAGCTGGGCATGGTGGCCGAGAACAGCAGGTTCTGGCGTCGCGGCGGCAAGACCTTGAGGACGCGCCGGACGTCGTGGATGAAGCCCATGTCCAGCATGCGGTCGGCCTCGTCCAGGACGAAGAACTCCACGCTGCTCAGGTCTACGTAGCCCTGGCCCACGAGGTCCAAGAGGCGCCCCGGGGTAGCCACCAGGACGTCCACGCCGCGGCGCAGGCGCTGGACCTGGGGCCCTTGTTTCACGCCGCCGAACAGGACGGTGTGGGAGACGCTCAGGTAGCGCCCGTAGGTGGCGACGCTCTCGTCGATCTGGGCGGCCAGCTCGCGGGTGGGGGTGAGCACGAGCGCGCGGACGGGGCGCGGGCCGGAGCGGCGGCCGGGTGCCGGTGGGTGCGCGGCGATGTGCTGCAGGACCGGGAGCGTGAAGGCCGCCGTCTTGCCGGTGCCCGTCTGGGCGCATCCCAGGACGTCGCGCCCGTCCAGGAGCGGCGGGATCGCCTGGGCCTGGATGGGGGTGGGGGTGGTGTAGCCAGCGGCCTCGACGGCGCGCAGGAGGGGCTCGGAGAGGCCGAGCGAGGAGAAACCAGACGAAAGGGACAAGCAGGAGGTCCAGAGGAGGGAGCGCGGGTGCCGTGGAGGCCGCGGAGCTCCGACGGTCGGGGCCGCGGCGGCTGGCGAGACCTCGTGAGGTGGGAGCCCGCGCGCGCAAGTAGGTGGCGCATCCCTACGCCTTGGGAGCCGCCCTGTCCAGGTCCGGGTTCCGCCCCCGATCCGCCACCTACTCTGGGATTCGGCTTTGGATCCCGCGTGTGGGC
>CAYZID010000149.1:0-14599 GCA_964478315.1 uncultured Myxococcales bacterium | reverse complement strand
CGCCCACACGCGGGCTCCAAAGCCGAATCCCAGAGTAGGTGGCGGATCGGGGACGAGGGCGTGAGGTTGCCCGGTTCGTGGGGCCCGTGGTAGGTCGCTCGGCGCCCAACACGCGCTGCTCGACTGCGCGGGGCACCCACCGCCCGTCTTCCGCGGAGGAGGCTCCCATCATGCCCATGACCCCCAAGCCCCAGCTCCCCACCTCGCCCAAGACGGCGGCCGTGGCCATGGCCCAGGACGCCGAGGAGCGGGATCGGGACGGCCTGTTCGCCCGCCTCCTCAAGACCCGCACGGTGCCCCTGTTCGGCGCCGTGGATGGCAAGCTCAGCCGCCGGGTCATCGAGGCCCTCACCGTGCTCGAGGCCGACGACCCCCAGGCGCCCATCACCATCCTCCAGAACAGCCCTGGGGGTTCGGTGTCCGATGGGTTCGCCATCTACGACATGATGCGCTTCATCCGGCCGCCCGTGCGGGTCGTGTGCGTGGGGCTCACCGCCTCCATCGCCACCGTGACGCTGCTCGGTGCGCCCAAGGAGGACCGGGTGTCGCTCCCGCACACGCGCTTCCTCATCCACCAGCCCCTCATCCCGGGGAACGTCTTCGGTCCGGCCAGCGACCTCGAGATCACCGCCCGGGAGATCCTCAAGACCCGCGACCGCATCAACCAGATGCTCGCCGAGGCCACCGGCCAACCCCTGGAGCGCGTGGAGAAGGACACCCAGCGCGACTACTGGATGGACGCCGAGGAGGCGCTCGAGTACGGCCTCATCTCGCGCATCATCGAGACCCGAGACGCCCTGAGCTAGGCCGTGGTGTCCGTGGATCTCAAGGCGCTCGTCGACCAGGCGCGCGGGCTGCTGGGGGCGCGCGAGGCGGCCGAGGCCGTGGTCCTGCTGGAAGGGGCCCTGGAAGACGCCCAGGGCGATGAGCTGGAGCGCGCCACCCTCTTGGGGCACCTGGCCGCCGCCCACGCTCACACCGGCGCCTACGGCGAGGCGGAGACCGCCGCCGAGGAGGCCCACGAGCTGGCGGCCGCGCGGGGCGCCCGACCCCTCTTGGCGGTGGCCCTCCGCAGCCGGGCCGTCCTGCGCCTCCTCCAAAGAGACTGGGTGCAGGCCATCGACGACTGGCGCCTCCTGGGGAACGTCGCGGAGGCCGACTCCGTCCGCTACGACGCCCTCGCGGGGGAGGCCCTCGCGTGGGTGGGGGAGGACGAGCTCTCCGAGGCAGAGGCCCGCCTCCGGGCCCTCCCGCGGCGGCCCATGGGGCCGTCCATGGAGGGGCGCGTGCTCCTCGCGAAGGCCGCGCTGGCCGCCGCGCGGGGCGAGCTCCACGCCGCCACCCAAGGGTGGGTCGCCGGCGCGGAGGCTCTCGCCGGGAGCCCCGACTGGATCTTGGCCGTGCCCGGGCTCCTGGGCGTCGCGGCGAGCCTGGAGTCGAGCGGGGACGCCGCCCTGCCCTTGGCCGCCGCCGAGCGCGCCACCGCCGTGGCGCGTGAGTCCGGCAACGAGCGCCTCCTGGGGCACGCGCTGCTCGCGCTGTCGCGGTACTACGAGGCCGCGGGGCAGCTCCCGGCGGCCGATGACTTCGCGGCGGAAGCGCTTCGATCCTTCGAACGGGTGGGCGCGCTGCGCGACGCGGCCCGGGCCCACGAGCGCGCCTTGGAGCTCGCCGTGGCCATCGAGGCCCCCGGGCTCCTCGTTCAGCGCGGTGTGGCCTTGGCCCGCGTGAAGCGCGACCTGGGCGACGTGCGGGCTTACGAGCAGGGGATCGGCGAGGCCCTCGTGCTGGCCACGCGCTTCGAGTCCCAGGAGCGCCCGGCGCTGGCGCAAGAGGTGGCGGACATTCTCGCGGGCGGCGGGCCGGCGGGGGCCCCGACCGTCGACGTCATCGCCCTGGCGGCGCACGTGGCCATGGGGGGGCTCGTGGAGCGCGCCCACGAGATCCTCGCCGAGCGTGCCCAGGCCGCTGCCCAGGCGAGGCGGGACGAGGCCGCCGCCCAACTCTTCGCCGCCGCCGCGGAGCTGAGCCACGAGCTGGGCGACGTGGGGGCCGCCATCGCCGAGCTCCAGCGAGCCATCAGCTTGGGGGAGCGGCTGGGCCTCGCGGACGCAGCCCAGTGGGCGGAGCGCTTGAGCGAGCTCGGTTGACCCCGGCGGTAGCCCCTGGCTACGTTTGGCTCGGACGGGCCCGGGGCGGAACCCGCGCGGACTCCCCGTCGCCCTCTCGCACCTTCGCCTCATGAGGCCCCCATGCGCCGCCAAGTCTCCGCCGTTCTAGGGCTCCTGGGAGCTGCGGCCGCCCTCAGCGCGGTCGGCTGTTCCGATGACTCGTGCAAGACCGACCTGGACTGCCCCACCGGGCGGATCTGCCGGTTGGGCTTGTGCGCCCTGGACCCCGCAGTGGCCGGCGACCTCGGGGGAGACGCCCTCGTGGACGTGAGCCTGGACTGCCCGCCGGCCGAGCCGGGGGACCTGGTGCTCAACGAGATCCTCGCCGACCCCGGCGGTCTGGACATCAACGGCGACGGCACCGCCGACTCCAAGGGCGATGAGTTCGTGGAGATCGTCAACGTGTCCGGGCGCCGCGTGGGGATCCTCAACGCGGCCATCCGCGTCCAGACCTCCTCGGCGCACGATTTCAACCTGGGCGCGCGCTGCCTGGACCCCTGGGAGGCCCGCGTCTTCTTCGGGACGGAGGCCAGCCTGGGCCTCACGAACTCCGGCGGGACGGTCTCCCTCCTGGTCAACGGGCAGGTGTCCCAGAGCCACACCTACGGCGACGAAGCGAACCACGACGAGTCCATCACCTTGTCACCACAGCTCGACCCCAACGGGCAGTGGGCCCGCCACTCGGAGGTGGGGGTGGGACCCGCGTCGCCTGGCAAGTGCGCGAACGGGAACGACTTCCCGGACTGCACCGGGAGCGGCCAGCCCGACGGGGACCAGGACGCCTCGGGCGACGGCGGCGGGGCCGAGGTGATCTCCTGCGACGCCCCCGGGCCCCAGCTCGGCGATCTGCTGCTCAACGAGGTCATGGCCGACCCAGGGACCCTGGACCCCAACCAGGACGGGCTCCCCAACAACGACGACGAGTACCTGGAGATCGTGAACCTCTCGAATCACACCATCGACCTCGACGGGATGGAGTACCACGACGGGACGGGGCTCAAGTTCACCTTTCCCAAGACCTGCGTCGCCCCCAACCAGGCGGTCGTGCTCTTCGGCGCGTACACGGGCGGTGGGGACTTCGGTGCGGCCATCGTGCTCGGGGCCGGCAAGAGCCTGAGCCTCAACAACAGCGGCGATCTGGCCCTGCTCCGGAGCGCGGACGGGACGGTGCTCGACTCCCTCACCTACGGCTCCGAGGGCGGCGACGACCAGTCGCTCGTGCGCGAGACGGACATGCTCCCCACCGCCAGCTTCGTGAAGCACTCCGAGGCGCCGCTCAGCGGAGGCGCCCCCATGAGCCCCGGCCGGTGCCAGAACGGGAACGACTTCCCCGACTGCGCCGCCTCGCCCACGCCGGACGAGGGCCCCGACGCCGGAGACGTCGCCGACGGAGACGACACCGCGGGGGACGCGCCGACGAGCGACGCGAGCGACGCGGGTCCATGGGACGACACCTCCACGGACGCCGCCGGTGGGGATGTCATCGGGGACGCGACCGATGCCGGGACGAGCGACGCGACGGACGACGTGGCCGCGGACGCCGACGCCACCGGCTCGGACACCACGCCCGCCTGCGGTCTCCCGCCGGCCTCCAAGGAGCTCGTCATCAACGAGATCCTCGCCAACCCCGACGGCAACGACATCAACGGCGATGGCACCTACAGCGCCACCCAAGACGAGTTCCTGGAGCTGGTCAACGTGACCTCCGATACGCTCGACCTCTCCGGGGTGACCGTCCTTACCGGCACGCCGGCCACCACCGTCGTCCACACCTTCCCCCAGGGGACCTGCCTGGCCGCCAAGGAGGCCATCGTCCTCTTCGGGCCGTGCAAGGATCCGTGCTCCCTGGTCATCGACCCCACGAGCGCCATCGTCTTCGCCGCCGACAAGTCCTTGTCGCTCAACAACGGCGGCGACAGCGTCGCCATCCACGACGCCCTCGGGGCCCCGGTGGACACCGCCACCTACACCAGCGCTACCGAGTCCTGGGTCCGCGACCCGGAGGGCTCCGGGGACTTCGTCAAGCACTCCACGGTCCCCGCGGCGAACGGGGCCAAGTGGTCGCCCGGGACCTGCGTGGACGGCGGCGTCTTCATGAGCTGCATCCCCTGAGACACGAGGCCCCTTGAGCAAGCGACCGAAGCTGTGCGCCCAGTGCGGCAAGCTCATGGGCGTGGACGACGTGTGCCCCTACTGCGGCGCCGACAACCGTAAGCTCAGCGTCCGCCTGCGGCGCCTCACCGCGGGCGCCAACACGGGGGGCGGGGTCGTGGGGAGCGTCTCCGCGTGGCTCGTGGGGATCTTCGCCTTCCTGTTCATGGCGGCCCTCGCCGTGGGCGGCGTGCACCCGGCCCAGGGCGGCTTCGAGATCCTCACGCCCGACGTGGGCGTCCTCTATCGCCTGGGACTCCAGGACAACGGTGCCGTGGCCGCCGGCCAGTGGTGGCGCGTGGTCACGGCCATCTTCCTCCACCTGGGCCTCGTCCACTTCGCCTTCAACGCCGTGCTCACCTGGCAGGTGGGGCGCATGGTCGAGGCGGAGTTCGGCGGGCGCCTCATGCTCCTCACCTTCTTGGCGAGCGGCATCCTGGGCTTCGTGGGCTCTTACTTCGCCCACCTCGGCGGGGGAGGGGCCTCCGGCGGCGTCTCGGGGCTCATGGGCGCCATCCTGGTCCGACGGTGGCTCGTGGACGGGAACCTCCGGCATCCCTGGAGCACGCAGGTCCTCTTCCTGGTCGTGCTCAACGCCCTGCTGGGGCTCTCGTCGCCCATGGTGAACAACGTCGCCCACGGCGTGGGGTTCGCGACGGGCGCGGCTCTGGCTTTCCTCCTCACGAAGGTGCCCCTCAGGCGCCTGGGCGCCATCGTCCTCATGCTCGTCACGTCCGGCGTCGTCGGCGGGACCGCCCTCGCCTTCGGCGCCATGCTGTGGAACCTCCCCAACGGGAGCGGCGAGGACCTGGATCGCGCGGTGAGCTGCTGGATCGAGCACGTCCAGCCGGCCGTGGTCCGAGACTTCGATGCGGAGGAGGCCGAGGAGGCCGTGCGCTGCCTGGGTGACCTCCCACGCCTGGAGCCGCGCGCCGGCCACCTGCGCGACCAGGCCAAGGACACGCTCCGCCAGGCCCTCGCCGCCTGGGACGAGGGCGATGACGGCGGGCTGCGACGGGCCCAGGACGCCGTCCGCGGGGACCTCATGGACTTCGCCGCCTGGGTGAACGAGGCGGCGCCCCGTTACCCCATGGCTCAGACCCGATCCCTCCGCGCGCGGTGAAACCGGGCGGGCCGGTCCCGGAGGGCGAGCGCGGTGGCCTCCCGGCGGGCCTCGTGGACGCCCACTGCCACCTCACCGATCCCCGCCTCCCCGGAGGCCCCGAGGAGGCCCTCGCCGAGGCCCGCCGCGCGGGCGTGAGCCGCCTCGTCCTCGCCAGCGGGACCCCGGCCGACTGGGAGCAGCAGGCCGCGCTCGCCGCCCGCTCCCCGGCGGTGTCCCCGGTCTACGGAGTCCACCCCTGGGTGGCCGCGTCGGCCGCGAGCCCCGCGGCTTGCGAGGCGCTGCTCGCCGCCCTCCGCGCCCACCTGGCCCGCCACCCCCCTGGGACACCCGGTCACCCGGTTGGGCTCGGGGAGCTGGGCTGGGACCGCTCTCGGCGCGTGGACGCCTACCGAGGAGGGGCCCAGGGAGGAGTCGCGAGCGCCGAGGCGGCCGACGAGGCTCAGGCTCGCTGCCTGCGCGCCCAGCTCCAGCTCGCGGGCGCCCTGGGCCTCCCCGTCGTCCTCCACGTCGTCCGGGCTCACGACCGCGTGCTCGGCGTGCTGCGCGACCTCTCCGCGCCCGGCCGGGCGCTCCGGGGCGTCGCCCACGGGTGGTCGGGGAGCGCCGCCCTCGCCCGCGCCTTCGTGTCCGCGGGGCTGCACATCTCCTTCGGCGCGGCCGTGGCCGACCCCAGGCGCCGCCGCGTGCGCGAGGCCGCGCGGGTCGTCCCGCTGGAGCGCCTCCTCGTGGAGACCGACAGCCCCGACCAGCCGCCCCCGAGCCACCGGGGCGAGCCCAACCGTCCGGCTTGGCTCCCCGAGGTCGTGGCGGCCCTGGCGCGCGTGCGCGAGGAGCCGCCCGACGTCGTGGCCCGCGCCACGGCGGCCAACGCGCGGCGCCTGTTCGGGCTCGATGAGGGTTCTGGGTAGTTGCTCTGGCGAGGGGGCGCGTGGGCTCAGGGGTGGGCGCGTCGCCTCTTGGCTTTCGTCGCCTCGCGCTCCCGGCGACGCGCGTCCTGGCGTGCCTTGCGGGCCGCGGCGCGTCGCTCGTCGTTCCACGCCGTGAGCACCTCTCGGGCCAGGACCGCGCCCTTCGTGGTCCACGTCTCCCCGTTTACCACCAGCGCCGCGAGCGCGATCTCGGGCCGCTCCGCCGGCGCGAACCCCACGAACCACGAGTAGTGCCGGGCCGGACCGCCCCGGGCCGACAGGCTGCCCGTCTTGCCGGCCACCGTGAGCCCTCGGATGCGCGGCCGCTTGCGCCGCATGAAGAAGCGCGCCGCCGTGCCCTCCCCCGTCGTCGTGTGGACCATCATCTGGGCCAGGGCGCGCGCCGTCTCGGGCGAGAGCACCTTGGCGAGCTGGGCGTGCTGCGCCTCGTACAGCGTCTGGCCGCCCCGCGTCGCCCGCGCTACCAGGCGGGGGGTCATCATCACCCCGCGGTTGGCGATCGCGGCGGCGATGAGGGCCGCGTGCAGGGGGCTGAGGGTCGTCCCCACGAAGCCCGCGGCGGACTTGGCGAAGCCCAGGCGCGAGCCCGTGGGGAGCTGCGCCTGGCTCACGCCCACCGTCCAGAGGAAGGGGATGGAGCGGTTGAACAGGAACCGCTCGGCGACCGCCTGGAGGGACGCCGGCGTGAGGTGCTGGTCCGCCCAGCGCGCGAAGGCGACGTTGTTGGACTGGCCCAAGGCGTCGGCGAGGGTCGTGCACTTGCGGTCGCGGCGGGGGTCGGGGTCCAGGTGTGCGAGGGTGAGGAAGCGCTGGCCCCCGTGGGTGCAGATCTCGCTCGCCGGTGTGAGGCCCGCCTCGTCGATGAGCGCCGCGCTCGTGACGATCTTGAAGACGCTGGCCGCCGGCCCATCCCCTTGGAGGGCCATCTGGCGCAGGTCGGGTCGCCCGTCCGCGTACTCGGCGAGGGCCAGGAGATCTCCCGTGTGGGGCGCGACGACCACGATAACCCCGTACTCCACGCGGTACTTGCGCAGCGCGGTCATGGCGGCGCGCTGGAGGGACGGCCTGAGCGTCAGCTCGATCTGGGTCCCATCCGCGAGGACCTGACGTAGCCGCCCCTGGGCCTCTTGGGCCTGGGCGACGTCCACGAGCCCGGCCGGGATGGCCCAGCCGGTGCGCGACGACGGCGAGGGGCTCGGTGCGGGCCGCGCGGATGGGTTTCGCGGCTCCTTGAGCGCCGAGGCGAGCCGCTCGGGCACGCGGGCGCGGGGGTGCATGGGCAGCACGACCGGCGCCACGGGGGGGGGCGGGGGGGTGGACGAGGGCTCGCCCAGCGACGGGAGCTCTCCACCCGCGGCCAGGTAGACGATCCCGGCCACGAAGCCGAGCGCCGCGGCGCGCTTGGTGCGTCGCATGGTGCGTCCTGCCGACACCCGCGCACGATCGCGCCCGGAGGGCGGCCCGTCAAAGAATGGGGCGCGCATTGACCGGCCCAAGGGCGGGTGGCATGGTCGCCCTCCCATGGCGTCGCCACCCTCCAGCGGTCCCTCGGGCCTCCCCGCGACCTTGCCCGCGCTGCTGCGCGAACGGGCAGCAGCGACCCCGGACGGCGTGGCGACCCTGCACCGTCACGGGAACACCGTCGTGTCCACGACCTGGTCCGAGTGGGAGCGGCGGTCCAGGGTGCTCGCCGCGGGGCTCGTGGCCTCGGGCGTGGCCCCCGGCGATCGCGTGGTCCTGGCGCTGAGCACCCGTGTGGAGCACCTGTGGCTGGACATGGCGGTCCTCATGGCGGGCGCCGTCCCCGTCCCCGTCTTCCCCCTGGAGACGGCGGAGACCTACCGCCTCATCATCGGCGGCGCGGGCGCGCGCGTGGTCCTCGCCGACGGGCCGGTGGAACTCGCCAAGCTCGTGGGGGCGCCCGCGTCCGAGCTGGGCCTCACGCACCTGTTCGCGGTGGACGTGGAGGGGGAGAGCTGCCGCGGGGAGCGGCTCCTGTTGGCAGACCTCGCGCGAGACGCCGGGGCCGAGCGTGGGCCCCTGCGCGAGGTGTCCAGCGTCGCCAGGCTCCGCGATCGAGGCGAGGACGCGCTGCCCGATGTGGCGCCCGAGGTGGCGCGACGCACCTACGCGCTTGGGAGCGAGGATCTGGCGCTCCTCGCCTTCACGCCGGGGACCTCCGGGCGGCCCAAGGGCGTGCGCCTCACGCATGGGAACCACCTGGGGGCGGCGCGAGGGCTCGCGGACGTCCTCGGCGTGGGGCCGTCCGACCTCCAGCTCCTCTACCTCCCGCTGGCCCACGCATTCGGCCGCATCGCGGCGGTCGCGGGGCTCCTCGCGGGCTTCCCCACCGCCTTCGCTCGGGCCTATCGGACCGTCTTGGACGACGCGCGGGTCTACAAGCCCACCTTCTTTTGCAGCGTCCCGCGGCTGTTCGAGAAGCTCCAGGCGGATCTCGGGGCCGAGCAAGAGGCGGCCTCCATCGTCCACCGCCTCCTCGCGGACTGGTCGCTGGACGTGGCGGAGGGGGAGCTGCTGGAGGGCGTCAAGCGACTCATCGCCAACAAGCTCGTCAAGGACCCCATGCGCGAGATCTTCGGCGGGCGCGTCCGCTTCGCCATCTCCGGCGCCGCCCCGCTGGCCGCGTCCACCGGGCGCTTCTTCGACGAGCGTGGGCTCCCGATCCTCCAAGGCTACGGGTTGGTGGAGACCTGCGCCGTGAGCCACATCAACCCTCCGGGCGACAACCGCTATGGGACCGTGGGCCGCCCCTTGCCCGGTGTCGAGGTGGCCTTCATGGACGACGGTGAGCTCTACCTGCGGGGCCCCCAGGTCACGCCGGGCTACTGGGGGGAGCAGCCCGAGGGGCAGTCCGTGGGGGAGGACGGGTGGCTGCACACGGGCGACCTGGGCCGCGTGGACGCCGACGGCTACCTCACCATCACGGGTCGCAAGCGGGACATCATCCTCACGGCCACGGGGAAGATCATCGCCCCCGGCCCCATCGAGGCGGCCTTGCGCTTGGACCCGCTCATCGACCAGGCCCTCGTCCACGGAGACCGCCGGAGCTTCGTCACCGCCCTGGTGACGTTGGACCCGGAGGCGCTCGCGCGCCACGCCTCCGACGCTGGCATCGAGGACACCTACGAGGCCCTGGTCCGCCACCCGGCCGTCTACGCGGCCGTGGAGCGCGTCGTGGACGGGGTGAATGCCACGCTCGCGCCCCACGCGCGCATCCGCAAGTTCGCCATCCTCCCCACCGGGCTCGACCCCGAGAGCGGGACCGTCACCCCCACCCTGGGCTTGCGCCGTCGGCTCGTCGAGCGCGCCCACCAGGCCCTGCTGGACTCGTTTTACGCCGAGAACTTCTGACCTCGGAGGGCACGATGCCGTCGCCGAGCGCGCTCATCATCATCCCCACCTACAACGAAGCCGAGAACCTGGAGCGCCTGCTGGACGCCGTGTTCGACGTGCAGCCCGACGTCCACGTGCTCGTCGTGGACGACGGCTCGCCCGATGGCACGGGAGACATCGCAGACCGGCGGGCGGAGCAGGACGAGCGGGTGCACGTCCTCCACCGCGAGGGCAAGCTGGGGCTCGGGACCGCCTACATCACGGGGTTCAAGTGGGCGCTGGAGCGGGACTACCCCCGTGTGTTCGAGATGGACTGCGACTTCAGCCATCAGCCCAAGTACATCCCCGACTTCCTCCGGGCTTCCCAGTCCGCGGACCTCGTGCTGGGCTCGCGCTACGTCCCCGGCGGGGGCACGGAGAACTGGGGCTGGACCCGGCAGCTCACGAGCCGCGGCGGCAACCTCTACGCGCGCCTCATCCTGGGGCTGCCGTACAAGGACCTCACCGGGGGCTTCAAGTGCTTCCGGCGGGAGGTCCTGGAGACCATCGACCTCGACGCCATCGCGTCCGTGGGCTACGCCTTCCAGATCGAGCTCACCTACCGCGCCCACAAGGCCGGGTTCCGCATCACCGAGGTGCCCATCGTCTTCCCGGACCGCGAGCAGGGTGTCTCCAAGATGTCCAGCGGCATCGTCGGTGAGGCCATGCGGAACGTCCTCAAGCTGCGCCTGGGGAGATAGCCCCGGGCGAGGGCGCGCGCGGGGCGGCGCCCCTCCGTCGCCGCCTCACTTGGCGTGGCCGCCCCCAGCGGCGGGCGCGGCCGCCCGGTCCGCCTGCTGGCCGTCCAGCCAGCGCCGCCAGGCCCGGGCGTCGTCCCCTAGACGCTGGCCCGTGAGGGCCTCCAGCGCGTCGGCCACGAGGTTCGTCGTGCGGGTCTTGGGGTCTTGGAGGAGCGCCACCAGCCGGGGCACGGCCTCTCGGGCCTGGAGCCGCTTCACCGCTCGGTAGAGGGCCTGGCGGACCGTGTTGTCTCGCTCCGTGTCCAGCAGGGCCACGAGCGGCTTCTTGGCTCGGGGGCCCGCGCTGGCCAGCTCCAGGACCGCCGTGGCGCGCACGACGGGCTCCTGGTCCCGGAGGGCGTCGAGCAGCGCCCCCACGGGGTCTTTGGACAGCCGAGCGGAGCGCGCGATGGCCGCGGCGCGCACCTCGGGGGAGGCGTCCTCGGTGGCGCGGGCGAGGGCCTCCCGGCGCGCCTCCTCGGGGAGCACCCCGGACTCCTCTACCGCGACCCGGCGTACGTCCGGGCGCGGATCCGCCAGGGCGGCGGTGACGATCCCCGCGGCCTCCGCGGGCGTCAGCCGCGGTGCCAGCCGGAGGGCGGCGACCGCGACCCGCTCGTCGGCGTGGTGGGAGGCAGCGCTCACCAGGTTTGCGGGGGGCTTCGCGCCCAGGGCGTCCAGCGCGGTGAGCGCCCCGATGGCCGTGGCGGGGCGTGGTGAGGGGACCAGCCTGACGAGCGCCGCCACCACCTCGGCGCGCTGCTCGGGCGACGCGGAGGGCGCCTTCGTGGCCCCCGGCCCCCGGTCGCCCTTGGGGGCCTGCGCCGCCCCATCTCCCGCCGTCCCCGCTCCTCCGAGGACACGGGCCAGCGCCAGCGCGGCCTCCACCGTGACCTGCTCGTCGCGGTCGGCCAGGAGCTCCACGAGGGGCTTGGCGCTCGCCACGCCACCCAACTCCGTGGCTACGCGGATCGCCAGGGAGCGCACCATCGCATCGGGGTCTTGGAACCGGGCCGCGATGGCGGGGAGCTGCTCGCGCAGGTCGGCTCGCCCGGCCGCGCCCATGCGCTCCAGCGTCAGCAGCGCCTGCCGGCGGATGGAGGGGACGTCGCTGGCGAGGGCCTTGGCCGCCCCCTCTGCTCCGCTGGGGTCCCCGGTGGCGGCGAAGTACTCGAGCGCGGCCTGCTGTTCCGGCACGGACGCGCTCCCCAGGAGCGCCCGCATGGCCGGCGCTGCCTCGGCGCCAGCGGCGATGAGCTTGGAGGTCACGGTGGTCCGCTGGAGGTCCAGCCGCTCCACCAGCGCCAAGATGCCCTCGGGTGTGCCCGCTGGGAGCTCCACGCCGCCGGGGCTCACGAGGGAGTGCCTCTCGGGCGGCGCGGTGGGCGCGCTGGGCGCGGGCTTGGGGGCGCGCTTGCGTTGGGGCTTGGAGCACCCCGTGGCGCCCAGCGTCACGGCGAAGACCACCAACAGCGCCGTCGAGACGACGCGCGTCGCCGACCTCCGTCCGGGGGCGGGCGCCCGCGTGGCCGTGGACATCCTGCTCGTCATCGTCATGGAGCCCTCCCGAGGTCTCGCGCGAGGTGTCCCGAGGGCTGGGTGTCCCGCGGGCGCCGCGCATCCTACCCGACGCCACCCCCTGAGCAAGCCTCGTGCTGCCCACGGGGGCCGGCCTTGCCCGCCGGCGCGCGGTGCGCACGCTTGGCGCCATGAGCGACCACGAACCGAGCCGCCTCCCCCCCTCGCCCACCCTCTCCGTCCCCGCGACCACGGCGTCCGACGTCGTCCTGCGCGCCCTCACCGACGAGGGCTCCGTGCGCGCGGTCGTCGTGGGGCTCGACCGCGCCGCGGCCATCCCCATCGCGCTCCACGCTCGCACCGAGCGCGAGGCGAGCGCCTTCGGTGAGCTGCTGGCCGCGGCGGTGCTCGTGCGAGAGACCGTGGCGCCGGGGCTCAGGATCCAGATGACCCTGCGCGGGGAGCGGGGGGGCCACCTCGTGGCCGACAGCTTCCCCGACGGGTTGGTGCGCGGCTTCATCGCCCGGCCGGGCGACGCCTCCCCGGACGCCGAGGTGGTCTTTGGACCCAGCAGCGCGCTGCAGGTGTCTCGGCAGATGCCCGATGGGCGTCTCCACCAGTCCGTCGTCCCCGTGGAGGTGCCCCGGGGGACCGGCGGCGAGCGGGCCGTGGCCGCCGCCGTGGAGGCCTATCTCCAGTCGTCCGAGCAGATCGCCGCGTCGAGTGACGTCGCGGCCTTCGCGGCGCCGGTGGACGAGCAGGTGGCGGGGGAGGGCGGCCCGGCGCGGCCTGCGTGGCGCGTCCGCGCGCGGTTGGTGCAGATCATGCCGGGCGCGAACCGAGAGGTCGTGGCCCGCGTGACGGAGCGCCTGGCCCACCTCGGTGCGCCCGAGCGCCGGCGCGGCGCCATGGACGTCTCGCCGGCTAGCTTGGTGGGTGCCCTGCTGGGCGACGAGCCGCACACCGTGGTGTCCGCGGAGCCCCTCCACCACGGCTGTCGGTGCAGCGAGGACAAGGTCTTGGCGGCCCTGGCCACCTTGGGCCCAGACGACCTCCGCGCCGTCGTCGAGGGCGGGGAGGACGTGGAGCTGTCGTGCGACTACTGCAAGACCGCCTACCGCTTCCCCGCCACCAAGGTCGCCGGACTCCTCACCCCGCCGGCCACGAGCTGACGGGGGCGTCGAACCGGACGCATCGGGCCTACTCCACGCGCAGGTAGACCATGGTCTGGTTCAAGAGCTGGTAGGCGATCTCACCGAAGGTCATGGGCCCGGTGAGGGTCCCCGTGCGTCGCCCTTCGAGCCCCGAGTAGACGTAGTTCAGGATGCAGTTGCACGAGAAGCGGACGCCCGGGACGGTGCCGGGGATCGCCGCCGTGAACGTCTCCACGTAGTCGGCCACGGGCTGGGCGAAGCGGTACTCCACCCCCTCGAAGACCGGGGCGTAGAGCGCCACCGCGCCGTCTCCCTCGGGGACGCTCTGAAGGGACACGTTCACCATGGCCCCCGCGTAGTCGGCTACGAGCGGCAGGCGCGTGTCGACGCCCTGGGCGCGGAGGTAGGCCGCGAAGGACTGGGGCTCGCCGCCGTTCACCCGGACCATCTCGGGCTGGAAGCCCGTGGCGTCGAAGGTCAGCGTGTCGCCTTGGCCCTGCTCAAAGACGTTGACGATGTCCACGATCGCCGTCTGAGCCGGCGGCAGCTCCACGTGGAGCACCACCGCCGCGTCCTCGTGCACAGCACCCGTGGGGCCCTCGAAGACCTTGGGCGTCACCCGGCCGATGTCGTCGAGCTTCACCCCGGCGACCCAGCCCACCAGGGGGTGGAGGAACATCCCCTCGTACTCGGGCGCCTCCTTGGCGAAGCGCTCGTGGACCGGTGTGGCGGCGGGGAGGATGATGAGGCTATAGCCCCGCTCGTAGGCGTCCCGGGGGATGTGCGCGAGCTCGTCCGGCCCGTAGGCCGCGATTCGGAGAGCTCCCTCAGATTGGGGCAGCTCGTCCACGTAGAGCGCCTCGGTGGTGCACTGGCCCCCGTCCTCGCTCATGAAGTAGGGGATCGTGCCGCCGATCCACGTGCCAGGTGGCAGCGCTCGCAGCAGCGCCTCGTCGCCAGCGATGGCGAGGCGAGCGCCCGCCTCGATGCGCGCGGCGGTCTCGGCGACAGAGAGCATCTTCTTGGACATGACGTGGCTCCTATCGCGTGGGCTAGCGCGTGATCTGGCGGAGGTCGGATCCCAGCAGGTTCTCGTACTTGACACAGAACTCGTACAGCTCTCGGGAGAGCTGTCCCACCGTGGTGGGGCTCTGGTCGCGCCGCGTCTTCATGGCGATGCGCTGCATGAGCAGGCGCAAGGCCAAGAACTGGGGCTCGATCTTGCGGCGCCCGGTGACGAGCGCTGCCCAGCGGGGATCTTTGGGACCTGGGAGCATGAGCACCTCCGGGGGCAGAGAAACACTCCGTGCCCACAGCCTAGCGTGGAGCACGAGGGTTCACAATCGGTCCCCCCCCGATCCTCCACCTACTCTGGGATTCGGCTTTGGATCCCGCGTGTGGGCGGCGTCGGGCTGCG
>CAYZID010000148.1:0-14672 GCA_964478315.1 uncultured Myxococcales bacterium | reverse complement strand
AATCACAAGAGCAAGCCTGGCGACGGGAGACGTTGTGAATCATGCTTCTAGAAGCTCGTCCGCTTGGGGCTCGGACGCGCCCGCGTGGGGCCTGGACGTGCCTCCCTCGGGCCGCAAGGGAGAACGGACATGGGCAAGGTGACGGCGAGGACGTTGAAGGGGTTCCGAGACGCGCTGCCCGAGGCGGAGCTGCCTCGGCGGGCGCTGCTCGCGCGTGTTGCGCGCGTCTTCGAGGCGCACGGCTTCGGGCCTTTGAGCACGCCCGCCCTGGAGTACGCCGAGGTCCTCACGGGCAAGTACGGCGACGAGGGCGACAAGCTCCTGTACCGTTTCCGGGACAACGGGGACCGGGACGTGGCCCTGCGCTACGACCTCACGGTCCCGCTCGCGCGCGTGATGGCCCAGCACAGGGGGCTCCCGCTGCCCTTCAAGCGCTACCAGATCGCCCCGGTGTGGCGGGCGGAGAAGCCCGCCCGCGGGCGCTTCCGCGAGTTCTTGCAGTGCGACGTGGACATCGTGGGCGAGCCCTCGGTGCGCGCCGATGCCGAGTGCGTCATGGTAGGGCTGGACGTGCTCTCCGCGCTGGACGTGCCCGGCGCCGTCGTGCGCGTGAACAACCGCAAGATCCTGGATGGCGCCTTGGAGTACGCGGGCGTGGAGCGCGCCCAGCACGCCCCGGCCCTGCGCGTCATCGACAAGCTTGCCAAGGTGGGCCGCGAGGCGGTGGTCACCGAGCTCTCGTCCGGCGTGGGCCTCGGGTCGGACGTCATCGAGCGCCTGCTCGGCATCTTGGAGAGGCCCCCGCTGGCGGCCGCCCAGGGGCCGGCGCTCCTCGACGAGCTGGGCGCCCTCTTGGGGGCCACGGAGGCTGGGCCCAGCGGCCTCCAGGAGCTCCGAGAGCTCCTGGACATTCTCGGAGAGGCGGGCTTCGCGGGCGCCGTGGAGGTCGACCTCAGCATCGCCCGCGGGCTGGACTACTACACCTCCACCATCTACGAGACCTTCGTCACCGGCCGCGAGGCCTTCGGTTCGGTCATGTCCGGGGGGCGCTACGACACGCTGTTGGGGATGTTCCTCAAGAACCCTCTGCCCGCGGTGGGCATCAGCCTGGGCGTGGACCGGCTGTTCAGCGTGCTCGAGGACATGGGGCTCATGCCCAAGGGGGGGCCGGCGGCGGACGTCTTCCTCCCCCTGCTCACCCCGGGAGACTTCGGCCCCGTCTCCAAGCTGGCCGCGGAGCTGCGCGCCGCCGGGCTCAAGGTGGACGTGGCCCTCCAGCCCAGGAAGCTGGGCAAGCAGCTCCAGGCCGCGCACAAGCGCGGGTATCGGTGGGTCGTCTTCGCCGGGGAGGACGAGCGCGCCGCGGGGGAGGTGACGGTGCGCGACCTCGACGCCGGGAGCCAGGAGCGCCTGGCGCGCGCCGCGGCGCCCACCTGGCTCGCGGAGCGCGCGGGGACCTGAACCCGGTCCTGCCCGCGGGAAGGCGCGGGCCGAGCGAGGTGTTAGGGTGGGGGCCCATGAGCCTCTCCTCCCGCTCTCGCTCGGCCGTGCGCGCGACGACCCTGGCCGCCCTCGTCTCCTCGTGGGGTGTGGGCGCGGCGCTCGGCTGCGGGACGACCGGGGGGGCTCAGCGCCAGGCGGTAGCCCTCGACCCCATGCGTTTCGAGGCCGTCCCCGGCCCCGACGGGACGCGCGTGGTGGAGACGCTCGACCCGGCCACCCTCTTCGCCGAGGCGGGCGCGGCCTTCGAGCGCCGCGACTACGCTGCCGCGGCGCGCAAGTACGCGCTGCTCGTGGAGCGCTTCCCGCGCAGCCGGTGGGCGAACGTCGCGCGCTTCAATGGGGGCCTGTCACTGAGCCGGGCTGGGCGCTGCGAGGAGGCCCTGCCCCTGTTCCTGTCGGCCGCCCGGGCCACGGCGGGCTCCAAGGACGCGCACGACGCGCTCTTTCAGGCCGCGGCGTGTGACGAGAAGCTCGAGCGCTGGGACGACGCGGAGGCCGTCTGGGGCCGCGTGCTGGCCCCCGAGTGGCCGCGCATCGTGCCCATCGACCGCCTGGAGGCGTTGGCGCGCCGAGGGCGGGCGCGACGTCATCTGGGGAAGCTCGCGGAGGCCGAGCGCGATCTCCTCAAGGCCCTGGGGATCTACCGCCGACACATGGGGAACCTGGCCTTTCACGGCAACCGGTGGGTGTCCGTCGCCCAGTTCGAGGTGGGCGAGATCTACCGGGAGCTGTTCGCCTCCGTGCGCTTCCGCCTGCCGCTGGAGCGCATGGCGCGCGACCTGGAGGACAAGTCCAACTACTTCCTCAAGGCCCAGAACGCCTATCTGAAGACGGTCCGGCACCACCACCCCGAGCTGGCGGTCGCCGCGGGGCACCGGTTGGGGAGCCTCTACGAGCAGTTCTACGACGACATGATGGCCGCCGAGGTCCCCGCCGACCTCAAGCCCGAGGAGATGGACATCTACTTCGAGGAGCTCAAGGCCAAGGTGCGGCCCCTCGTGGAGCGGGCCATCGACATCTATGAGCGCAACATTCGCATGGCCGAGCGCATGGGGCGCGGCGACGACGCCTGGGTGGACCGTTCTCGCCAGAGCTTGGCGCGCCTCAAGGACGTCCTGCGCGCCGAGGCGGCCCAGGAGGCCGAGGCGAAAGTGAGCGGCGACGGGGCCCGGTAGGCAGCGAACTCTGGAGGCAGCGAACTCTGGGCGTTGGCTCACGCCGGAGCTGGCACCCTCGTGGCGTCGTGGGTCGCGAGCAGACGAGAGGCCCGGCGTGGCGGGCACGTCGGGCCTCTCATGAAGAACCGCGCGGGGCTTGGGGCCCGCGTCGCTACTTGGCGCCGGGTTGCGCCGGAGCCTCGGGCGCGGGCAGCGCGCCCTTGCCCGCCGCCTCGGCGTAGGCGCGGCGATCGGCGGCGCGGATGTCGTTCCAGTCCGAAGACTCGCTCACCCGACCCTCGCTTCGCGCCTTCTCGAGCTGATCCTTGTACCAGCCCAGGTAGAACAGGTGCTGCCGCTGGCTCACGAGCTGCTTGCGCAGCGCCGCGGCCGCGTCCTTGTCCAGCTCGCCGGCCGGCGTCCGCTCCCCCACGCGGGCCACCACGAGGCGCCCGTCCTTGAGCTCGAAGACCCGGTCCAGCAGGGGCTTGTCGGCTGGCGCCGCGAAGGCCGCCTTGACGAGCTCGGGGGCCAGGCCCAAGCCCGGCACCCGGCCCACGGTGGCGTCCACGCGGGCGGCGCTGAGGCGCCCGAACGGTCCCGTGGAGCGCGCCACCAGGCCCGCGCCTTCCTTGGCGCCGTGCTTGGCGTTGACCGTCTTCACGACCTCGCTCAGGGGCTTGTCGGCGGCCGCCTTCGCAGCGGCCAGCAGCTCGTCGGCGAGGGTCTTCTTGAAGGCGCTCGCCTTTTCCTTGGCGTAGAGCGTCCGCGCGATCTCCTTGCGCACCTGGTCGAGCGTCTTCTTTTCGGGGGCCAGGAAGCGCTCGACGCGCACGACGAAGAACCCGCCGTCCACCTCGATGAGCTTGGACAGCACCCCGGGCTTCAGCCCGAACACGGCCTCGGCCAGCTCCTTGCCGAAGGGGTAGCGGCCCAGCTCCTCCTTGGAGTAGGCGCGCGGGAGGAGACCCTGGTTGACCTTGCTGGCGGCGTCCGTGCTCTTGGCCGCCGCCACCGCCCCGAAGGCGTCCGTCGTGATGAAGCGGGCGGGCTTGGTGTCCGCGGGCTTGGCGTCGGCGGGCTCGGCCTCGTCGGCCGGCTTGGCGTCGTCGGCGGGCTCGGGGGCGCCCATCTTCGCCTCCAGCTCGGCCAGGATGGCTTGGGCGTCTTGCCGGGCCTTGTCCCGATCGGCTTGCATCTTCGCCTTGTCGGCGGCCTCCTGGGTGGCCTCGATGATCTTGCGGTTGGGGGCGTCCACGCGGACGACCCGCAGCTCCGCGCGCTTGGGCTTGTCGTAGTCCGCCTTGTGGGCGTCGTAGTACTTGGAGATGTCGTCGGCGTGCCCGGAGATCCACGTGCCCAGCTCGTTGTCGTCCACGGGCACCAGGTCCCGGGCGGCGGCGTCGCTCACGTCCACGTAGGCGAGGTCGAGCTTCTCGTTCGCACCCCGATGGTAGAAGGCGAGCTCGTCGTCGCTCACCGTGACGCCCTCCACGAGCGAGGCGATGAGCTTCTCCCGCAGCAGCTCGCTGCGCAGGAAGTGCTCGAACTTGAGGGGGCTCGTCCCGATGGTGTAGCGCACGTAGTTGTCCCAGGCGCGCTTGTCGAAGGCGCCCGTGTCCTTGTCGAAGAAGCTCTCGCCCAGGACGCGGTCGGCCAGCTCGTCGTAGCTCACCGCCAGCCCCTGGTCCTCCGCGAGCTGCGCCACGAGGTAGGTCTCTACGAGCTGGTCCATGACCTTCTCGCTCTTGATGGGGCTCACGTTGGCCGGGTCCACGCCCATGTCCACCTGCGCGAGAGGCAGGCGGTTGAAGCGGGCCACGTAGGCCGTCGCCTCATCGAACCGAGTGGTGAGCGGGCTCCGGAAGAAGCGCGTGCGGCGGTAGAGGATGTCCGTTTGCAGCGTGTCTGGGGCCTGGGAGCGCGGCGACGGGGGCGTCATCGTCAGCGCCGAGCCCATGCGCAGCGTGTTCGTGTCGATGGTGACGTCACCCACCTCCACCAGATCCCGCGTGGGGCCACCGGGGCCACGGGCGCCACCGCAGGCTTGACTCGGCCCCACCGAGTTGAAGGTGAAGACGAAGACGATAATGATCATCGTAAACAACAGGTAGGTGATCAGGGACCCCGTCCTGCTGCGCATTTGGTCGAGCATTGTGCCTATCTGCCTGAAATCACAGGGTAATGACTGGTTTGCCCCAAGGACGCGGGACCATAGCCCGCATTGGCCCCACCGTCAATCGCCACGTGCAGGCCCAGGGCCGCTACACGGCCCTGGGAGCCCGCAGGGCGCCTCAAGCACGCGCTCGTGGTAGCCTTGGCCTGGGAGTTCTGCTAAGACGCCTTGCCCTTCCGCTGGAGACGGCGGGGGTCTACCCAGCGCACGGGGAGCGATGTTCGACTGGCTCTACGACCTGTTCTCCAACGACCTCGCGATCGATCTGGGGACCGCGAACACCCTGATCTACGTGAAGGGCAAGGGGATCGTGACGAGCGAGCCGTCGGTGGTCGCCGTGCAGAAGGACGCACGCGGCGCTCGGCGCGTCCTGGCCGTGGGCCGGGACGCCAAGGAGATGCTCGGCCGCACGCCCGGCTCCATCGTGGCTATCCGGCCCATGAAGGACGGCGTCATCGCGGACTTCGAGATCACCGAGGCCATGCTGCGCTACTTCATCATGAAGGCGCACAACCGCCGGACGCTGGTGCGGCCCCGCATCATGATCTGCGTCCCCTACGGCATCACCGAGGTGGAGCGGCGCGCCGTGCGCGAGAGCGCCGAGAACGCCAGCGCGCGCGAGGTCTACCTCATCGAGGAGCCCATGGCGGCCGCCATCGGCGCGGGCCTGCCCATCACCGACCCCTCGGGGAACATGATCGTGGACATCGGCGGCGGCACGACCGAGGTCGCGGTCATCAGCCTCGCCGGGATCGTCTACTCCAAGTCCATCAAGGTCGGCGGTGACAAGATGGACGAGGCCATCATCGGGTTCATCAAGCGCAAGCACAACCTCCTCATCGGGGAGCGCACCGCCGAGACCATCAAGTGCACCATCGGCAACGCCCACCCCACCGATGAGCTCATGACCATGGACGTCAAGGGACGCGACCTGGTCAACGGCATCCCCAAGTCGGTGACGATCAACTCCGACGAGGTCCGCGAGGCCCTCTCAGACCCCCTCAACGCCATCGTCGAGGCCGTCCGTCACGCGCTGGAGGGCACCCCTCCGGAGCTCGCCGCGGACATCGTGGACCGGGGCATCGTCCTCGCCGGGGGCGGCGCGCTCCTCAGGAACCTCGACGTCCTCCTCCGCGAAGAGACGGGCCTGCCGGTGATGATCGCCGACGATCCCATGAGCGCGGTCGTCCTCGGGAGCGGCAAGGCGCTCGACTCCCTGGCCGAGCTCAAGGGCATCGCGGTGGGCTGAGCCGGCCGTGCGCGAGTTCCTCCAGCGCCACAGGCGCGCGCTCATCATCTTCTCGTCCCTCGTGGCTCCGCTGTTTCTGCTCTATGTCCACGGGCGCGTGGGCGAGGGCGGCCGACCTCGCCGCACGACGGTCATCGAGTACGCTCTCCTGCGCGTCACGGGCCCCGCGCAGGAGGCCGCCTCGCGCCTCATCTCCGGGCTCGCGAGCGTCTGGGACCGCTATGTGGCCCTCGTGGACGCACAGGAGGACAACGCCGCCCTGCGCGCCAAGGTGCGCCGCCTCACCGCGGACGCCCTCCTCGCCAAGCAGCTCCGCGAGGAGAACGAGCGCCTGCGTGCGCTGTTGGAGTTCAAGCGCGCCCGCAAGGACCTCAAGCTGGTCGGCGCGCAGGTCATCGGCAAGGACGTCTCCCCCTACGCGCGGGTCGTGCGGATCGCCCTGGACGTGGGCGCCGAAGACGGCGTGAAGGAGGGGATGGCCGTGGTCACGGAGCGGGGCCTCGTGGGCCGCATCCTCCGCGTGGGCGCGCGCTACGCCGAGGTGATGCTGGCCGTGGACGCCCGATCCTCGGTGAGCGTCAAGGTGGCCGGCAAGGGCATCACCGGGACCCTCCAAGGCGGAGGCGCCCGCGACTCCTACGCCGCGCGCCTGCTCCTGCTCCACCGCGCCGCCCCCATCGCCCTCAACGACACGATCGTCACCTCGGGGCACGATCGCGTCTTCCCGCCCAACATCGAGGTCGGCTACGTCTCGTCGCTGGAGGTGCGCCAGCGGGGCAACTACTTCGAGCTCGAGGTGGCGCCGGCGGTGAACTTCTCCGTCCTGGAGCACGTGCAGGTCGTCGTTGGGACGCGGGCCGAGTGGGCCCCCAAAGGGGGCGGCGCGTCGAGTTCCCCGGATCCCCACGGCGCCAGCGGGGGAGGGGGGCGCTGATGCGCGCGCTCGGGGTCATCTTGCTCAGCTTCCTGCTGCTGGCGCTGGAGTCTCCCTTCCTCCAGCAGGCCACGAGCGCCCACTATGCGCCCGACCTCGCCATGCTCATCGCCCTGTACCTCGGCCTCACCTCCCGCCTGGAGGCGGGCCTGGGGCTGGCCCTCGTCGTGGGCCTCGTCAAGGACGGCTTCACGTTGGGGAGTCCCGTGGGCATGTATATGGAGATCGAGGCGTTGACCTTCCTCGTGAGCTATCGCGTCTCCCGGGGGCTGGCGCTGCGCGGGCCCATCGCCCTCATGCTCATCGCCGCGCTCTTCTCCGTAGGAGGGTCCTTGGTGGAGCTGGGTCTGAGCCTCGTGTTCGATCGGTCGTTTACCCAGGGCGGGGGCGGTGCCTCCGTCATCTTGGGCCCCATGATCCCCCAGGGCCTGGCGACGGGCCCCTTTGCGCCCGTCGTCTTCTGGCTCTTCGACCGCCTCGATGGCCTCACGACCCGCAAGACCGACTCGCTGTACGGCCCGTGAGCTTCGCGCCTCCCAGCCGGGACCCTCGCGAGATGCGGGCGCTGTTCGCCGCGGGCACGACCATCACGACGGTGCTCTTCCTCATCGTCATGGGGCGCTTCTTCTACCTCCAGATCCTCCACGGCGAGGCGTTCCGCAAGAGCGCCGTCCAGAGCTTCCTCGTGCGCGAGCGCCTGCCCGCCCGGCGCGGACGCATCCTCGACGCCCAGGGCAAGGTCCTCGCCGACAACCAGCCCGCCTTCTTCGCGACCGTCACCCCCCGCAAGCTCGCCCGGGGCGACGAGGCCAAGACCCTGAACAAGCTCGCCGGGATCATCGGGCTCACGGAAGACGAGCGGGCCGACCTGGACGCGCGGCTCGCCAAGGCGCGGCGCGAGCGTCACACCTGGGACCCCATCACCATCCCGGTCCCCCTCGTGGGGGACATCTGCCCCACCGACGGCGTCACCCTGGAGCACCTCACCGAGCCCGCCAAGCGCCTCTGGTGCCCGCGGTGCGGGGTCACCTACGTCCCCGTGGACCACCGCCTGAAGAAGTGCCCGGCGGACGGTCGCCGCCTTCGCTGGGAGGGCCCCTCCCAGGACAGCCCCGCGGCGCACGCCACCTGCCCCAAGTGCGGCGCCACCTACGTGCTCGGGACCACCTGCCCGGCCGACGGCCAGCGGCTCCAGCCCACCGAGCACAACATGCGTTGCCCGGCTTGCGGGCGCACCTACAGCGACCAGGCAGCCCACCTCCAGAGCGTCCTCTACACCCTCCCGGGGGTGGGGCTGAAGACGTCCTTCCGCCGCGTCTACCCCTTCCACTACGACCTGGCTCACACGCTGGGCTACATGAACCGCGTCCGCGCCGAGGAGCGCAAGGCCGAGCCCGGCGTCTACGGGCTCACCGACCTCGTGGGCCGCCGTGGCCTGGAGCGGACCCTGGAGAAGACCCTCCGCGGCTCCGCCGGCGTGGCCCTGTACGTCCGCGGCAAGGGCGGCGCGCGCGCCTCGGACGAGGACCTGGCCGCCGAGGATCTGGAGCAGCGCCCCGCCGAGGCCGGGCACGACGTCTACCTCACCGTGGACATGCGGCTCCAGCTCGCCGTGCGCAAGGCGTTCCGCTACTACTTGTCCGGCGCCGCCGTCGTGCTCGATCCCCGCACCGGAGCCATCCTGAGCCTCTACTCCAAGCCCGGCTTCGATCCCAACGAGTGGTCCGGGCGGCTGAGCCCGGAGGTCTGGAAGAGGACCACCGAGAACCCCTACACCCCCCTCATCCACAAGGCCATCACCCCCTACCACCCGGGGTCCGTCTACAAGATCGTCACCTCCGCGGCCGCCCTGGACACCGACACCGTCACCGCCGAGACGCGCTTCAACTGCCCCGGGCACCTGGACTTCGGCGGCCGCCGCTTCCACTGCCACAACCGCGCCGGGCACGGCGCCCTGGATCTCGTCGGGGCCCTCAAGCACTCATGCGACGTCTACTTCTATCACGTAGGCGAGATGCTCGGCATCGACACCCTGGCGGAGTACGGGCGGCGGTTCGGCTTTGGCGAGCGCACGGGGCTCGCCCTCCCGGACCGTCCGGGGATCGTGCCCACCGAGGCCTTCTATCGCGAGAAGACCAAGACGGGCTGGCAGCCCGGGTTCGCCCTGTCCACGGCCATCGGCCAGGGCGCCCTCACGGCCTCGCCCCTCCAGGTGGCGCGCGCCTTCGCGGCCATCGTCAACGGCGGCAACGTCTTGCGCCTGCACATCGTGGACCACGAGACGAACGAGCGGGGCGAGGTGGTCCGCCGCGTGGGCCCCGAGGTCGTCCAGCGCCTGGGCCTCCCGGCGAGCGACCTCGCCCTCATCCGCGAGGGGCTCGTCCGCGTCGTCAACGACCCCGATGGCACCGCCCACGGGGCCGCCCTGGACAGCATCGTCCTCGCCGGCAAGACCGGCACCGCCGAGGCCGCCGAGTGGCGCCCCGGGGCGGACGACGACCTCCGGCGCTGGCTCCGCGAGGACCACGCCTGGTTCGCCTGCTACGCGCCCGCCGAGGACCCCCAGGTCGTGGTCGTCGTCTTCGTGGAGCACGGTGGGTTCGGCTCCCACATGGCCGCTCCCATCGCCGTGCGCATCATCAAGAGCTGGATGAAGCTCGGATTCTACCACCCGCCCGGCGACGAGCCCGACGCTCCCACGTCGCCAACGGCGCCGGGTGAGCCACCGGGAGGCGCCCCGTGAGCCGCCGCAACGCCCTGCGCGACCGCTTCAACTGGATCGCCTTTTTCGCGCTGCTCGTACTGCTGGGCATGAGCCTCCTCACCCAGCGCAACGCGGACTTCTACTCGGGCAAGGACTTCTACAGCCAGCAAGTCGTGTGGATCCTGGTGGGCTTCCTGTTCTTCTTCCTGCCCGCCGCCGTCGTGGACCTGCGGCTCATCGAGCGCGCCGCCTACCCGGTGCTGGGGCTCAGCGTCCTCCTGCTCATCCTCACCGCGCTCTTCGGCACCGAGGTCAACCACTCGCGCCGATGGCTCCGCTGGGGGGTGAACATCCAAGCCTCCGAGCTCGCCAAGCTGGGGGTGATCCTCGCCCTCGCGCGGCGCTACCACAGCCGCCACGAGCGGCTCCCGGGCGAGCCCCCTCCGCCCGAGCGACCTCTGGGCTTCCGCGACCTCCTGGTCCCGGCCGGGCTCCTGCTGGTTCCTTCCGTACTCGTCCTCACCCAGCCAGACCTGGGGACGACCCTCCTCATGGTCTTCGTAGGCATCGCCATCACGCTCTTCGAGCGCGTGAACCGCAAGGTCCTCGTGACCCTCACGCTCGTGGGCCTCGTGGGCGTCCCCATCGGGTGGAAGTATGGAGTCAAGCAGTATCAGAAGGCGCGCTTCCTGGGCCTCGTGGACTCCAACTGGGAGCGCGTGGACGCCGACGCCGCGGTCGTGCACCACAACCGCCACACCCAATCCGAGCAGGCGGTCTGGGCCATCAGCTCCGGCGAGTTCTGGGGGCGGGGCAGCCGCGGGGCCTCCAAGGAGCGGCTGCGCTACCTTCCGGAGATGCACTCGGACATGATCTCCGCCCCCTTCGCCGAGGAGCACGGCTTCCTGGGGTGCACGGGGCTCCTGTTCCTGTTCTGGCTCCTCGTGGTCTGGGGCTTACGGACCGCCAAGGACGCCCGGGACCGCTTCTGTCAGCACCTGGCCGTGGGGGTGTCGGCCATGATCGGCCTCCAGGTGTTCATCAACCTCGCCATGGTCGCGGGGATCCTGCCCATCGTCGGGCTGCCGCTGCCCTTCCTCAGCTACGGCGGGAGCGCCGCCATCGTCTACCTCGCCAGCCTGGGGCTCGTCTTCAACGTGGCCCTGCGCCGGGGCCGGCTGTGAGCGGGCCAGCCCTCCAGCGCCGCCGCCGCGCGCGGCTCGCCGGGCTCGCCGCCCTGGTCACCCTGGCGCTCCCCTCGGCCCTCCTCCCGGCGAGCGCCTGCGGCGGTGGGCTCACGCCGGACTTCATCTCGCGCCCCTTCGGGCACCCCACGCTGTCCCTGGACGCCCTGACCACCGAGCGCATCGCCGCGGTCCTCAACGAGGTCTACACCCGCTACGCCACCTACGTGCGGTTGCGCGACGCCGTGCCCCTGGACGCCCTCCTCTCCCTGGACTGCGCCCTGTCCTCCGCGGCCACCGACAGCGGTGGGACCACCCTCCGCGTGGACGCCGCCTGCGCCCTGGGGGACGACGCCCAGGGAGAGGTCGTCGTCGTCATGGAGGACTCGGCCCTGTCCGCCACGCCCGTCACGGGCTTCCGCTTCGACTACCAAGACGTGCGCGTGGGCGCCTTCTCCGTGGACGGCACCGAGGAGGTCTCGGAGACCGACGGCGCCCGGGGCACCTCGGTGCGGAGCCTCGACCTCGTCCAGGAAGGGCTCACCCTCGCCTACACATTCCGCGTGGGGACGCTGGAGGACGGCGCGACCGCCGTGGATTATCGCGTCCCCATCGACGGGGCGGAGGTGGACGTGCGCCTCACCGACCCCCAGGGCCCTGGTGCCATCGGCCAGGTCCTGCTCGTAGCCTCCGACGGGACCCTCCTGTGCGAGCTCCGCGCCGTGCCCTGGACCCCGGGCGCCCAGGCCCGCGCGACCTGCGAGGACGGCTCCGTCTACGGGCTGCCGGATCAGCCCTGATCGCCCCGCGGTCCGCGTTCCGTTGCGCGACGGGCCATCCCTTCGTATCCTCCCCTCCACTCGCGTAGACCAGGCGGTTTCGATGCCCCAAGACGGCGGCCCCAACGGCGCCACACAGCGCGCCCGCGTGATCTGGCAGCAGCGCACCCCCTACCCCCTGGGGCGACGGCTCCTGGCCCTAGGCGATAGCGTGATCGTCAACATGGACGTGGGCGCCCGCGCCGTGGTCCGCCGTCTGGACGTCGCCACCGGGGACGTCCTCTGGGAGCACGTCACCAAGCGCCCCCTCGCGGCCCCCGCCACCTACACCCAGGGAGTCCTCGCGCTGCCCCTCACCGGCGGCGTGATGCTGGGGCTCGACCTGGAGACGGGCGCCCCCATCCAGCCCGCCTGGCGCCCTCTGCTGGGCGAGCTCACGGGCCCCGTCGCCGCGCACCAGGGGCATATCTACGCGCGCCTCCTCCCGGGCTCCGGCGCCCAGCTCGTGGCCCTACGGCCCCGCCAGCCCCAGCCCGTCTGGACGCTGAGCGACCCCACCCGGGGCGCTCGCGACGCCCGCCTCGCCTTCGCGCCGCCCTGGCTCCTCATCGCCGGCTCTGGCGCCAGCGAGCGCGTCCTCGCCGGCGCCGTGGACCTGGACGCGGGCAAGCTCCTGTGGGCCAACGATGAGATCGAGGGCCGCTTCAACACCCTGTGGGCCACCGCCGCCGGTGCCCTGGACATCGTCTCCGACAAGGACGGCGTCGCCGGGCTCGATCCGGCCACCGGGCGGGTGCGGACCCAGCGCTTCGCGGACTTCCCCTTCCTGCGCGCCATCCTCGCCGGGGACCTCCTGCTGTGCCAGGGGGTGGTTCGCAGCAAGTCCGGGAACCTGGTCCGCGAGCAGCCCGCGCTCTATTGCTTCCAGTCCGTGGGCGAGAAGCTCCAGGGGAAGATGACCGACGGCTTCAGCCGCCTCATCGGCGCCGGGGCCTCCGAGGCGCTCGTGGAGCTCGTGGACGGGCAGCCCGCCCTCCTGTCCCTCCCCAAGCTGCACCCCGTCGAGCTCCCCCAGCGCGACGAGATCGGCCCCGTGCTCACCGTCTCCTTCGCCCGCGACGTGGCCTACCTCTTGGGCACCGACCGCCACACCGTGACGGCCCTGGAGCTGGACGCAGACGCCGCGCCCCAGCGCGTCCTGGGCGTGGCGCGGACCGTCTGAGCGCGAGGCGCCCTCACCCCTCGGGGCCACCGTCGCCGCCCCCCGCGCGCCATCGGCGCACCAGGCGCACCAAGCGCTCCGGGGCCGCCATGGGGTCTCCGTCCGCGGGGTCCAGGTGCACCAGCGCGTCGTCACGCGCCGTGGTCCGCCGGAACCACGTGAGCTGCCGCCGGGCGTACTTGCGGTGCCCCGCGGCGATGGCCTCCGCGAGCCGCGCTCGGGGTAGGGCGCCTTGGACCCAGGCGACCACCGGGCGGTAGCCGTGCGTGGCGAGGGGCCCCCGGTCGAACGGCACGCCTGCGGCGAGGAGCCCGCGCACCTCCTCGCCCACGCCCTCGCGCACCATCACCGCGGCGCGGGCGTTGATGCGCGCGTGGAGCACCGCCCGCTCGGGCCAGAGCCCCACCACCAGGGCCCGGTAGCGGCCGGCCGACCACGGCCTCTCCCGCTGCCAGGCGCTCAGCGGGCGACCCGTCTGGGCGTGCACCTCCAGGGCCCGGGAGATCCGCTGGGGGTCCGTGGGCGCCACCCGGGCGGCCGTCTCCGGGTCCACCAGAGCCAGCCGCGCGTGCGCAGCGCGGGGACCCTCCTCGGCCACCTGGGCGCGCACCCGCGCCCGCACCTCCGCGTCGATGGGCGGCACGGGGGACAGGCCGTGCAAGAGCGCGCGCACGTAGAGCCCCGTCCCCCCGCAGACCACCGGCAGGAGCCCCCGCCCGGCGATGTCCGCGATGGCCTCCTCGGCCAGCGTCACCCACCGCGCCGCGTCGAAGGGCTCCGTGGGCTCCACGACGTCCAGGAGGTGGTGGCGCGCCGCCGCGCGCTCGGCCGCCGTGGCCTTGGCCGACCCGATGTCCAGCCCCCGATAGACCTGCACGGAGTCCGCGCTCACGATCTCGCCCCCGACGGCCTGGCACAAGGCGATGGCCGCCGCCGTCTTCCCGGCGGCCGTGGGCCCCACGAGGACCACGAGGTCTTCCCCGGCGCGGGAGCCGGTGGTAGGCGGCGGCGGGAGCGTGGACATGGGTCAGCTCCTCTCCAGCCGGCGCGTGAGCTCGCTCCACGGGAGCCGCACAAGCCGCGCTGGACGTGCCCGCCCCTCGGGGGACGGGCGCCCCGTGGCCGGGGGCGCCAGCTCGTCCAAGCGCGCGAGCAGCGCCCGGGCCGCGGCGTCGTCCAGGGGCTGGGGCCCCCGAGGCCCGCCAGCGAGCCCGCGCTCGCCCAGGGCGCGGAGGGCGGCGTCGAGCAGCTCGCCCTCCCGGACGGTCCGCCCCCCGCGGACGACCTCCGCCATGGCCGCCAGGACCGCCGCCAGGAGGGGCTCGGGTGGCGCCTGGGCCAGCGGGGCGGGCACGGCGGTGAGCTGCCAGGTTCCCCCGCCAAAGGGCTCCACGCGAAAGCCCAGCCGCGCCAGGGCCTCGCCGTGGCTCCGCAAGACCTCCCCGTGGGTCCGTGGGGGCTCGAGCTGCGCCGGGAACAGGAGCTCCCGGGGAGGCACTCCGCCCGCCGCCAACGCCGCCCGAAGCTCGTGCTCCAGCAGGCTCGCGCGGGCCGCCTCGCCGTCCACGAGGACCAGGCCCTCAGCGGCCTCGCACACGAGGAGGCCGCGCCGCGTGGAGCCCAGCAGCCGGAGGTCGCGGAAGAACGTCGAGCGCTGGGCCGCGCTGGTGGCCGGCCCGGGGCCTGGCGCGGGCGTGGGCGCCTCGTTCAAGAGCGAGGGCGGCGGGGGGTCCGAGAACTCCAAGACGCGGGGCGGGGCGGGGG
>CAYZID010000147.1:0-14817 GCA_964478315.1 uncultured Myxococcales bacterium | reverse complement strand
GCCCACACGCGGGATCCAAAGCCGAATCCCAGAGTAGGTGGCGGATCGGGGGCGGCGTCGTCGAGGCGGGCGCGGGCGGGAGGGGGCGGGGTGGCGTCGTGGTGTGCCACCGCGGTTGATTTGCCTCCGGTCGTGGTTAGTCTTGCCCCGCTTTGCGCGGGGCCCACGCGGCACGCGCGAGGCGCAGTCCCGTCACGAGGCCGCCGGCTGAGCACCTCGCGGGGTGGTTGTAGGCAGGGAGCAGGGTGTGACGAAGGCGGACTACTACGAAGTGCTGGAGGTCTCCCGCGACGCGGACGCGGCCACGATCAAGAAGGCCTTCCGCAAGGCGGCGATCCGCTACCACCCGGACAAGAACCCCGGGAACAAGGAGGCGGAGGAGAAGTTCAAGCTGGCGTCCGAGGCCTACGAGGTCCTGTCGGACCCCGAGAAGCGCAAGACCTACGACACCTACGGCCACGCGGGGTTGGACCGCCAGGGGTTCCACGGGTTTTCGGGCGGCTTCGAGGACATCTTCGGCCACTTCAGCGACATCTTTGGCGACATCTTCGGCGGCGGCGGTGGGGGCCGCGGGCGACGCGCCCAGCGCGGCTCGGATCTGCGCTACGATCTCCAGGTCTCGTTCGAGGAGGCCGCCTTTGGCGTCACGCGCGAGATCACCTTCCCCCGACGGGAGCGGTGTGAGACTTGCGGGGGTTCGGGGGCCAAGCCCGGGACGGAGCCCCAGGCCTGCGGCACCTGCCGGGGGAGCGGTCGCGTGGCGCGGCAGCAGGGCTTCTTCGTCGTCCAGACCACCTGCCCGGTCTGCCGGGGCGCTGGGCGCATCATCGCCGAGCGCTGCGAGGACTGCGGCGGCGAGGGCATGGTCGAGGAGGAGCGCACGGTCAAGGTGACGATCCCCGCGGGCGTGGACACGGGCGTGCGGTTGCGGCTCTCCGGCGAGGGAGAGGCCGCACCCGGGAGCGGCGCCCGGGGGGATCTCTACGTCTTCGTGCAGGTGGAACCCCACGAGGAGTTCCGGCGGGACGGGGCGGACGTCTACAGTGAGGTGGAGATCCCCTTCTCGCTCGCGGCGCTCGGCGGCGAGGTGGAGGCGGAGACGGTGCACGGGCCGGTGGCCGTGCGGGTCCCAGCCGGCACCCAGCCGGGGACGGTCGTGCGGCTGCGGGGCAAGGGGATCCCCCGGCTCCAGCGTGGTCACCACGGAGGGAGGGGAGATCACTACGTGACCCTCCAGGTCTCCGTCCCGGCCAAGCTCAGCCGCAAGCAGAAGAAGCTGCTCCACGAGCTCCGCGAGCACGGTCTGTGAGCCGGCGCCACGTGTTCCAATCGCCGCGCGACCGGACGGGCCCGGGCGGCCAGGCGTGAGCGCCCCGCGCCGGTTCGCGGGCTACGAGCTCCTCCGCCGCGTGGCCGTCGGGGGCATGGCCGAGGTGTTCGAGGCCCGGCGGGCCGGAGCACCGGAGGGCGCGCCCACTGTCGCCATCAAGCGCCTCCTCCCCTCGGCCCAGGAGGACCCGGAGCTGGTCGAGATGTTCCGAGCCGAGGCCCGGCTCATCGGGTGCCTGCGCCACCCCCGCCTGGCGCGCCTCGTCGAGATCGGCCAGGCGGCGGGCAGCGACTACATCGCCTACGAGTTCCTCGCTGGCGTGGACCTCGGGGTGGTCCTGCGCGCCCTCGTGGAGCAGGGGCGGGGGCTGGGTGACGCCGCCGTGGCGGCCGTGGGCGTGCAGGTCGCCGAAGTTCTGGCCTACGTCCATGAGGCGCGCGGGGCCCAGGGGGCGCGCCTCCAGATCGTCCACCGGGATGTCAGCCCCCAGAACCTGATCTTGGCGCGAGACGGTGCGCTGTCGCTCATCGACTTCGGCATCGCGCGCTACGCCGGGCGGGAGATCGTCACGCGGGGGGGCGTCTTCAAGGGCAAGCAGTCGTACATGAGCCCCGAGCAGGTGCGGCGGGAGCCGCTGGACGCACGTAGCGACCTGTTCTCGCTGGGGATCATCCTCTACGAACTCACCGCCGGGCGGCGGCTGTTTCGCGGGGAGTCCATGTTGGAGACGCTCGAACGGGTGGAGTCCGGGGTGGTCCCGCCGCTGGATGGTGTGGCGCCCGGGGTCGACCCGGGCCTGGCGCGGTGGATCATGCGGTGCCTCGAGCGCGCGCCCGCTGACCGGCCCGAGGACGCGGCCCTCCTCGCCGCGGGGATGAGGGCCGCGCTCGCGCGCCTGGGCGAGGCCGAGGCGTCGCCGCGCGAGCACGTGCGCGCGGCGGTGGGGGAGCGGCTCCCCGACATCTTCTCGGCGGCCGCGGACGGGAGCCCCCTCGCGGCTTACGGGGAGGGGCTTCACGCCGCGGAGTTCGACGGGGTGGAGACCACGGACCAGAAGGGAGATCCCGATGCCACGAAGGTCTTCCTTGGGTGACCCGCTCCAGACCGCGCCCCCTTGGCCTCCCACGACCCAGACGGTCCTGCCCTCGGGGCTGACGGTGGTCACGGTGGCGCTCCCCCACCTGCACACGGTGGCGGTGAGCGTCGAGGTGGGCGTGGGCTCTCGCTACGAGACGAAGCGCACGAGCGGCCTGAGCCACCTGGTCGAGCACGGGCTGTTTCGAGGGTGCGAGGCCATCCCCTCGGCGGTGGAGCTCAACGCCGCCCTGGAGAGAGTCTCCACGGGCCTGGACGCGGCCACCTACCGGGACTTCACGGTGTTCGAGGCCACGGCGCGGCCCGGGGATCTGGGCCGGGTGCTGGAGCTCGTGGGGGCCGTCCTGGGGCGCCCTACCTTCCGAGATCTCGCAGCGGAACGGCGCATCATCGCCGAGGAGCTGCGCGACGAGGTGGACGAGCGCGGGCGCGACGTGGACGTGGACAACGTCGCGCGGCGCGCTCGGTTCGGTGACCGCGGCTTGGGTCTCAAGGTGGGGGGCGTGCCCAAGATCATCGCGGGGCTCACCGAGGACCAGTGTCGGCGCTGGCACGCCGAGCACTACCGCCCGGGGAACATGGTCGTCGCCGTGGCAGGTCCGGTGGAGCACGCCCGGGTCGTGGAGCGCGTGGCCGCGTCCTTCGCGCGCCTCCCGCCGGGGGGCGCCGTGCGGCTGCCCCCGTCGCCCCAAGAGGCCCGCGTCCCGCCGGTGGTCTACGTGGCGTCGCGGGGGAGCCAGGCGTCCGTGCAGCTCTCGTGGACGGCGCCCGCGCCGGGAGAGGCCGCCGCGCTGGCCCTGGATTGGGCGGCCCGGCTGCTGGACGACGGGACGTCCGCGCGCCTGCGGCGGGAGATCGTGGACGAGCGCTCGCTGGCCTACGACGTGTCGACGACCATCGAGGCCCACGACGACACGGCGCTGCTGCTGGTGGAGGCGGCCTGCTCACCGGACAACGTCCTCGACGTCGTGCGGACCACGCTCGCGTCCCTCGTGTCGCTCGCCGCCCAGGGGCCGCGCGAGGACGAGTGGCGTCGGGTGCGGGATCGCTTCGCGTTGCGGTGGGAGTCCCTGCGAGATCACGCCGAGGCCGTGGCCGCGTGGGCGAGCCACCAGGCTCGGCACGCCCCGCACCACACGCTCCCGGAGCGCTGGGAGGCCGCCTTGGCGGTCCCACCGCACGAGGTCGCGGCTGCTCTGGGGGCTGTCCTCACCGCGACGCCTCCCCTCATCGCCGTGGTGGGCGAGCTGTCCCCCGTCCAGCGTGCCGGGCTGCGGCGTGCCGCCCACGGGAGGCTGGAGGTGCCCGGTTCGCTGGCGCGGCAGGGGGCCTCGGCAGCCTCGCCGGAAACGAAATCGTAGGGGAAGCCTGCCCGTTGGGATCGGGTGTCCCCGGTCGACGCCCTGCCGTGACGCGGCGATGGCCGCGTCGCGCCTGGGCCGCGCCCGGGCTTGCTGAATTTTCCGAGGATCTCCTATAGTACGCGCACACATCGTCCCCGAGGGGGGCGGTGCCTCTGCGTAGCCCGGTCTGAACCCGCCCGCTCGAGAGTCTGATTCGATGAAGATCACTTGCGCATCTTGCAACACCCGCTACTCCATCCCAGACGAGAAGATCCAGGGAGCGGGCCGCACCTTCAAGATCCGCTGCAAGAGCTGCGGCGAGATGATGACGGTCAAGGGCCTGGACGGGTCGTCCTCCGCCGCAGCGCCAGCGGCCGAGGAGCATAGCTGGTACTACGCCGTGGGTGCCGACCGGAAAGGCCCCGTGACCCGCGCCGCCCTGGCGGATCTCGTGGGCGGCGGCGCCGTCACCGAGCAGACTTACGTCTGGCGTCAGGGCATGGCCAATTGGTCCCGCCTGGCGGAGGTGGAGGAGCTGTCGGGCCTCCTGGCCGCGCCCGGGACGGACGGCGGGCCCGAGGAGGACGAGGAGGTCAACGAGGGCGACACCGCCTACATGTCCAAGGACGCCATCCTCGCCGCGCACGCCGGGGCTGCGGCCAGCGAGCCGGCGGCCAGCGAGCCGGCGGCCAGCGAGCCAGCGGCCAGCGAGTCATCGGCTGGTGGGCTGTTCGCGGAGGCGGGTGAGAACACGGCGGCCTTCGATCCCAGCTCGCTCGGGGGCGACCTCTTTGGCGATGGCGGTGGTGGGGATGCCGGTGCGGAGGCTGCCTCGGAGGAGCCCCTCAGCGACGACATCTTCCAGTTCGACAACACGCCCGAGGAGGACACGGCGGCGCCATCGGGCGTCCACGGACGCCGGGAGTCGTCGGTGCTCTTCAGCCTGGACGAGCTGGCGAGCCCCGACGAGCGCGCCGGGATGAGCCAGGAGGAGGCCATCCTCACGGAGACCAGCGGGCTCATCGACATCCGCGCCGTGGCTAAGAGCCAGCAGAGCGCCCAAGGGGACAACCCCTTCGCCACGGTGAGCGTGGCTGGCCCCTCGAGCAGCGGGCCGAGCTTCTCGGCTGTGAGCGTCCCCTTGGTCCAGCCGAAGAAGTCCAAGCTCCCGCTCATCATTAGCGTGGCCGCGCTGCTCATCGCAGGGGGTGGCGTGGCTGCCTTCTTCCTCACCCAGAGCAAGCAGCCGGCGCCGGCCCCTGCGGTCGTCGCCAAGGCCGACGCAGGCCAGACCGCAGAGAAGGCCGCCGAGAAGGCCAAGCCCACCGAGCCCACGAAGCCGGCTGCCTCCGCGAAGCCGGTCGCGGCCGCGAAGGCTGCCGCCACGCCTGGCACCGCCGCTGCTGCGCCCGGAACGGCCGCCGCCGCGCCTGGCACCGCTGCTGCCGCGCCCGGAACGGCCGCCGCCGCGCCTGGCACCGCTGCTGCCGCGCCTGGCACCGCCGCTGCCGCGCCTGGCACCGCCGCTGCCGCGCCCGGCACCGCCGCGGCTCCGGCCGCGGCCAAGCCAGCCGCCGCCACGGCGCCGACGAAGCGGACCAAGTCGACCTCGCGGAAGAAGCACAGCGGGTCGAGCAAGCCCAAGTCTTCGGGAGGGACGGCCTCCGCGAAGGCGGCTCCGGCGCCCAAGCCTGTCGCCAAGCCGGCGAGCTCCAAGAACTCCAGCGACGTGAACGCGTTGCTGGGCGCCCTGAACAAGAAGAAGAAGAAGCCCGCCAGCGGCGCGAGCGGCCCCCCCGCGGGAGGCACCAAGCTCAACGCGGGGCAGGTGGGGCGCGTCTTCCGCGGATCCCTGGGCAAGTTCCGTTCGTGCTACAAGCTCATGTCGAACCCTCCGGCGGGTCGCGTTCGGGTCAAGGTAAACGTCGTGATCCGCAACAACGGCTCGGTGGCCCGGGCGAGCGTGATCAACGGCGGTGGCGTGAGCCCCGCGGTGAAGTCCTGCATCGCCCGTCGGGCCCAGCAGCTCCGCTTCCCCAGCTTCACCGCCCCCAAGATGGTCGTGAACTACACGATCCCCCTTCAGTAACAGTCCGTTACAAGGGAGGCGTGGGGGCCTCGTGGCGCGGCCGCGCCCTCGCGGCGAGGGTGGCTGTGGACCTGGGGAGAGGCTCGGGTGTGATCATGGTTGACGCGCCCGGGGCTCGCTGCTAGCTTCCCGCAGCCCAGCGCCTGGCGGCGCTCCCTATCGGGCACGGAACGACCGAGAAGTAAAAGGAAAAGACGATGGCACGCGGCCTCTTGGGCAAGAAGATTGGGATGACGCAGGTCTTCGATGAGCGCGGCAACCGCGTGCCGGTGACGGTGCTCGAGCTGGGGCCGAACACGGTCGTCCAGGTCAAGCGCGCCGACGGACCGGACGGCTACAACGCCATCAAGGTCGGCTGGGGCGAGGTCAGCGACAAGCGCCTGAACCGCGCGACGATGGGCGTTTTCAAGAAGGCCGGTGTGGAGCCCATGCGGGTCTTGCGCGAGTTCCGCGTCCAGTCGGACTTCATCGACGAGTTCGAGGTGGGCCAGACCTTGGACGTGGGCATGTTCGAGCGGGGCGAGAAGGTGGATATCAGCGGCACCACCAAGGGCCGCGGCTATCAGGGCGTGGTCAAGCGCCACGGCTTCAAGGGCGCCAAGGAGAAGACCCACGGCACCCACGAGTACAAGCGCCACGGTGGCTCCATCGGCTGCTCCGCCTGGCCCTCCCGCGTGGTGAAGGGCAAGCGCATGGCCGGTCAGATGGGCAACAAGCGCGTGACCACCAAGGCGCTCACCGTCGTGGCGGTCTACCCGGAGCGGAACCTCATGCTCGTCAAGGGCGCGGTCCCAGGGGCCAAGAACGGCCTCGTCTCCGTCGTGGTGAGCCAGAAGCAGCCCGACTTCCTACCCTGATGGGGCGCCGGCCAAGCGGCCGGTGAAGGGCGATGAACCGGAGGGCCCCGTCTCGCACGCCGAGGCGGGGGCTCTCGCGTCTCGCACGCTCGCCCTGGCGCCTACGGATGCTCCAAGAGCGCGACCAGGGCGGGCGAGAGGATGGCGCGGTAGACCTCGGTGACGGGCCCCTCCATCCAGGCCGTGTGGAACCCCTCCTCGACGGTGATCGTGAGGACGCCCCCGGGGAGGGCGACCGTGATGGGCTCGCCAGCGGGGCTCAGCCCGGCCTGGACGGCCGCCGCGGCCACGGCCGTGGCGCCTGTCCCGCAGGCGCGCGTGAGCCCGCAGCCGCGCTCCCAGACCGCCACGTCGATGCGGGTAGGGGTGCGCACGGCGGCGAACTCCACGTTGGCCCCTGCGGGCCACTGGGGGTCGTGCGTGAGGATGGGGCCGTATCGCTTGGCGGAGTCCACCGAGGCGTCCCCGAAGATCACCATGTGGGGGTTGCCCGTGTGGACCCCGGTGGCGGTGAAGCGCTCGCCCAGGGCGCGGACCTCCACGTCCAGGGCGAGCCCATCGCCGCGCACCGGGACGGAGGCGCGCTCAAAGGACGGTGCTCCCATGTCCACGCGCACGTGGGTGACGTGTCCGGTGCTGTCCGTGGTGGCGAAACAGCGGCGGATCCCAGCGCCCGTCTCCACCGGGATGGGCCCGGCGGGGTCCAGACCCAACTCCTCCACGGCGTATTTCACCAGCGCTCGAATGCCGTTGCCACACATCTCGGGCGTGCTCCCGTCACTGTTGACGAGATCCATCCGCACGGCCGCCACGCTGGAGGGTGAGACGCGCATGACCCCGTCCGCCCCCACACCCTCGCCGCGGGCGCATAGGGCGCGGGCCCCCACGGCCGAAGGCGGCCCGTGGCCGTCCCGGAGGATGATGAAGTCGTTGCCGAGCCCGTGGTACTTGATGAATCGCATGTTGGGTCGTGCTCTATGCCGTGGGGCCCGTGCGGTGAGATGCGCGCCGTGAGCTCGCGGGAGGTGGGGCGCGAGGGGAATGCGGAGGGCCCCCGCAGCCTTGCTTGAGGTCGAGGCTAGACGGGATCGCTCGGGTAGGCTAGCCATCGGGCGGGGTGGCTGCGGCCTCCGGGCGCGTCGCCTCCGCGGGAGGGCGCGTTCCCCAGCGCTCTCCTGAACCCGCAGCAGGTGCCTCACGCTGGAGTTCTCATGTCGACACGGACCGTCACGCCTCTCGCCCTCGCCACGCGCCGGCCGTCCCCGTTGGGGCTCGTCACCTTGGGGCTGGCCTCGCTGGCCATCCTCTGGGCTCTGCCCTCGCCAGCGCGCGCCGCCCAGGCGAAGGAAGCCCCCGACGTGCGTCTGGGCGCCAAGTGGGTCGTGCGCCAGGGAGACACGGAGCTGGGCGTGGAGACCTTCAAGCTCGTCGTGAAGCCGGACGGGCGGAGCTTCGCGTCGGGGAGGTTCCAGCCGGACGCCGAGGACAGCCCGCCCTTCATCTACATGCTCTGGCGGGGGCCCGAGGGGCGGCTCACCAAGTACCAGCGCCTGGAGGACCGCCGCCTGGGGCCCGGCGTGAAGGCCTTTCGGCGCGGAGAGACGGTGCGGATCGTGGGGCTCAAAGACAAGAAGCGCGCCCCCGTCGAGCTCCCCGCCAGCCGTCGCGCCGTGTGGGACGTGAAGCTCTTCGGGACCTTCTGGGACTGGCTGCCCAGGCTGCGGGACAAGGCCGAGGCGTCGGTGCCCGTGCTGGACGTGGACGCGGGGGTCGAGCGCACCGCGCGCTGCGTGCGCCAGCCCACCGTGACGCTCACGAACCGGAAGGGGGCGCCCGCGGAGATCACGCCGTGGACCGTCGCCGGCTTGGGGGTGCAGGGGCTTACCCTCTACCTCGACGCGCGCGGACGCCTGGTGGGCGCGCGCGCCGGGCAGCGCTCGGTGCTCCTCGACGGCTGGCGGTGGACGCCCCCTCCCATGGAGTCCGCCGACGCTGGCGCAGCGAGCGCGGCGGACGCCGGACAGGCCCCGGCAGATGCGGGGGCGGGCGCGAACGACGTGGGGCCCAGGCCGCCCGCGAAGGCCCCCGCGAAGACGCCGTGAGGCAGCGCCACCTGTTCCTCATGGACCCGCTCGACGCCGTGGACATCGAGCGGGACTCCACCTTCGCCCTCATGCTGGAGGCCCAGCGGCGCGGGCACGAGGTGCTCTATGGGCGCGTCGAGGACCTGTCGCTGCGGCGCGGTGTGACGCGCGCTCAGGTGCGGGCCGTCACCGTTCGCGCGGAGCGGGGGCGTCACGCGGACATGGGGCCCGTCGCGACGGTCGCCGCGGGCGACGTGGACGTCGTCTGGATGCGGAAAGATCCGCCCTTCGACATGGGGTACATCTTCAACACCTACCTCCTCGATGTGGCCGCCACCCAGACCCTCGTCGTGAACGCGCCGGCGGGTCTCCGTTCCATGAACGAGAAGGCCTGGGCCCTGCGCTTCGTGGACCTGGTCCCCGACTCGCTCATCACGCAGTCCATCCCCCAGCTCCGCGCCCTCGCCCAGGAGCTGGGCACCATCGTCGTGAAGCCGCTGGACGGCAACGGGGGCGAGGGGGTCTTCATCGTTCGCCGAGACGACCCCAACATCGGCGTCATCTTGGAGACGTCCACGCAGCACGGGCGCCGCAAGGTCTTGGGCCAGGCCTACCTCCCGGCCGCCCGCGACGGGGACAAGCGCCTGCTCTTGGTAGACGGCGAGCCCGTGGGGGCCATCAACCGGGTCCCCACCGGCGTGGATCACCGGGGCAACATCCACGTGGGGGCGCGCGTGGAGGCCGCGGAGGTGACGGACCGCGACCGCGCCATCTGCCGCGCCATCGGCCCGGCGCTCCGGGACGCGGGTCAGGTCTTCGTGGGCATCGACGTCATCGGCGGCGCGCTCACCGAGGTGAACGTCACGAGCCCCACGGGGATCCACGAGGTCCGCGCCCTGCGCGGCGTGGACGTCGCGTCGCTCGTCCTGGACGCCGTGGAGGCCCGGCGCCGCGCCGCGCCGTGAGGGGCCCGGCACACGTCTCTTGGTTCACGTTCCCGCGCCACCGGGCGCCTCTCGTGGCGCTCCTCGCGGTCTCCTGGGCGGCCTCGCTCCTGGGCGTGCCGGTGGCGGCGGCCGCGCCTCCCCCCGTCCATGCCCTGTTCGGCTGCCCCCTAGCGGACGGCGGCACGGGCCCCCAAGGCGCCGAGCGTTGGCGTCCTCCGCCCGGCTGGCGCCGGATCCAGAGCGAGGACGGCGGCTGGAGCGTCGCGGCACCCCCCTCCTGGCGGGTCACCAAGCGCCCGCGCGGGTTGTGGATCGAGAGCCCTCGCGGCCGCGTGCGCCTGGAGGCCTCCCTGGCCCGCCCGGGCCTCTCCGCGGTCGCTGTGCGGGCCGCCCTAGAGCGGGTCCGCCTGGGGCCGTCCTTCGCGGCGCCCCCATGCGAGGCGCGCCTGTCCACCCTCCTGGCCGCGGCCACGGGCGCCAAGGCGCCTCTCGTAGCCTCCTACGGGCGTCCGCTCGGGGGACGACGGCGCTCGGTCGCGGCCTTCTTCACCACCCGCCGAGGTGTGCTCGCGGTCACGGTGACCGCGCGCTGGGGGCGCAGGGAGCCCGGCGCCCCGTGGCCGCTCCTCCGCCAGCTCTTGGGCGGCGTGCGCCCTGGCTTGACCGCACCTGCCCCGGCCCCGGACCATGAGAGCCCCACGGTGAGGGGAGGAGCCAGGCGATGACCGATCAGCGGTGCCTCCAGAGGAGCGACCCGCTGGCCCACGAGGGCACGCGGGCGGTGTGCTGGGGACGGCGCCGAATGCGGGGCTGGCTCATCGCATGGGTGGGAGCTTGGACCTTCACCTCCACGGCGATGGCTGCCGGGCCTCGTCCGGTCCCCGCGCGCGCGACCGCGGCCCCAGAGACGGCGAAGGACGCGGGTGCCCGCCGAGATGCGCGGCTGCTGGACACCTACCGGAAGATGCTGGCCGAGGACCCCACCCAGCCCTACCCCCTGCGACGGCTGCTGGAGGTGTCCCACGTCGTGGGGGGCGTGCCGGGGTTGGTGCGGCTGTACCGCGAGGAGGTCCGGGCCCACCCCAAGCGCTACGCGGCGTGGCTCGTGCTCGGGCACCTGCTGGCCGCCGGAGAACGGAGCGCGGAGGCGCTGGAGGCCTACCGCGAGGCGGCCCGCGTGGCGCCCAAGAAGGCGGCCCCGTACTTGGGGCAGGCGGCGGTCTACAGGCGGCAGCTCGACTGGGACGGCGCGCTCAGCGCCTACGACCAAGCCATCGCGTTGGCGCGCGGGCGGCAGGCCAAGCAGGAGGCCCTCAAGGCGGCCGCGGACGCGGCGCTCCGCGGGCGGCGGCTCGCGCGGGCCGACGCCTACTACGAGGCGCTGTTCAAGACCGAGCCCAGGAACCTCTACCTGCGCATGGAGCGAGCCGGCGCACTCGCCCGCGCGGGGGAAGACCGGCGGGCCGTGGAGGCCTGGGAGGACGTCCGCCGGCGCGCCAAGGGCGACCTGGCGACCTACGTCATCGTCTGCAAGGAGCTCGGTCCCCTCCAGATGCAGCTTGGGGATCTGGACGCGGCGGAGGTCACCTGGCGCGAGGCCCTCAAGCGCTTGCCCCGCGGCCACTGGGCCCGGCCAGCCATGCTCCAGGGGCTCGTGTCCGTGTTTCGCCGCCGCGACGCCCTGGACGCCCTCCTCCGGGAGCTGGCGCCTCGCGCCCAAGGGGATCTGCTCGTGGCCCTCACCGTGGCTGGGCTCCACGAGGAGCTGGGACACGACTCGGAGGCCCGCGCCACGCTGGAAGCCGCGCGGGCGCGCTGGCCCCGAGACGCCCGCGTGCAGCGCCGTCTCGTGGCCCTCGTGGAGCGCACGGGCACGCCCGCCGAGGTGCTCGACGCCTACCGCGCGCTGGTGCGCGCCACGCCGGGGGAGCCCCGCCAAGAGCTGCGCCTGGCCGAGCTGTACCTCACCCAAGGCCGCGTGGCCGAGGGGATGAAGCGGCTCGCGAGCATCTCCCGGCGGTACCGCCAAGATCCAGGCGTCCACCGGGCGGTCATCGACCTCATCATGCGCTACGGCGGACCCAAGGACCGCCCCCGCGTGGAGGCTGAGTACCGCACGCTCAGGAAGCTCGAACCCCGCGAACCGGCCCACGTCATCAGCCTGGGTGAGTACTATTGGTCCAGCGGGCGCCGTGACAAGGCGCGGGACGTGTGGCGTGAGCTCCTCAAGGTGGCGCGCTCGGAGGCCGAGGGGTGGTTCTCCCTCGCCGAGGTCTACGCCGACCACCGGCTGGCGGCCGAGGCGATGGCGGCCTACCAGCGGGCCATGGACCTCGCCCCGGAGGAGGAGCGCTACGTGCGAGCCTACGCGCTGCTTCTGGAGCAGCAGCGGCGGTACGGGCCGGCCCTGGACAAGTGGCTGCGCCTGCTCGACGCCCGGCGGGCCCTCCAGGCCCGCGGTGGGGCCAAACGAGGAGCCCCGCACCTGTTGGATGCCCGGAAACACATCGTCGAGCTGTGGGACCGCGCCGGGCGGCTCGACGGCGAGATGAAGCGGCTGGGGGCCCTCATGGACGGGAGCCCTCCCGATCTCGAGGCGGGCCGCACGCTCGCCGTGGCTCTCCAGCACCGGCGGGACCTCCCCGGCGCGCGGCGGCTCCTGGAGCGGATCGTCGCCGCGGCGCCCCGCGACGTGGAGAGCCTCCGCCAGCTCGAGCGCATCCTGGAGCGCCTCAACGAGCCCCGAGAGGCCATCCGGCTGTTGGAGCGCCTCGCGGAGCTGGACACCCGCGGCGCGGCCCGGGCGCTCCGGCGCGCGGCCGACCTGGCCTTGGGGCTCGGCCGGACGGCCGACACCCTGCGGTTCATGCGCCGGGTCGTCGAGTTGGACCCCGCAAACGCCAAGGCCCGCGTGGAGGTGGGGGATCTCTACCGCCGCATGGGGCACACCGCCGAGGCCGCCGAGGCATGGCGCCAGGCGTTGGCCCTCGACCCGCGGGCGCAGTCAGTGCGCCTGCGCCTGGCGACCCTCTATCGCCAGGCGGGGGACACCCGGCGGGAAGCGAAGCTCCTCATGGAGCTCGTGGAGCGCGCCCGCGACCCGGCCGTGCTCACCCGTGCCGGGCGGCGCCTCGTGGCGCTGAGCATGACCTCCGCGGCGCGCGGCCAGCCCGCCCCCGTCCCCGCGCTGGACGAGGTGCTCCGGGCGCTCGCCCGCGCGCGCCCCGACCGCCCCGTCTATCGCCAGCTCCTCGTGGAACTCTACGACGGCATCGCCCGCGCCCTGGACCGCTCCGACCTCCCCCTGACGGCGCGCGAGCGAGCCCTGGTCGCGCTGGGCACCAAGGCCCTCAAGCCCCTGCTCGACGCCCTGGGCTCCCAGGACGCCGCGGCGCGCGCCGCCGCCGTGCGGGTCCTCGCCCACACCCGCCCCCCGGGCGCCGCGGCCGCCTTGGCGCGCCTCGCTGGGGCTGGCGACACTCTGCTGTCGCTGCGCGCGCTGGCGGCCCTGGGTGCGCTGGGGGGGGCCACGGCCACCGCGGCCCTCGCGCGCGCTGCCCAGGAGGGCGCGCGAGAGCGTCGCGTCGTGGCACTGTGGGCGCTGGGCTTGGTGGGCACCCCATCGGCCGCCGAGGCGCTCGCGCCGCACCTCACCCGAGGTCGGACCTCGGACCGGGCCTTGGCGGCCCTGGCGCTGGGCATGTGCCCAGGACCCACGGGGGCGCCCGTCCTGCGGCGCTTGGCGGGCCAGAGCCCCACCGCCAGCCTCCGCCGGAACGCCCTGTGGGCCCTCGCCGTTCGGCGGGACGAGGAGGCGACGGCTGTGTTCGCCGCGGCCCTGGGCCGAGACACCGACCAGGAGCGCGCGCTCGCGATCTGGGGGCTGTCCCGGCTGCGCTCCGCCAGCGCGCGACGGGCGCTGGTCGGGGCGCTTTGGAGCGCGAGCCCCGCGGTGCGCGAGGCGGCGGGGGCGGCGCTCAGGGCGAGGCCCGCCCAGGACGAGGTGGGCGCCAGCGAGGGCGCGCGCGTGGCCCGCGCCTATCGGGCCGCGCTGGACACGGAGCGCGGGCGCCTTCGGGGTGCCTGGGCCACCGAGCTGATCGCGCTCGCGGAGCCTCGGGTCCTGCCCGCGCGCCCCTTGGCTTCGGTGATCGCGGAGGCCCGGGAAGACCTCGGGCGGGTCATGGAGGCCTCGCTCGCCCAAGGTGCCGTGAGCCAGCCGCTGCTGCGGGGGCTCAGCGCGGGCGCTCCGGGGCGTTTGGGGCTCGCCCCCCTCGCGGCTCCGGGCGAGAGGCTGGAGCCGAACGCCGAGCGGGCGCTCGTGGCGATCGTGGGGCCCTTGGCGCCCCGGCTCGCCCGCCTCGCGGCGACCTCCGCCTCCCCCGCGACGCGGGCGCTGGCGCTTGAGGTGTGGGCTCGCACGGTGGCAACGGCCCGGTCCCTCGGCGGGGAGGCGACCTCGGCGCTCCCACGTGGCACCCGAGGGCCGGCGCTCATGGAGGCCGCGCGCGCGGCGCTCGTCCGTGGGGAGGGGGCCGAGCGGGCGGCGGGTGCCTGGGCGCTCGCCTGGGCGGGCGAGGCCCCGGGGTCCGCTATCCAGAGGCTCGTCCAGGAGGAGGCGAGGGGGCTCGGGGCGGTCGCCGATGCCCGCGCGCGCGTGGAGCTTGGGGTGGCGCTCGTGGCCGCGGCGAGCGCCGTGCAGGTGGGGCGGGAGGCCTGGGCGGCCCTGCTGGGTGCGCCCGACCCGGAGACGCGCGCTGCCGCCGCGACCGCCTTGGCGGGCGCGCCGTCGCAGGCGGTGACGCTCCGGCGGGAGCTGCTGGATCTGCTGGGAGACGAGGCGTCGACGGTGCGCGTCGCTGCCTTCGAGGCGGCGCTGGAGATGGGTCCCGAGACGGCGGGGCGGGCGGTCCGGTGGGCCGAGGACAGCGGCGATCCCGCGCTCGTGGGGCTGGTGGCGACGTGGGGGCAGCGAGGTCGCGGATCGCGCCCGGCGCGACGCGGGACCGGCGCGGGCTCCAGGGCAATCGAGTTCTAGGGTCGAGGGCCGGTGAGGACCTGTGTGAGGTAGC
>CAYZID010000146.1:0-14909 GCA_964478315.1 uncultured Myxococcales bacterium | reverse complement strand
CACGCCACCGGCGGCATTGTGAACGGCGAACCCGCCAATGCGATTCTCGACCCGCGACCCGACACGGTGCCCCGCACCCTGTCCCCAAAGAGCAACACCCACCCCGCAGCCCCCCCACCACCCCACGCCCCACTTTCCTGTATTGGGACGACACCCGCCTGGAGCGCCTGGACAACGGCAACGTCCCGCGGATCACGTCGCCCCTCACGGGCCCCGTGTCTTCGGGCTTCCTCACCGATCCCGTCGTGGCCGGCGACAACGCCCACGCCTGGGGCCTCGGCTTGGACAACCCCGGAGAAGCGAGCCAGACATCGGGCAACGACGCCCTGGTGGACACGGCCGTCTTCGGCAACGCCGTATCGGTCGTCAAGCGCGGGACGGTCATCATCTACGACGGCGGCGGCATCCCGGGGTGCCCCACGTGCTCCAACGCCGCGGACGACGTGGATCTGGACCAGGACGGCCTCACGAACGACGTGGACCCCGACCCCATCGACGCGGACAGCGACGATGACGGCCTGCGCGACGGGGAGGAGGTCCTGGGGCCCGACGGCGTGCCCAACACCCTGGACGAGACGAACCCCCTGGACGCCGACAGCGATGACGATGGCATCAACGACTACGACGAGCTGTTCGTCACCCACACCAACCCCCTGCTCTACGACACGGACTCGGACGGAATCCAGGACGGTACGGAGTTGGGGCGCACCGTCGCCATCCCGGGCGGGGTCAGCGACTTCATCCACGAGCCCTTCCTGGGCACGGACGTGGCTGCCTTCCGTCCCGATGGGGACGCGGGAGCCACGGTCACCGACCCCCTGGACGACGACGTGGACGACGACGGGCTCCTGGACGGCAGCGAGGACCTCAACGCGGACGGCGTCTACGTGCCCCACAGCCTCGAGACGGACCCGCGCGCCGCCGACACCGACGGCGACGGCCTGTCCGACGGCGTGGAGCGGGGCCTAGCGGTGCCCCAGGGCGAGGACACCGACCCGGCGAAGTTCATCGCCGACGCGGACGCCGGCCTCACGGTCACCGACCCAACGGACACCGACACCGACGAGGACGGGCTGCTGGACAGCACCGAGGATGCCAACGGCGACGGAGCCGTCCCGCACACCGTGGGCGGGACCCAGACCAGCGGTCAGGGTGAGACCGACCCGGGCAACGCCGACACGGACGGCGACGGGATCCAGGACGGGACCGAGCTTGGCCTCACCACCCCGGAGGGACCCGACACGGACGCCGGCGCCTTCCAGCCCGACGCCGACCCGACCACGGTCACGGACCCCCTGGACACGGACACCGACGACGGCGGAGTGCCGGACGGCGCCGAGGACCTCAACGCGGACGGCGCCGTGGACGCGGCGGCGGGTGAGACCGACCCGCTGGACCCCATCGATGATGACAGCGACGGCGATGGCCTCATGGACATCGGCGAGGCCCTCATGGGGCTCGACCCCCACGACGCCGACACGGACGACGACGGCCTGCTCGACGGCGTGGAGGCCCTGGGAACCGGCCCACTGCTCGCCTTCGGCCCCAGCGACCCCAAGCGCTACGACACCGACGGCGACGGCCTCCCCGACGGGCTGGAGGCGGGCGCGGACTGCACGCACCCCGACAGCGGGACGGCCTGCGTCCCCGACGCGGATCCCGCGACCCTCACCGATCCCAGCGATGCCGACACGGACGACGACGGCCTGGCCGACCCCCTGGAGGATCTCGACCACGATGGCGCCCAGGGCGCCGGTGAGACCGACGCCAGCCGCGCGGACTCCGACGGCGACGGCCTGCCCGACGGGCTGGAGTTGGGGACCGACTGCTCCTTTGTGGCCTCGGGGCCGGCCTGCCTGCCCGACACGAACCCAGGGACGACCACCGATCCCCTGAACGCCGACACAGACGGCGACGGCCTGGCCGACGGCGTGGAGGACGCCAACCACGACGGGGCCACGGCCGCGACCATCGGGGGCACGGGCACGGCGGGGAACGGAGAGACCGACCCAGCCAACGCGGACACGGATGGGGATGGGCTCGGTGACGGGGACGAGGCGCTGGGAACCGGACCCCTGACCGGTTGGGCGCCCACCTCGCCCCTGGACACGGACACCGACGACGGAGGTATCCCCGACGGCGCCGAGGTTCTGGTGGACGGGACGGACCCGGGCGACCCCGCCGACGACATCCCCGACGGAGACCTGGACGGCCTCAAGGACGCGGACGAGGCAGCCGCGGGCACGGATCCCGCCGACGCGGACACGGACGATGACGGGCTGCTCGACGGAGAGGAGGTACACGCCAGCGGGCGCCTCGCGGGCCTCGCGCCCACCGATCCCCTGACCCCGGACACCGACGGCGACGGGCTCACCGACGGCCTGGAGCGGGGCACCGACTGCGCCCACACCGACAGCGACCCGGCGGTCTGCGTGCCGGACGCCGACCCGGCGGTGGTCACGGATCCGGGCGACGCGGACACGGACGACGATGGGTTGAGCGATGGCGTGGAGGACGTCGACCACGACGGCTGGGCCTCGGCGGGCGAGCCGGACCCTGCGGCCTGGGACACGGATGGCGACGGCCTCTCCGACGGGCTGGAGCGAGGCACCGGCTGCACCGGCGCCGACACCGGCCCGGCTTGTGTGGCGGACGCCGACCCGGCCACCCAGACGAACCCCGCGCTGGCGGACACGGACTTGGACGGGCTGCCCGACGGGGTGGAGGACGCGGACGGGGACGGCGCGACGAGCTACACCCTCGGGGGCACGGGCAGCAGCGGGAGCGGCGAGACGGACCCGGCGGTGCCGGACACCGACGGCGATGGCCTGCGAGACGGGGACGAGGCCCTGGGCGCCGGTCCGGTGACGGTGTGGGGAGCGACCTCGCCCCTGGACACCGACACCGACGACGGCGGCGTCCCAGACGGCCGCGAGGTGGCCGTAGACCGGACAGACCCCAACGACCCCAGCGACGACGCCCTGGATGACGACGGGGACCTGCTGTCGAACCAGGACGAAGCCCTGGCGGGAACCGACCCCGCCGACGCCGACACGGACGACGACGGCCTCCTCGACGGCGAGGAGGTGCACGCGCTGGGGCGCATGGCGGGCCTCCCGGTAAGCGATCCCCTGGACCCGGACAGCGATGGAGACGGCCTCCTCGACGGGCTGGAGCGCGGAACGGACTGCGGCCACCCGGACTCCGACGCGGCCGTGTGCGTGGCGGACGCCGACCCGGGGGTGACCACCAGCCCCACGGACGCCGACACGGACGACGACGGCCTGGGCGACGCGGTGGAGGACGCCGACGGAGACGGGGCGGTGGGCGACGCCGAGACGAACCCCGCCAAGGCGGACACCGACGGCGACGGGCTCGGCGACGGGCTGGAGCTAGGCACGGACTGTGCCCAGGCGGGCACGGACCCGGCCGTCTGCGTGCCCGACGGCGACGCGGGGGCCACGACGACCGACGCGCTGGACGCCGACACGGACGATGACGGGCTGCTGGACGGCCAGGAGGACGCCGACGGCGACGGCGTAGCGGCCTACGCGATCGGCGGCACGGGGACCGCGGGGAGCGGTGAGACGGACCCGAACCTCCGAGACACGGACGGCGACGGGCTTTCCGACGGCTTGGAGCGAGGGGTGGACTGCGGCCACGCCCACAGCGACCCGGCCCTGTGCCGGCCGGACGCCGACGGCGGCGCCGAGACGACCGACCCCCTGGACGTGGACACCGACGACGGCGGCCTGGCGGACGGCGCCGAGGATCTGGACGGGGATGGGGCCGTGGGCGGCCTGGAGACCGACCCCAACGACCCATCCGACGACGCGGACGGCGACGGTGACGGGCTCAGCGACCAGAGCGAGGCCCTGGTGGGCACGGATCCTGCGGTGCCGGATACGGACGGGGATGGCCTGAGCGATCTGGACGAGGTCACGGGGCTGGGCGCCGCGGGCGGCGTGACGACCGATCCCCTGGACGCGGATACGGACGACGACGGCCTGGCGGACGGCGCCGAGGTCAGCGCGGGCACGGATCCCACCCGGATGGACACGGACGGGGACGGGCTCGGCGACGGGCTGGAGCTGGGCGTGGCCGCGGGCCTCCCCGGAGGCACGAGTGCGGGCGGAGTGAGCTTTGCTGGAACGGCCGCCGGGTTCGTGGGGGATGCCGACCAGGGCGCCACGACCACCGACCCGCTGGATGACGACAGCGACGACGACGGCCTCACCGACGGCGCGGAGGACGCGGACGGCGCGCTCACCCAGACCGTGGGTGGAACGGGCACGAGCGGCAGCGGCGAGACGGACCCCAACGCGTGGGACTCGGACGGGGACGGGCTGAGCGACGGCCAAGAGCTGGGCCTCGGCGCGCCCCAGGGGTTGGGCACGGACCCCGGGACCTTCGCGCCCGACGCCGACGCGGGGGCCACGACGACGGATCCCCTGGACACCGACACCGACGACGGCTCGGTGGCGGACGGCACCGAGGACCTCAACCACAACGGGGCCGTGGACGCAGGGGAGGGTAGCCCCAATGACCCAGCCGATGACCTGGACCGGGACCAGGACGGCCTGAGCGACGCCGACGAGGCCGCCGCCGGGACCGATCCCGGGGATGCAGACACGGACGACGACGGCCTGGCGGACGGCGCCGAGGCCGCCGCCGGGGCGTCCCCGCTGGACGCGGACACGGACGACGACGGCCTGGCGGACGGCGCCGAGGTCGGCGCGGGCACGGATCCAGCGGTGTTCGACACGGACGGCGACGGGCTCGGTGACGGGCTGGAGCTGGGCGTCACGAGCGGCGTGGCCGCGGGCCAGAGCGACGTCGCGGGCCTGGCGTTCGCGGGGACGGACCCCGACGGCGGGTTCGTGCCAGACGGGGACGGTGGGGCCACGGTCACCGACCCACTGCTGGGCGACACGGACGATGACGGGCTCAGCGACGGCGTGGAGGACCGCGACGGCGACGGCGTGCGCGGGTCGGGCGAGGCCGATCCGGTCGATGCGGACTCCGACGACGACGGCGCGCTGGACGGGGCCGAGGACGCGAACGGCGACGGCTTGTGGAGCCCGGGCGAGACGAACCTGCTCGCGCCCGACACCGATGGCGATGGGCTGCTGGACGGCACCGAGCTGGGCCTGGGGTGCGCGCACGCGGACTCCCACCCGGCCGTGTGCGTGGCCGACGCGGACGGGGGCGCCACGACCACCGTCCCCACCGATGCGGACTCGGACGACGACGGCCTGTCAGACGGCTTCGAGGACGCCGACCACAACGGCACGGTGAGCGCTGGCGAGACCGATCCGGGCGCGTGGGACACGGACGGGGATGGGCTGAGCGACGGGACTGAGGTGGGCCTCGTGGCGCCGCAGGGGCCCGGGACGGCTCCGGCCGCCTTCCTGGCAGACGGAGACGGGGGCGCAACGACGACCGATCCCACGGACGCCGACACGGACGGCGGAGGGGTCGCTGACGGGGACGAGGACGCCGACCACGACGGGGTCGTGGATCCGGGCGAGACCGACCCGCTGGATGGCGCGGACGACCTGGACCGCGACGTCGATGGGCTCCCAGACGCGCAGGAGGCCGCGCTGGGCACGGACGCGGATGACCCGGACACGGACGGGGATGGGATCTTGGACGGGGAGGAGGTCCTGTCGGGCGCCGACGGGTTCGTCACCGATCCCTTGGACGCCGACACGGACGACGACGGCGTGGCCGACGGCGACGAGGTCGCCGGGAGTGGACCGCTGGCCGGGCTCGCGGCCACGGACCCCACGGCGTGGGACACGGACGGCGACGGGCTCAGCGACGGCCTGGAGGCGGGCCTCGCGGCGGGTGTGCCCGCGGGAACGTCCAGCGCGACGGCGGTCGCCTTCTCCGGCACGGACGAGGGGGTCTTCGCGGCGGACGAGGATGGGGGCGCCACGGTGACCGACCCGGCCGCGGCGGATACGGACGGTGACGGGCTCACGGACGGCGCCGAGGACGCGAACCGAGACGGCGTGTGGGGCGACGGCGAGACCGACCCCTTGGACGCCGACACGGACGACGACGGCCTCGCGGATGGCGCGGAGGGGGCCACGGGAACCGATCCGCTCGTGGTGGACTCCGATGGTGACGGCCTCCCAGACGGGCTCGAGGTGGGCGTGGCGGCGCTCGTCCCCGGGGGGAGCTCGGCGCCCGCCGGGGTGGCCTACGTGGGGACCGACCCAGGCGGGAGCTTTGTGGCCGACGCGGACGCCGGAGCCACCAAGACCGATCCCACGGCCGTGGACACGGACGGCGACGGGCTGGACGACGGCCTGGAGGACGCGGACCACGACGGGGCCGTGAGCCCCGCAGAGACGGCGCCAACGGACGCGGACACGGACGACGACGGCCTCGCGGACGGCGCGGAGGACGCGGACCATGACGGCGCGGTGAGCGAGGGCGAGACCGACCCCTTGGCGGCCGACACGGACGGCGACGGCGTCCAAGACGGCACCGAGACGGGCGTGGGCGTGACGGCGGTGGGGCCGGACACCGACCTCAAGGTCTTCCAACCGGACCTGGACGCCGGGGCCACGACGACCGACCCCTTGGACGACGACACGGACGACGACGGGCTCCTGGATGGCACCGAGGACGCCAACGGCGATGGCGTGTCCCCGGCGCGCCTGGGCGGGACCAAGACCAGCCCCTGGGGCGAGACGGATCCCAACGCCGCCGACACGGACGGCGACGGTCTCACCGACGGGCAAGAGCTTGGGCTCGCGGTGCCCGAGGGGAGCGGGACGGACGCCGACGCCTTCACGCCGGACGCCGACGCGGGGGCCACGACCACCAATCCCCTGGACACGGACACCGACGACGGCGGCCTCGCGGACGGCTTGGAGGACCTGAACCGCGATGGCGCGGTAGACCCTGGTGAGAGCGACCCCAACGAGCCCTCGGACGACCTCGCGCTGGACAGTGACGGAGACGGCCTCCCGGACGCGGTGGAGTGGGCGACGCCGGGCGTGGATCCCGCCGTGGCCGACAGCGACGGGGACGGCCTCTCCGATGGCGAGGAGGGCGTCGAGGACCTGGACGGGGACGGCCTCGCCAACGCGGCGGACCTGGACAGCGACGGGGACGGCGTGGACGACGCCGTGGAGGCGGGGCTGACGGGTGACGCCGACCCCACGACGACGACCGACCCCTATGACGACGACACAGATGACGATGGGCTCCTGGATGGGACGGAGGACGCGAACGGCGACGGCGCGGTCGACCCGGACGAGACGAACCCGAGCGCCTTCGACAGCGATGGAGATGGCTTGAGCGACGGGCTCGAGTCCGGCCTGTTCCGCCCCCAGGGCACGGGGACCGACGGGACGCGATTCGCGCCGGACTTCGACCCAGCCACCACCACGGACCCCCTGGACGCGGACTCGGACGACGACGGGCTCAGCGATGGGGCCGAGGACGCCAACGCCAACGGGCGCGTGAGTGACGGGGAGACCGACCCGGCGGCCGCGGACTCCGACGGTGATGGGGTCCAAGACGGGACCGAGCTCGGGGTGACCCAGGGCGTCGAGGGGACGGACACGGGCGTCTTCGTGCCCGACGCGGACCCCGCGACGACCACCGACCCCCTGGACGCCGACTCGGACGGCGACGGCCTCGCGGACGGTGTGGAGGACGCCAACGCCAACGGAGCCGTGGAGGACGGGGAGTCCAATGCGGCCGACGTGGCCGACCCACCGCGCGTGGACGCCACGGTCACGAGTCCGGCCCCGCAGCCCGGCGGCTGTGCGGGCGGGGAGGCGCCCCTCGGGGGAGCGCTCCCCGTGGCCCTTGCTGTGCTGCTGCTGGCCTTGGGGACACGGCGGCGGCGGGCCGGCTGAGCCCGCCCCTGGTCCGTCGGGTCCCGCGTGCGCGCCCGTTGGGGCTCAGGCCAGGCGGACCCCGGCGGCCTCTAGGATGGGCTCGCGGATGACGCCGGTGAACACCACGGCCACGCGGTCGGTGGGCCTCAGCGCGCCCCGCTGGCCCAGGGTCAACAGGCCCGCCAGCCCGGCGGCGCCCGTCTCGGTGACCGGGATATCCGTCTGCTGACCGCCGAAGCGCGCGGCGTGGGCCACCGTGGGCTCGTCCACGACCACGGGGTAGCCCCCCGTGCGCAGCATCCCCTCCACCAGCGCCGCCCAATCGTAGGTCTCGTCGTCCAAGATGCCGTGGGCCAGGCTGTGGGGCGTGTCCTCCCAGGGCCACATGAAGGAGCGGCGCCGGGCGCGCGCCTCACGCATGGCGTGAGCCACGGCCTCTGCCGCGTCGGCCCGCGCCAAGCGCGCGGCGCGGGCGGGCCAGGTGTCGTCCTGAGCCTCGGGCGGGCACGGCGCGCCCAGGAGCTCCATGGCCCGACGGCTCACCAGATCCCAAGCCCGCGGCAACGGCGCGCAGCCCTCGGTCTGGACGTAGTGCAGCGCCGGCATGGCGGGGAGCCACCCGAAGCGCACGGCGTCCTCCAACCCGCGCCTCACGGCGGAGCCCAAGGCGCCACCACCCACCTGGATGAAGACCCGGTCCAGGCGCCCGGCGTGGGGACCTCCGCCCAGCGCATCGGCGTCAGCGTTCGCGCTGGAGGGGGCTGCCACCCCCGCATGCCCCTCGACGATCTCGAAGCGGTGGGCATGCAGGACCTCGGCCATCTCCCAGGCCAGGGTCTGCCCCCCCTCCACCGTGAGGCCGCAGTCCGGGCCCTGACAGCAGAAGGGCAGCGCCCCGTCGTCCACGGCCCGCCGAAAGGCATGATAGGTGGGGTCGCCCCGCTGGCCGGGCGCCCGCTCGCAGACGTGGACGTCGGCCCCCAGCTCGCCCAGGGAGCGCACGACCGCAGGGTCCGCGTCCGGAGGGATGAAGACGTCGAGCGCCCGCCCGTCCGCCGCCGCGAGCACGGCCGCGGCCAAGGCGGCGTTGCCGCAGCTCGCGATGGCCAGGCGCGGGACGGCCTGGGGGGGGCCGCCGGCGTCGCGGGCGCGGGCCACCCCGGCCACGTCCAGGTGCAGAGCCACGCCCATGAGGTGGCGCGCCTTGTGGGAGCCCGACACCTGGCCGGTCTCGTCCTTGACCCAGACGGCCTCCACGCCCGCGGCGCGGGCCAGGGCGGGCCAAGAGCGGAAGGGGCTCACGCGGAACCCGTGCCCGTCCACCGCGGCCACCGCGGCGTCCAAGGCGTGGATGCGCTCGCGGAGCTCGGCCTCGCTCATCCCCGCCGCGCGGGCCTCGGCCCACGCCGTGAGCAGCGGGGCGTAGCGCGCGAAGGGGCTGTCGTGACCGGGCTGGAGCGGCGGCAGGGACCGAGGGGGGGCCGGCGTGTCCGCGCGAACCAGGAGGTGGTCCACGCCGGGCGACTCGGCGCGTCGAGGGCAGGCGAAGGGGTGGCTCCCCGCCGCCAAGTCGGCGGCGGTGACCTCGGCGCCGCAGCCGACGCAGACGAAGCGCGGGCTCACGGCCCTACTCACCCTCGTCGAGCTGGCCCGCGGCGCGGTTGAACTCCTCGATCATGGCGTCCCACTTGCCCAGGAGTTCGCGCAGCCCAATCCAGAAGGACTGGTCGCGGCGGCGGACGAAGTCCTGGAAGGACACGCCTTGCTGCTCCACCCAGGTGTAGTAGCCCAGGTTGAACAGGCGACGGCGGTCCTCCAAGGTGAGCTCGATCATGTGATCGGTGCCCGCGCCCTTGATGTGCTCACCGAAGACCTCGGCGGCGGCCACGGTGTCGAAGGCGTCCAGCCCGCCGAAGTCCTTGTCCAGGGTCTTGTCGCGCTCGGTCCCGTACATGGACGCGTTGTCCGTGGCGACGGTGACGATGGCGTCGTCGGGGCCGTAGCCCTGGTGCTTGGCCAGCTTGATGGAGGCGACGACGTTGCAGATGCTGGAGAGGCCCAGGGTCTTGAGGCACGCCGTCACGGCGGGCGAGACGCCCTGGCGCTCCTCCAAGTAGCGGTGGCCCACCTCGGTGTTGAACAGGGCGTTGAGCGCGTCCGTGCTGCGATCGCTCACGGCCACGACGAAGTCCGTGTTCATGACGTTGTGGATGAGGGGCACGTGCTTGTCGCCGATGCCCTGGATGTTGTGCTCGCCAAAACCGTTCTCCAGCAGCGTGGGGCACTCCAGGGCCTCCACGGCGGCGATCTTGGTGCCGTACCGCTCCTTGAGGTAGTCGCCCGCGGCGATGGTGCCACCCGAGCCGGTAGCCGAGACATAGGCCCGAAGCTTCAGGCCGTCGTGGCGCTTGGCGGCCGCCTCGAAGGCGTCCTCGGCGGCCCTCCCCGTGGCGGCGTAGTGCACGAGATGGTTCCCGAACTCGCTGAACTGATTGAAGATCACGTTCTGCGGATCGACGTCCAGCCGGTTGCACTCGTCGTAGATCTCCTTGACGTTGCTCTCGGTGCCGGGGGTGCGGATGATGTCCTCGGCGTGGCCCGACCACTCGGCCAGCCAATCGAAGCGCTCCTGGCTCATCCCCTCGGGAAGGATGGCCACGCCCCGGCACTGCATGATGCGAGAGACGGCCACGCCGCCACGACAGTAGTTGCCGGTGGAGGGCCACACCGCCTTGTGGCGCGTGGGGTCGTACTGGCCGGTGACCAGGCGCGGGGCCAGGCACCCATAGGCGGCCAAGACCTTGTGGGTGGAGATCATGGGGAAGCGCTCGCCGAGCAGGACGATGATGGGGGCGTCCACGCCGGTGAGGCTCTTGGTCAGGACCAGGTAGCCGGGAGTGTCCACGAAGTCGCGGCGGTTCGCGGCGTTGTACCAGTGGACCCGGAACAGGTTCAGGGGGTCGGGGGCGTCGGGGTCCACGTCCGCCAGGCGCGCGCGCACCGAGTCGGGGATGGTGGAGGGGTCGGCGAGCTGGGCGAAGGTGGGCATGCGGATGCCCGCCTCGCGGAAGCGCTCCACCGTGTTGTCGTACACCTCCTGATCGACGATCTCCGTCTCCAACCCAAGCCGAGCCATAGCGCGCACCTCTCTGCGCTGCCCCGGGGGGGCCGCCGACCTGGGGCCCGCGCCGCGTCCAGCGCTGTTACAGGATCTCCATTCGCTCCCACAGGCGTGCGGCCTGGGCCGCGGCCTCGGCCCGGATGGCCTCCAGGTCCGCCGTGAGAAGGCGGCCATCCTGAACGATGCGGCGCCCGGCGACAACCACGTCTTTCACGGCGCCATCCGCTCGGCGAGTGACGAGGTCCTCGCGCACCTCGTCGCCCCAGAGGGAGGCCGCCAGCTCCAGGCCGCGCGCCCGGCGGCCCGAGACGGCCTCGGGGTCCTGACCATGGTCCTGGGCCTCGGCGCGCAGGGCGGCCAGCTCGTCGGCCATGCGCGCGGGGTAGCCGTCCGTACCCAGGGCCACGCGATCCTCGGCGGCCGTGAGGCTCGCCGAGTAGCCCACTCGGTTGCCTCGGTTCGAGCGCGGGTTGTGGACGAACCACAGCCCCGCGGCGGCCCCGGCGCGGACCTGGGCGGGGGACAGGTGGACGCCGTGGGCGACGATGGAGCCCGGGGGGAGGGCGCCGAGCTCAAGGAGGCGCTCCAGGGGGCCCTCATGACCGCGGCGCTTGGCGTCGGCCACGTCCGCGCCGTCCTCGGCCACGTGGACGTGCATGGGCAGGTCCAGTTCGGCGCACAGGGCGGCGGCCTCCCGCACCGTCTCGTCGCTGACGGTGAAGGACGCGTGCAGCGCCACCGCGGCCCGCAGCAGCGCGGGGCGCGAGCGCTCGGCCAGGGTCTGGGCGAAGCGCCGGCACTCGGCGAGCCCACGCCGAGCCTCGTCCCGGCCGTCGTTGCGCTCGGTGGCGCCGTAGCACACGAGGCCCCGCAAGCCGAGCTCCTCGAAGGCGTCGGCCAGGATGTCCAGGGAGCCCTCGATGAGGTTGGGCGACTCGTGGTGGTCGATGACGGTCGTGGTGCCGGCCAGGGCGGCCTCGGCGAGATAGAGGCGTGCCGAGGCGCGCAGGGAGGGCTCGTCGAGGGCCCGGTCCAGGCGCCACCACACGCGCTCCAAGATCTGGACGAAGTTCTCGGGAGGCGGCTGGGGGGCCGGCATCCCCAGCGGGGCCAGCCCGCTGTAGAGGTGGGTATGGGCGCAGACGTCGCCCGGACGGGTGGATGGCATCGCGGTAGGTCCTTGGAGGAAGGGGCGGGGGCCGGCGCCCGGGAGAGGGGCGCCCTGTTCGGTCCCGGGAGAGTACGGAGAAGCGCCGGTCCGCGGAAGCGCCAAACGCGAGCGCGGTCGGCCAGCGCAACAGGTGCGTGCCGCAGCGTCCCAAGCCCCCCCGCGGGATGCGGTCACAGCGCTCAACGCGCGTCGCGGAACGTGTAAGGGATGCCGCGCATGAGAGGCGGCCCGACGCCACGAGGGGGCGTCCGCCCCTGGCCTACCCTCCCCTCCCCGGGAACGGCCCCAGAGGCGGCACCGGTCCGGGCATCGGCCCTCACGCCCGCGATGGTGTAGGGGCTGCCCTTGAAGCGCGGCGGTCGGGGCGGCTCGCCAGGCGCCAGGGCCACGCCCACGGGGGCACAGCGCACGCCCACGGCGGTGACGCCGAGCGGGTCGGCGCGCCCCGTGACGCCCGCGCCCACGCGCCCGGGCGGACAGGCGAGGCGGAAGGCGCGGGCCGAGTGGGCGTCTGCGTCCCCGTCCGCCGGGGGTGCGCCCACCGTGAGGCCTGGCCCCAGCGGTCCAGTGGCGTGCTCGCTTTGAGGCGCGGGCGGCTTGGCGCACAAGAGCCCCACGGAGCGTACGCGGCCACCGGAGGCGGTGCCGTGGAGGCCGGCGGCCACCTCGCCGTCGGGGCACGCGAGCACGCCAGCGGTTCCCTGGGCCGCCGAGACGCCGGCGCGGGCGCTCAGGATCACGCGGCGCCCGTACTGGAACCCGTCGCGCGTGGCATAAAGCGGCGCGCAGCTCGGGCGCAGGGAAGCGACGGCGGGGCCATCGGGGCCCGGCGCTACCCGCACGCGGAGCTCGCGGAGGGCGGTCTTGGGCGCGCACGCGAGCCGGTAGTCCTCGCCGCCGAGTCCGCCGGCGAGGAGATCGAGTGCCGCCTCGGGTTGCTGGGCCGGGCCGGTGACGCGATAGAGCGTCCATCGGTCCCCCCAGAACGCCGCGGCCTGGGCGGACGCCACGCGCTCCAGGCGCGCCGGGGACGGCTCCCAGTGGTCGCCGCGCACGATGACGTAGTCCCACTCGGCGAGGAGCGGGTTGGTCTGCCAAGTGGCGCGGCGCAGCGTGGGGAAGCCGTGGCCGGGGCGGAAGTGGGTGGCGTTGAAGCCCGTGATGGCGAAGCCCCCACCCGAGAACCCGCCGGTGAAGTGGGCCGTGAGGCCGTTGCAGTTGTGGGTGAGGCTCACGCGGTTCAGGTAGGGGGTGTAGCCATCCACGCCCACGCACTCGGTGCGCGTGCCCGGCGGGAGGTGCGTGAGCAGCCGCAGCAGCGGCGCCACCTCGCCCGTGTCGAACAACAGCATGGCCGTGTCCAGGGCGTGGCCCAGGAAGACGGCGGCCGCGGCCGCGGCGACCACGGCGAGGCCCGACACCAGGCGCGGCACGCGGGGCCGCGGCAAGAGCATGAGGAGCATCCACAAAGGGGTCACGAGGCGCGCGTCGATGACGACGCCGCGCACGTAGGTGGGCAGGATCGCCACGCCCGCCGCCACGGCGACGGTGATGACGAGCAGCGGGTGGGCGGCCAGCACCGTCCACGCGCGCGCCACGGCGTTGAGAAGCCGGGAGGAGGCCGAGCGGTCCGCTGGCGGAGGTGGGGGCTGGGAAGGAGGGGCCAGGCTCGGGCCCGCGCTGGACAGCAGGAGGACGAGCCACACGAAGACCAGGACGACGAACACCAGGCCGTCCTCGTCTCCGTGGAGGACGTCGAGGCCTTCGAACAGCAAGTCCGAGGCCTTGGCGCTCATGGCGTGGTAGCTGGTGTGGTGCACGAGGCCGCCGACGGTACCCGTGGGCTCCGTGCGGCTGGCGCCGCCGAAAAACCACAGAGCCCAGAGCGTCACCCCCGGGATGAACGCCAGGCCGCGCACGAGGCGGCCCCAGGAGGGGGCGGCCAGCACGAACGCGGCCGCCGCGAGCCCCGTGGTGTAGACGAAGCCGATCCCGTGGGTCCAAAAGGCGAAGACCAGCAGGGCCGCCAGGGCGATCGTCCAGCCCAGGTTCCGCTGGCGTGCGCTCAGGCGCCCCAGGGCGAGGGCGGCGAACATCCCCGGGTAGGCGGCCACGTAGTTGAGCAGCCCCAGCCCCAGCATCCCCCCCCAGAAGAAGGGCAGCGCGAGCAGCGCGAGCCAGCGGGGCCGGTCGTACACCCGCGCTACCCACACCAGCGCCCCCGCCAGCGCGACACCCGCGAGGGTCGTGAAGAGCCGGAGGCTCGTGATGGGATCCAGCCACGGGTAGCACAGCGCCGCGAAGCGCGCCGTGAGGAGGTTGGGCGCGAGCCACGTGTCTCGGCGCTCCAGGAGGCCGGCGAGGAGCGGGTTGTCCTGGACGTGGATCCACCCGTTGGCGACCTGGACGTGGCCGCCGAAGTCGGTGAGCGCGGGGATGGTCCCCACCCACAGGGGGTGGAGCACCGCGAACACGACGGCCCCAAAGAGCGCCCAGAAGCCCACGGCGCGCGCCGTCACGAGAGCGGCGCGTGGGGCGCGCGGTGCCGCGAGGTGGTTTGTGGGGAGGCGAGCACCCAACGGGCTCCTCCTGGCGACCCCACGGGGCGGGCTCAGGCTGCCCGCCGCCCCGGAGCGTGAGCGGGCGAAGGGGCGCGACGGTAGCGGAGCCCTGGCGCGGCCGCAAGGACGCTGGGCGTCCCCAGATCCGCCACCTGCTCTGCGGACCGAGGCGCAGGAGGCCGCGTTTGGGC
>CAYZID010000145.1:0-14967 GCA_964478315.1 uncultured Myxococcales bacterium | reverse complement strand
CCCACACGCGGGATCCAAAGCCGAATCCCAGAGTAGGTGGCGGATCTGGGGGGTGAGCGTCGGGGTGGTCGCGAGTTGGGGGCGGTCGCCGCGGTGCCCGTCCCCCCAACGCAAGACGGCGGCGCACGACGACCTCGCGGTGCGCCGCCGTCGGGTTCGCTCGCGGTCAGGCCACTTCCACGGTGACCTTCTCGACCTTGATGGGGATCTTCGGCCGGTCGCCCGCATCCGTGCGCGCCTTGCCGATCTTGTCCACGACGTCCATGCCCTCGATGACCTTGCCGAACACGGGGTGCTTGGAGGCGCCGGCGCTGAACCAGTCCAGATAGGGGTTGTCCACGGTGTTGATGAAGAACTGGCTGGAGCCGCTGTTGGGGCGCCCCGTGTTGGCCATGGAGAGGGTCCCGCGGACGTTGCTCTGCTTGAAGTTATCGGGATGCTCGTCCTGGATGGTCCCGTTGGGGCCGTTGCCCGTGCCGGCGCGCGGGTCCTTGGCGTTCTTGGAGTAGGGGCAGCCGAACTGGATCATGAAGTTGTCGATGACCCGGTGGAAGTGCAGCCCGTCGTAGAAGCCGCTGGAGGCGAGGTCGATGAAGTTCTGGGCGGTGATGGGCATCTGCTCGAGGAAGACCTCGACCTTGAAGGTGCCCTTGGAGGTCTTGAAGGTCGCGATGGGGTTCGCCATGGTTCGCTCCGCGCTAGGGTCGGGTTGGGGTGTCGACGTCGAGTTGACCGGCCCTCCCTACCCCAGCCCGGCGTGGTTGAAAACCCCCAGCCGCCACGACCTGCGAGCCGCGTGCGCCACGCAGCGCCCACCGCCACGAACCGACTCATGAGGCGCGGGCGTGTGCCCCCCCCTCACCCGAGCGCGGCGCGGACGGCCTCGTCCCAGGCGGCATCGCGCTCGGTGACGGTGCGCGACACGCCCAGCACCCGGCGCGCGCCGCCGTGCTCGTCGAGCGCCACGCCCAGGCCGCGCGAGCGCTCGTCCACGAAGTGGGCCGCCGCCTCGCTCCAACGGGCGACCTCGGTGGGGTCGGTGGCGAGCGCGGCCGCGGCCTCGTCGTCGGTGAGCCCGTAGAGATCCCGCAGGGTGAGCGCCCGGCGCCACGTGTGCGGGACCTGCGCCAAGAGCTGGTGGGCCAGCAGCGCGGCCTCCCGCGGAGGCAGCCCCCCGGTCTGCCCCGCCGTTTCACCCTCGCCGGAGGGCTCTTGGGGCTCCCAGTCCGTGGGGATGAGGTCCTCCACGCGCAGGACCTCGTCCGGCTGCCAGAAGTCCATCATCTCGTCGTCCACGAGGGCCCCCGCGGGTGGGGTCACGCGCTCGTCCAGGGGGAGGCGCGCGCGCAGACGCTGCGCCTGAGCACGCTCCTCGTCCAGGTAGCGCATGGCGAGCTGGAGCAACCACGCGCGCGAGGACTCACCGTCTCCCTCCGCCTGCCGCCGGGGGAGATCATCGAGCGCCCGGGCCAGCACCTCGTCCAGCACGTCGTCGAGCGTGGGGATGGCGGGGGCGAGCTCGCCCGTGGTGCGGAGATAGGTCAGCTCGTGGCGCACGAACTGGTGGAGGGCCTGGAGGTCCTCGCCAGCGGCGGCGAGGAACGTCCGGGCGCGGTCCCCGTCCACCTGCCCGCGCGCAAGGGCCTCGCCACCCTGTTCGGCCGCGGGGGCCTCCGCCAGCGCCGCTCGCAATCGCCCGAGCGCCGGGCGGCGCTCCCCGCGGCGGCGCCGACTCCCTCGGTGCTCCATCCGCGCCGCGTAGCGCCGCGCCTGGCGCGCGAGTTCGTAGACCGCCTCGTGGATCGTCTCCTGGAGCGTCGGTCCCACCTCGTGGCTCACCAGGACCGCCCCGGGGACGGCTACGCGGAGCCGCGCGCGCACCCTCTCTCCCGAGCGATGCCGCTCCAGCGTGGCGTGCATCCGCGGGGCCTTGCCGGCCAGCCGCCCCAGCGCCTTGGCGACGCGCCGGGCGCCCAAGGACTCCAGGAGCTCCCGCGCAGCGGCGTGCTCCTCGGCGGGGATGTTTCGGAACGTCACGTCCACTCTCATGGGGCCCTCCTCCTGTCGTTCAGGAGCCTGGCTACCCCGCGCGCGAACCCAACGAAGGGCACCACATGCCCACGACGCGAGGTCCAGCTCCGCCTCATCGGAGCCCCCGCGTCCCGCGGCGCTCCGACTCCCACTAAGTGGGATCGGCACCCGAACATTTCAACCCCCTCCGCCGCTCGGCGTGGCCCACGGCGCGGGAGGTCACCCCGCCGACGCGGTGGGCGGACGTGCCCCTCGACGCCACGCGCTGCCCACGCTCATCGGGGTGCCCTCCGCGCCCCCTCCCGTCGCGGCTCGCGCCCGCTCGGTCCGGGCGCTGCGCCGTGCCCCTCGGGACTGATAGGCGGACGGCTCCGCCGCGGTCGCGGCTCAGGGGTTGCGGACGCAGCGGACGAGCTGCAGCTCGGTGAAAGCGTGGATGCTCGCGTAGCCGTCCGTGTAGCTCGTGGCCCACGCCTGGCTCGGCGGCACCGTGATGGGGGTGGACGACCAAAACCACTCGGGCGGCGTGTCCGGGAAGGCCACCACGTCGATGGCCGGCTGGAGGCGGCGGGCGTCCACCAGCGTTTGCGTCTCCTTGAGGGTGGGAAGCCGCCAGTCGCTGAAGCCCCCCAGGTCCAGCCCCTCGCAGCTCGCGAGCGCCACCGGCCACTCCTGGGCGTCCAGGTGGCCCCGCTGCCACATCAGGCCCGTCCCGTGGTCGGTGACCGTGTCGTCGTCGAAGGTGAAGCGTGGCGCCGGCGGCTCGTAGACCCCGCGCACGCAGCGCACGGCCCCCGTACCGAACGGATCATGGTCGTAGATGAAGCCCAGCTCGAAGCGCACGCCATAGGCCAAGCTCTGAAAGGGCACGGGTGAGGCGGTCCAATAGAGCTGGCTGGACGCCGTGGGGAAGGCCTCCTGGTCGATAGTCGGGTCCAGCCCGCCGTAGTCCAGCAGGGAGACCAGTTCGACCCGGCTGGGGAGCCGCCAGTCATCGTGGCCGGCCAGCTCCAGGCCCGCGCAGTAGTCCCGGGCGTCCCACCAGTCCAAGGGCGTGGGCGCCTCGTTTCGCTGCCACTGGAGACCCGTGACGTCATCCGTGACCGTGTTCTGGCTCACGGTGTAGCCCAACGGGTAGAGGTCGTAGCTCCCATCCTGACCGTACCAGGGCGCCCCCTCCGCGGGGCAGGCGTCCATGACGGCGCCGTCCACGCAGTAGTCGATGTGGCTGTCGGGCATGGGCCAGGTGGGGTGGATGGGGTTCACCGCCTGCCCCTGACAGCGGTCGGCCATGAGGAGGTTGCACTCCACCAAGGTGTCCGGCAGTTCGCTGGCCTCGGGCGGGGTGGAGATGTCCAGCTTCCCATCCGAGAAGCCAGCCGCGTCCAGGTCGCGCCAGGCGAAGACGTCCCCCACCGGAAACGGGAGCGACACGGTGAGGTCGTCGCCGAGGCCGGCCCCGCCGTCGCTGAGGTCGACCCCGTTGCCGGGGAGCGGGACCGTCACCTCGAAGCGCCCACCCGTGGTCACGGCCACGCCCCCCCAAACGCTCAGCGTGCAGTTCAGGGGGATCGTCCCGCCGGAGGAGAAGCTCTGCCCAAAGGCGGTGAAGGTCGCCGTGTAGGTGCCCTGTTTCCGGGGCACGCCAGCCGCGTCCGTGTGGTCGGACAGAACCGTGTCGATGCCCAAGGTGCCAGCCACCTCGCCGCCGGGGATCATGGCGCCGTGGGCCGTGGCGTCGACCTCGTAGTGGCTGCTCGCGACCCGCACACGGACGTGCGTGTAGTGCCCGGAAGGGAGGCTGGCCGCGTCCACCTCAGCCAGCGTCCCGCCCGCGCCGGCGTCCACCTGCGTGATCCCCCCATCGCTGGGGAGGGGCACGGGGTCCGGGTCGGCATGGCCGCGCAGGAGCCACACCTGGAGCACGCCCAAGCGCACGGCCTTGGGCGTCTGATAGTGTAACTCGGCCTGGTGTTCGGGGGCCCAGCTCCCACAGGTGTCCACGGTGCGGGTGGTGAGGCGCAGGAGCCAGGCAGGGGGTCCAGCGTCGGGTGCGGCGTCGGTCGCGGTGTCCGTCGCGGTGTCCGGGCCCAGGTCGACGCTGGCGTCGGCGGCGTCAGCGGTGTCAGGAGCGCCCACGTCTCCACCCAACCCGTCGGGGTCCAGGCCCGCGTCGAGGCCCACGTCCCCGAGCGCCGGAGCTGGCTGGGGGCTGTCCGAGCAGGCGACGACGAAGGTCGCCAGCGGGAGAACCCAGGCCAAGATTTGCGTGGCTGAGTGGCGGCGCGTTGGGTGCATGGAGGACCTCGACTCGTGCGCGTTCGTGGGCCGGGCGCGATGGCTCGCGCCCCTACGAGTGAACCTGGGGCGGTGACGAGGGCCCGCGCGACCCGCCCCCGAAGCGCAGCGCCTGGTCCCACGAGAGCGGGAATGGCAGCGCGAACGGCGGGCGCCGGAGGTGCGCCCGCCGTTCGGCTTGCCCGACGTCGTCGTCGCCCCTATCCGTGTCGACGCCTCAGCGCGACTAGGCTCAGGAGGGCCAGCAGGACGAGCGTCGCCGGGGCCGCCGGGGCCGTGCCGCCCGCGTTGCAGCCGCCGTCATCGCTCTTGGAGGTGGGCGGCGTAGTGCTCGTCCCAGCGTCCGGAGAGGAGACGCCATCGGCGGCAGTGCCGGCGTCCGCCGCGCCGACGGCGTCCGCGCCGCTGACCGCGTCCGCGCCGCTGACCGCGTCCGACCCGCCCTGGGCGTCCGTCGCCGTCCCGCTGCCGCTGTCGGTCCCGGCGTCCCCGCCGGGCATGGTCGCATCCGTCTCCTCCACGGGCTCGCCCATGGCCGTGTCGCTGGACGGCCCCGGGCCCGCGTCGCCCATCGGTCCGTCCGCGTAGGGGCCCTCTTCCACGTAGCCCGGCTCGTCGTCGTAGGCGAACTCCACGGGGAGGTTCTCCAGCACGTCACCCACGGCCTTCAGCTCGGCGCCGCACGCCGTCTCCATGGTGTCGCAGGCGGAGTTGTCGGTCACGCAGGTGAGCAGCGCGTGGAGGTCGCCCTCGCCGAAAGCGTCGGTGAGATCACCGTAGGAGCAGCTCACCTCGCACGCCTCCATGGCGTTGGGATCCACGGCCCCCGACCCCGGCGCAGCCCCGGCGTCCTGCGCGGGCGGGGGCACGTCGTCCTCCCCCTCCAACATGCAGGGCATGACCGCCGCGCACAAGGTCTGGCAGTCGCTGGTCACCGTCACGAGGCTCGGGTCCACCACGCAGGCGCCCCACTCGCTCCACGGCTCGGGCGGCACGTCGCTGTAGGAGGCGTCCGCGCTGGACCCGGCGTCGTAGGGGGGAACCTCACCACTCCCCGAGCCGCCACCCGAGCCAGTGGTCCCGCTGCCCCCCCAGTAGTCGGGGTCGCAGTAGCTCATGTCCGGGCACTCGGCGTCCGTGAGGCAGCGCGAGCCCTTGGGCGTGCAGTAGCCCCAGTCGCAGACGTCGCCGCTGGGGCAGTCGGCGTCCTCGGCGCAGGTGGGCGGCGTGGCGCAGTAGCCCTGGTCGCCGCAGAACCCGGTCCAGCAATCGGCGTCCGACGCGCACGCCTCGGCGGGCTCGCACCACTCGTAGAGGCAGGCGTTCCCGGCGCCGCAGTCGGCGTCGGTGGTGCACGGGCCGTCCCCCACCATCCAGCACCAGCCGTCCGTGCCGCAGTACTCGCCGTCGGCGCAGTCCGCGTCCGAGGCGCAGGCGCCGGGGTAGGCGTCCGCGTCGTCGTACCAAGCGTCGGGATCTGGGCCTATGTCCGCCGAATAGCCGTCCGAAGAGGCGTCCTCCGCGACGCCGTCGGCGGCATCCGGTGCGAGGCCGATCTCCGCAGACGCGGGGGAAGCCACCAGGCACAAGCCCAGCATGGCGGGCAAGACGAGAGAGCGGGTCTTCATAGTCATCCTCCACGGGAATGGGTGATGGCGGGCGAGCGCGGAGCCGCGTCGCGAGCTGTCTGCGGGTCGGCGACCGGACCGCGCGGCCCGGGGATGGTGTCGGGGTGGTTCACCGTCACCGGAGACTGCATGGTGGGGACGGTCCGCGGTCGATGCAAGGGAGCGCCCTCCACCTCCATCCGTCGGCTCAGGCGGGAGGCCGCTCGCCAGAGCTTGCCGTCAGCGGGCCCAGCGGCTAGTTGTCGGGGTCCCCTGGGCGTGGCCGCGACGCGGGCGCGCCCCTGGCCGATGGGCCCGTGTGGCCCGAGGAGCGAAGCGCCCTGATGGAGCACATCCGCAACTTCTGCATCATCGCCCACATCGACCACGGCAAGTCCACCCTGGCCGACCGGCTCATCCAGGCCTGCGGGGCCGTGGACGAGCGCAACTTCCAGGACCAGCTCCTGGACCAGATGGACATCGAGCGCGAACGCGGCATCACCATCAAGAGCAACACGGCCACGCTCCACTACACGGCCCAGGACGGCGCGAGCTACCAGCTCAACCTCATCGACACGCCCGGGCACGTGGACTTCAGCCACGAGGTGCGGCGCTCGCTCATGGCCTGCGACGGGGCGCTCATCCTCGTCGACGCCTCCCAGGGCGTGGAGGCCCAGACCGTCGCCAACCTGTACCTGGCCATGGAGTACGACCTGGAGCTCGTGCCGGTCATCAACAAGATCGACCTGCCGGCGGCCGACGTGGAGCGCGTGCGCGAGGAGATCGACGAGGATCTGGGGCTGGACCCCTTCGAGGCGATCCCCGTGTCCGCCAAGAAGGGCGACGGCGTCCCCGCGGTCTTGGAGGCCATCGTCCAGCGCCTTCCGCCGCCCAAGGGGGACCCCGAGGCGCCGCTCAAGGCGCTGGTCTTCGACGCCTATTACGATCGGTACCGCGGAGCCATCCTCGCCATCCGCCTCGTGGACGGCCGTCTGCGCGCGGGCGACACCCTGCGCTTCATGCACGCCGGGACGGAGTACGGCGTCGAGGAGGTGGGGTGGATGGCCGTAGAGCGCCAGAAGCGCCGCATGCTGGAGGCGGGCGAGGTGGGCTACGTCATCGCCGGCATCAAGGCCGTGCGCGACGTGGCCATCGGCGACACGATCACGACGACCGCCAACCCGGCCGAGGCCCCCATCGAGGGGTACAAACCCGCCAAGCCAGTGGTCTTCTCGTCGATCTACCCCATGACGACCGACGCTTATGGCGAGCTCACGGCGGCGCTGGACAAGCTGTCGCTCAACGACGCCGCCCTCACCTACACGAAGGACTCGTCGGCGGCGCTGGGCTTCGGGTTCCGCTGCGGGTTCCTGGGGCTGCTGCACCTGGACGTCGTGCAGGAGCGCCTCAAGCGCGAGTTCGACCTGCCCCTCATCCTCACGGCGCCGTCGGTGCTGTACCGCGTGACCCTCTCGAGCGGTGAGGTGGTGGAGGTGGACAACCCCAGCTACTGGCCCGACCCGGCGATGATCGCTCGGGTGGAGGAGCCCTACATCCGGGCGAACATCCTCGTCCCCGAGACCTTCTTGGGCGTGGTCATGGACCTCTGCACGGAGTACCGCGCGGCGAAGCTGTCCATGAACTACCTGGCCGTGGGGCGCGTGGAGGTGGTGAGCGAGATGCCGCTGGGCGAGGTGCTCTTCGACTTCTACGACAAGCTCAAGACGATCACGCGCGGCTACGGCTCCTTCGACTGGGAGGAGATCGACTACCGCGAGGGGAAGATCGCCAAGGTGGACATCCTGGTGAACAAGGAGAAGGTCGACGCCCTGGCCTTCCTGGTCCACGAGGACAAGGCGCGGCCGCGGGCGCTGCACTACTGCGAGCGGCTGGCGGACAACATCCCCCGCCACCAGTTCAAGGTGCCCATCCAGGGGGCCATCGGCTCGACCATCATCGCGCGCTCCACGATCAACGCGTACCGCAAGGACGTCACGGCCAAGTGCTACGGCGGCGACATCTCGCGCAAGCGCAAGCTGCTGGAGAAGCAGAAGAAGGGCAAGGCGCGCATGAAGGCGGTGGGGAACGTGCAGATCCCCCAGGAGGCCTTCGTGTCGGTGCTGCGCACGGACGGAAAGTAGTCGCCCACCGCAGCCCCGTGGGGTCATGCGAGGTGGGTTCTACTCGCGGACGGCGAAGACGCGCACGGGCTCCACGCGGCCCTTGACGGCGTGCTCGCCGCGGTCCTCGAAGCGCCGCGCCAGCTCCTCGTCGCCCAAGGCCTCGAAGGTCGCGGCGGTGATGAGGGCGCTCGTGCCCGTCTGCTTGTTGAGGCCCTCCACGCGCGCGGCGGTGTTCACCGTGTCTCCGATGACCGCGTACTTGGTGCGCGCGGAGCTGCCGACGTTGCCCACGACGACCTGCCCGCTGTGCACGCCCACGCGCACGGCGAGGCGCTCGACGCCGGCGCGCCGCCACTTCTCCAGGGTCCCGTCGGCCTCCCAGCGCGCGTTGAGGGCCTCGACCTCGGTGAGCAGGTCCAGCGCCGCCCGCGTGGCGCGCGCGGCGTGGTCCGGCAGGAGCAGCGGGGCTCCGAAGACGGCGAGGACGCCGTCGCCTTCGAACTCGTTGATCATGCCCCGGTGCCGCAGGATGACGTCGGTGACGCGCTCGAAGTAGATGTTGAGCAGGTCGATGATCTCGGGCGGCGTCAGCGCCTCGCTCAGCGTGGAGTAGCTACGGATGTCGGCAAAGAGGATGGTCACGTCCCGGACCTCGCCGCCCAGCTCCAACCCCTTGGGGTCCTCCATGATGGCGTCCACGACGTCCGGCGAGACGTAGCGGCTGAAGGTCTCGCGCACCAGCGCGTAGCGGGCCTGTTCCTCGGCCAAGCGCGCCTCCATCTCGCTCACGCGCTGGCGGAGATCCACGAGGTCCAGGGTCCGACGCCCCAGGAGCCCGTCACGCTGGGCGCCCCCGGCGCGCCGCAGGTGCCAACCGAAGTAGAGCGCCGCGGGGATGCCGGCGGCGGCGCCCGCCTGGGCCTTGGCGATGACGTGGAAGTTGCCCCAATCGAGGGCGCCGTGGCGCACGAGCTTGAAGACGGCCGCGTCGTTGACCATCGCCAGCACCAGCGCCACGAACACCGCCGCCATGAGGGGCAGCCAGGGGGCTCGGTTGCGCAGGAACTGGTAGCTGACCACGATGACCACCGAGTCGACGACCATGGCCGCGAGCGAGGCGATCCGCGCCTCCGTGGAGTACCAGACCACGTCGATGTCCGGCTGGGCCACGGCGCCGGGGGGAGGGTGCGCGGCGTGGTAGGCCACGAGCACGTCGATGGCACCGTGCACGACGTAGACGCCGACGAGCGCGGCGATGAAGCGCCGCGCCTCGGCGGTGCCTTCCAAGACATAGACCAGCACGACGCTCACCAGGAGGCCGGCGAGGAACAACAGGTAGATCCCTCGCGGGGCGGTGAGGAAGAACTCGGCCTTGATCGTGTGGGCTGGCTTGCCCACGACGAACAGGAAGGCCTCCAAGAGCCCGGCCAAGGCATACAGCGGCCCCAAGCCCAGCCGCGTGCGAGCCCGGTGCGCGAGGCACACCAGCGCGCTCAGGCCTGCGATCTCGGCTAGGAAAAGCGCTGCGCTCAAGGGACTCTCGCGCCCGCGGTGGGGCGGGCAGGCGGGTGGGCGAAGGGAGCCGGCGGGGTGGCGTCCGCCCGCGGCGCCGGGCACCATAGCGCAGCGCGGGCGTCCCGGCGACGGTCGCCCCGCCGTGAGGCGAAGCGCGACGGGACGTACAGACCTGGGAGGAAGCATGGGGTACAAGGTCGACGCGCGGGACGTCCTAGACGCCAACGCCAAGGTGCGGCGCGCCTTCCGCGGGCGGGTAGTGGGGGCGTTCCGGCGCACGGGGCCCAACGGTTGGGACCCCTACGAGTTGGTCCGGTACGAGGACGAAGCGCAGCGGCCCGTGGACGTCCACGCGGGGGTTCGGGTCCAGGTGGAGGACGTGGGAACCGAGCTGCGCCTGCGATCCGACGGGCGCGTGCTAGTGGTCGCCTGGGAGCCGAGCGACGGCGAGCGCGAGATGCTCCACGGCGCAGACCCGGCGGCGCGCCGGGCTCACTTCCTCCGCGAGATCGTCGAGCCCTTCGCGGAGCTGCCCGGGATGGGCGCTGCCGCCGTCATCGCGCGCGAGCTGGCACGCGGGCGCTCCTGATCGCGGGGCGCGGGAGACCGCCCGCCGGATGGGAGCGAGCGCGCCCCCCAGCCCACAACCGTTCCGGCGTGCAACCGAGACCTATACGCGCAAGCACGTAGGAAGAGACTGGGTGCGGCGAGCATGGGCGCGGCCGGAAACTGGGAGAGTTGCACGCGTGCGCCGCCATGACACTGACGCCGCTTGCGCGCTAAGGTTGCACTTCCTACAAGCCCCAAGGTTTTCAGGACGTCGGACTGCCTGTGCGCTACGCTCGCCCGAGCAGCTCCTCCACCCGACGAGGGTGTGCGTCCCCCTCACTCGCGTGGCAGAGGTTCCGTTTTCCCCTGCTGCCCAGGCAGAGAGCTTTCCCGACCAATGACTGCTCCCAAGCAGGACAGCCCACCACATCCCGTGCCTCCGGAAGACGCCAGGACAGCGCCGGTGGGTGGCGCCCCACCGGACGCCGCCGGGGCAGGCGATGGGAGGGCCGACGACGCGATGGTGGGCCGGACGGTCCTGGGGTCGTTCCGACTCCTGCGCGTGCTCGGGGAGGGGAGCTTCGCGACGGCCTACCTCGCCGAGCAGCTCGGGACCGAGCGTCGCGCCGTGGTGAAGGTGGCGCGGCCGGAGTTGATCCGAGGCGAGCACGGCCCCGTCTACCGCAAGTTCTTCGACGCGGAGGCGCGCGCGGCGACCAAGGTCTCCCACCCCAACCTCGTGGTCATCTACACGACGGGGCTCGTGGATGACGAGCTGCCGGCGCTGGCGATGGAGTACGTGGAGGGCAAGCCCCTGGGGGACATCCTCCACGAACGGGCGCCCCTGCCCAACCCGCTGGTGGAGAGCCTGTTCGGGCAGCTCGCGGGCGCCCTGGAGGCGCTCCACGCCGAGGGCGTCATCCACCGCGACGTGTCGCCCGACAACATCTTCGTGAGCGCGCTCCGGCACCGGCGGGGGGTGCACGTCACGCTGCTGGATTTCGGGATCTCCCACCGGGAGGGCAAGGAGGCCATCGTCGCCGGCGCCGCTGGCACGGCGCCCTACATCGCGCCAGAGCAGTTCCAAGGGCAGGTGGCGCCGGGGACGGACATGTTCAGCGTGGGCGTGCTCCTGTGGTGGGCCGTCACGGGCAAGCCTTGGCTCGACTGGATGTCCACCGACGAGCAGCTCACGCACCTGAGCGAGATGGCGGTGGCGCCCGACCCCCGGGGCGTGCGCCCGGAGATCCCAGGCGCCCTGGCCGTGCTGGTCCGCTCGCTCCTGGACCCCGATCCCGCGCTGCGCCCCACCGCGGCGGAGCTGACGGAGCGTCTCCACGCGGCGCTGCACCCCGAGGGGCGCGCGCCCGAACCGCCTCCCCTGCCGGCCGAGGCCCTGTTCCCCCCGCTGGACACCAGCACCGCAGACCCCACGGGGCCCACCGTCCTCGCGGCCGACAAGCGCGAAGCGCGGGGCCATGCCGGCGCGCCCGAGTCGAGCGACGCCGAGCGTGCGGCGCGCCCTCGGTCGTCCTCGCCGGGCAGGCACCCAGGCCCCACCCCTCCGACCCACGCTCGCCGCCGGCACTCGTCCCGGAACCGCGTGGCCGTGGCTACGGCGCCCTCGCACACCGCCCCCGAGCCCGCCTGGAAGAAGCTGCGCGACTCCCGGCCCGTGGGCCTGCGCGCTTCGTCCGAGCCGCCCCTCCGCTCGGGGCTGCGCCAGGACTCCAAGGGGTTGGGGCAGGCGTCCGGGCCGCGCTCGCCGTCCAGCGGCGCCCCCCTCCCCATGGGCGGCGGGCGGCGTCGCTCCGTAAGCCAGCTCCCCCTGGGTGGCGGCCGTCGACGCTCCGCGAGCCAGCTTCCCATGGGCCGGAGGACGACGCCTCGGGCCCCCGCGCCCGCGGCGACCCGCCTGCGGCAGGACAGCAAGACGTTCGACGCCCCCCGACCCACGACCAACCCGGGCCTGGGGACGCGCCTGCGGGCCGACAGTACACCGCTCCCCCTGGGCGGCGGGCGGCGACGCTCCACGAGCCAGCTCCCCATGGGCCGAAAGCCCACGCCTCGGGCCCCCGCGCCCGCGGCAACCCGACTGCGGCAAGACAGCCCGACCTTCGACGGCCCCCGGCCCACGACCAACCCGGGCCTCGGAACGCACCTGCGAGCGGACAGCACCCCGCTCGCCCTCGGGAGGCAAACGGAGACAGGCCGCAAACGCTCCACGAGCCAGCTCCCCATGGGCGGCAAGCCTGCCCCCAGCGCGCCCACACCCGCAGCCGTTCGGCTACGCCAGGACAGCGCCTCGTTCCGGGAGCGGCGGGCCATGCCGGGCCCTGGCGCCGGACCAGCAGACCGGCCGGGGGCTCTCGGGGCGAGGTCTCCCGCGAGCGCTCGGGCCCGGCGCCCCGTCCGCTCTATCCGGGTAGGGGCCAAAGCGCGGGAGACGCTCAGCCTCGCCACCGTCCGCAAGCTGGTGGTGGCGTTGGAGGAGCTCCAGGCCGAGTGCGAGTTCACGTGCGCGGCCGCCGTGATGCGGGCCGGCGAGGGTCCGCTCCTGTCGTTCTCTCCCCCGGATGTGGACCTCATGACGGTCCACGCGGCGGCCATCCAGGCCTCCGCGGGCGGCGCGCTGCTCGCCGAGGGGCTCACGGGGGACGGCGACGGGCAGACGGTCGTGCGAACCGAGCAGGGACAGGTGGTGCTCTCACCCGCGGGGCCGGGCTTGGCCCTGCTCCTCCTGGTGCCTCAAGACGCCAAGCTCGGGCTCACGCTGCTCGCCGCCAAGCGCGCAGCCGATTTGGTGGGTGCGGAGCTTCGTTGAGACGCGGGGCAGGGGGGCCGGCAGGCGACGAGCCGCGCGCGCCGCCTGCCCGGCTCGGCCCACGCGCGCCCCGTATGGGCGGGACGAGGCGCGGGGGAACTCACCGGGCAACCTGCCTCTTGTCCATAGAGTCGCGCCGATCCATGCTCTCGGGCGCAGGGGTAACGAGACGCTCGGTCCGTGGAGGTGGAATGGCGAGGCGCGCCGTGCTGGTGGTGGACACCGACGACACCGTGGTGGACGCGGTGCGCGCGGCGACCGACTCGCGCACGTGCCGCGTCATCGCCGTGGGCGACGCCCACACGGCCATGGGCTTCCTCCTGCACCGCCGACCCGCTCTCACCGTGGTGAACGTGGATCTCGACAAGGGCTGGCGCCTGTGCGCGGAGATGCGCTCGGACGAGCGCTTCGCGACGATCCCCCTCATCATCATCAGCGCGGTGGCGAGCCAGGAGGTCTTCTACCAGCACCAGGAGTTCCCCACCCGCGCGGACGCCTACCTCCACAAGCCGCTGGACGCCCAAGAGCTCTCCTTGTCGGTGGACGGGCTCATAGACCGCGAGAACGGAGATCCCGTGGAGGACGACGATCTCCTCATCTTCGAGCGGCGGGAGGAGTCCCGGCTGGACATCTCCCTGGACGGGATGGACTTCGGCGCGGGCGTCCCGTCCGCCGCCCCCCAGCGCCTCCCTACCCACCCCGAGATGGGGGAGATCGTCCAGGCCCTCCAGGCCCGGATCGCCCAGCTCGAAGCGCGGCTCGCCCAGGCCGGGCCCGAGCCGCCCAGCGCGGCGGGCGCTGGATCCGAGCCGCGGGTGTCGGGCGTGCCGCGGCCAGGTCCGGCAGCCACGGCCAACGAATACGATGCCCAGACGCGCCAAGACCTAGACGCCCTCCGGCGCCTGGACCGCGAGCTGGACGCGGCGCGGCGGCGCGCCGGGCTCGTCCCTCGGGCCCCCGTCCCCGACCCCACGGCCTCGACGCCCGGCTGGGCGCGGCTGCGGGGGCGCACCATCCCCCCGGAGAGCCTGGCGCGCATGGGGATTCGGTCCCAGGCGGTGGAGGCCCAGGGGGACGGACGGCGGCGCGACGGGCGGGCGGCCCCCCCTCGCAGCCCCACCAACCCGCCGTTCGGCTCGCGCGCCACGACGAAGCCCCCCTTCGGCTCGCGGGGGGCGCAACCCACGGCGCCCCCGATGGGCTCGGGCCGGCAGGGTCCCCCGTGGGCCGGCTCCCAGGGACCACGGACGAAGCGCCCAACAGCGGGCGGCGCCTCGGCGCCCGCGACGGAGCCCGGAGGAGACGCTTCGGAGCCCGCCTGGAAGCGCCTCCGGCGCCGCACCCAGCCGCCCTGGGAGCAACCCGCGGCCGCCCTGGCACCTCCTCGCGCGACGCCCGCCGCCGGCTTTGGAAGGGACAGCGGCCAGCCGGGCCCGCGGACGACCTCTCAGCGGCCCCCCACGGACCGGCCCGTGCCGGCTTGGATGGCCCTGCGCCAAAAGGGGGGCGACCCGGGGGCGGCGTTGCCACCTTCTGCGCCCGCCGTCCCGCCCGCGCCGGTGGGTGAGGACGAGCCCCCGGCCCACCAGGGGACGACTGCCGCCCCCCCGGCCTCCCCGCAGGAGCCCGCACCCACGGCTTCCCCAGAGCCCGCGCCCACCGCTTCTCCGCCGCCGCCGGCTCATGAGCCCGCCCCCTCGCCCAAGGCGCCCCCCTCCATGCAGGGGCAGAGCGCGAAGTCCACGGCCCAAGGGATGCCGCCGCTAGGGCGGGCGCAACCGGCGGGGAAGCGCCCAGCGGGCGACGGTCTGCATGCGGCAAGCATGAGGCCACCAGCCGCCAGCGGCCCCGACGGGCAAGAGCGGGGAGAGGCTCCGCGCTCGACGCAGTCAGACCGCTCCAGGGGGAAGACGCTCAGCCTGGGCTCCTCGCCGGGGCCCCCGGGGGCCCCCGTGTCGCCTCGCAAGAGGCCCGCCAAGGCGCCCGCCCGCCCGCGCCGCCGCGTGAGCGGACGCCACCG
>CAYZID010000144.1:0-14978 GCA_964478315.1 uncultured Myxococcales bacterium | reverse complement strand
CGACGCCGCCCACACGCGGGATCCAAAGCCGAATCCCAGAGTAGGTGGCGGATCAGGGGGCAAGCTCTCGCCCGGGGCGCGCGCCTCTCGAACCCGCTGCCCCGCCGCGGGCGTTACGGGCGAGGGAGGCGCTCGTCTTCATGGCCGCGAGGGTGTGGCTGTGCCATGCTTGGACCGCAGCGAGGTGAACGATGAGCACGCGTTGGCGAGTTGGGATGAACACGGACACACGGCCGCGCCGGAAGCCCCGCGCGCGAACCCTCGTGGGAGCTTTGAGCCTGACCGTCGCCCTCGCGGCGGTGAGCGTGGGATCCCACGCGGCGGCCAAGGCGCCCCGGCGCTCTCGCGCGGAGCGGGCCTGCGAGCGCGCGACCAAGAAGGTCGAGCGCGCCAAGAGGCTGCGCCCGGCGGCGGCCGCCACGCTCCTCAAGCGCCTCCACAGGGTGGCCCCCACGTGCGTGAAGCCGGCGGCGGAGACGATGAAGCGCGTGGACGCCCAGTGGCAGGCCTTGCTGCCCGTGGCGACGAAGGCCGTCCCGCGCGGGGTGGTCATGCAGACGCTGAACCGCTACCGGACACACTTGGGGCTGCTCCAAGCGATTCTGCTGTTCAAGGACGTCCCTCAGCGCGCGCACGTCGTGGTGCGGGTGGGAGAGCTTCACGAGGCCATGGCCCGCTATCTGGACGAGGTAGGCACGGGCCCGGACACGATCTTCCTCATCAAGGACAAGAACGCTCTGTACCACTCGCGCGTGGTCGACCTGCGCGAGCGGCTGAGGTTGGACGCCGAGGACGCCTACAAGCGCGCCGTGGCGCTCCTCAAGGACGCCAGCAGCAAGAACGAAACCCTCCAAGCGGCCAAGGAGTACCTGGAGGCGTTGCGCAAGCGCTACGCGGAGCGCACGCCTCCGCCCCCCGCCGAGCCCCCGGCGGACGCCGGGCAGGTGGGCGTCCCCGTGCTCGCCCCCGACGCTCCCCCCTCCACCCGCTGACCGCCGGGCGCCGGGGTGTTGGGTCCCGGCACCTCGGGCAACGTCAGGACGGGGACGTCGGCGTCTCCCACCGGTAAAATGAGGGCATCCTCCCCGTCCCGCCCCACCCGAACGTCCAGCAGGCCTGCGAGCTGCTGGTGTGCCCCCCGCAGGAGGACGGCCGGTGGAGCCTCGCGAGGCGCCCACACGTAGAACCGCTCGTCGGGGGCCACACCCAGGGCGAAGGCGCTGGGCGCCACGGACAGCGCCTCTCCCGAGCGGAGCCGGAGCCGGACCGTCTCGGCGGTGACCGAGAGGCCTTCCACGAAGCGCGCCACGCCCGCCGCCTCCACGTAGCACCACTGTCGGCCCACGTGGAGGGTCACGCGCCCGTCCGGCCGCACCTTGAGCCCTCGGTGAAAGAGGGCCTGCACGCGGTCGTTGGGGACGCGGTCCCCGCGGTAGCGGAAGACCCCATCCACGGTGAGGGCGATCCCGCTGGCTTCCCGCAGGGCTTCCAGCACCTCGGGGTCCAGCGTCGAAGGCGTGGAGGGGGCAAGTGGCGGCGGGGGCGTAGGCGGCTTCATGCGTCCTTTGTACCCGGATGGCCCCCGCGGGGCACGCGGAAGGTTGGGTGGAGGCGGGGAAGGCTGGGCCGCGCGCGGTGGTTCGGGTTGACACCTCGCTCGCTCCGGCGAAAGAGTGCCGCCATCGTTCGCCCGAGAGGGCTCAAGCCGCCCCAGGAGGTCGCCATGCGCCGCGCGCACCTGCTCACCGCCCTCGCCCTGTCCCTCGCCGTGTCGCCCCTCGCGTCGTCGCCTGCGCAGGCCCGCGGCGGCAAGGGGAAGCTGGCCCCCGAGATCGCCGAGAAGGCCCTCACGAGCCTCAAGCAGGGCACGAAGTCCGGGGACTTCGCCACGCGCGCGGCGGCGGTCGAGGGGCTGGGCCACGCCCCCAAGAAGAGCGCCCTGCCCCTGGTGCGCGAGGCCCTGGCAGATCCCCAATGGGGCGTCCGCCGCGCCACGATCCGAGCCCTGCTGGCGCTCAAGGACCGCGCCTGGCAGAAGGCGGCCCAGGACGCCGTCAAGGCCCCCGCGCTGGACGCTTACCGCGAGGTCCTGCCGGTCCTCGCCCCGCTGGGGGTCAAGCAGGGGGTGAAGATCCTCGTGGCGGCGCTCAAGGACCCGGCCTTTCCCAAGCCCGAGCGCTGGGCCAAAGCCCTGGCGCGCAAGGGCGGCCCGTGGATGGTCCAGACGTATCTAGCGTTCCTCAGGGACCGCAAGGGGGGACCCGCGCAACGCGCGTTCACCGAGGCCCTGGCGACCCTCCCCCTGCCGGACGCCATCCCGCTGTACAAGGCGGTCCTCGGGCGCCTGGCGCCCTCGGTCCAGCAGGCCATCTTGGACCACGTCATGGCGGCGCCGAACATCCGGGAGGTGCCGTTCCTCAAGCCGCTGCTGAAGTCCAAGGACGCCGGGGTGGCCTTCCGGGCGGCAGCCGCCCTGGGGCTCCGGGGAGATCCGGCGGGCAAGGCCCTGCTCACGGCCCAGCTCGAGGACGGCGACACGTCGGCCAAGGTCGAGGAGAAGGTCATCGCGCTCCGGGCTCTTGAGCCCATCGCGGACCGCTCCCTCTTGCCCATGCTCAAGTTCATCACGCGCGCCGCCGTGGCCGACATCCGCCTGGTGGACGGCGCCCTCGCCATCCACGCCAAGGTGGGCAACCCCAAGCTGGCGCCGTGGCTGGAGAAGACCATCCGGGGGACGGACCTCCAGCGCCGCGCCGTGGCGGTGAAGGTGCTGGGCCGGGTGAAGGGCAAGAGCGCCCTGCCGCTGCTCCACGGCCTCCTCACCGACGGCGCCGCCTCCATCCGAGTGGGCGCCGCCCAGTCCCTGGGGGACATCGGGGCCCCCGAGAGCGTGGAGCCCCTGCGGCGCGCCCTGTTCAATGAGGGAGATCCCAAGGTCAAGGTGGCCTACCTCCACGCCCTGGCGAAGATCCGCACGCCGGCCGTGCTCAACGCCGTGCGCATGGAGCTGAGCGCCCCCGACGAGGCCATCCGCCGCGCCGCCGTCCAGGCCGTGGCCGCCGTCCACACGCCGGAGACCGTGGCGGACCTCAAGCTCCTCCTGCGGGACCGCAGCCCGGACATTCGCCGCCAGGCCCTGGTCGCCATCCTGGATCTGGGCCCCGAGCGGTACGTGGAACACTTCAAGTCGGCGCTGGGCTGGCTCGAGCCCAAGGACCTCTCGGAGCTCGTCGCCAAGCACGGCGACGCCATGCTCCCTCACCTGCGCTTGGCCCTGGCGTCGAGCCGCCCGGAGCTGCGCGGGGAGGCCCTGAGCGCGCTCAAGGGGGTCTCCAGGGACAAGCGCGTGAGCATCCTCACCGAACTCGCAGCCAAGGGGGACCGCAAAGACCTGCGTCTCCTGGCTCTCCGGGCCCTGGTGGATGAGCTCGGCCCCAAGTCCTTGGACGTGGTCCGCGCCTTGGCGAAGGACCACGAGCCCGCCGTGCGCCTGGAGGCCCTCGATGACCTGGGGCGCCTGCACGACAAGGCCAGCCAGGCGCTCCTCGAGAGCGCCCTGGACGACCCCTCCGAGGCCGTTCGGGTGCGGGCCGCCGCGGCGCTCCTGGCGCTCTGACACACGCGCGGAGGCGCGCGATCCAGGCGGATCCGAACTCCCCGCGCGGGCTCGGGAGGGACACCGACCGGGTGTTGTTCTTGGTGGGGCGCGTGTCGCATCTCGGGACGTGGGCGACACAACCTTGTCGTGCTCGGGGTTTCGGCGGAGCGCCGCGTTTGCGGCCGCCGCCCGGACTCCCTACAAAGGTTGTGATTCATGACGACGACGCCCCGTCGGTCGGCGGACCGCCCCGACGGGCCCAGCGCCAAGGAGCCCCCGTGCCCCCTGCCTTCCTACCCGCCCAAGCCGGCTCGATCGAGCTCTCGTTCTGCTCCGCGTCGGAGGCGACATCTCGCGCCCGCCACCTGGTCCTCGCGGGGCACGCGGAGTCCCTGGCCGCCATGCCCCCGGCTCTCCTCCCGCCCCACGCGGCGCCCGTGTGGGCCGCCATGGTGCGCGACCTGGACCCCGGACCGCGCGGAGCCAGCGCCTCCTCCTACCTTCCCCACCCCCAAGAGCCGGGCGAGCCCGCTGGCCCCACCCGCCTCACGGCCTTGGTCCTCCCGGCGCCGAGCAGCCGGTACGACGCCCCGAGCACGCCGCATGCCCTGGGGCGCCTCCTGGGTGGTGCCTCCACCGACGGGGACGGAGACGTGGGCGTCGTCTGCCTGCTGCGCGCCCCGGAGGACGCCGTAGCGACGGCCGTGGCCGTGGCGCGCGCCTTCCCCACCTACTCGCGCAAGACGAGCTCGTGCTCCGGCGGGAACGGCGACGGCGACAGCCACAAGACCGTCCACGTGGCGCTCGTGAGCCCCACCGAGGGGGGCGCGCGGCTCGACGAGGCGCCCGACGCGGACGCCGTGCGGGTGGCCGAGGCGGTGGCCTACGCGGCGCGGCTCACCGACACCCCCACGTCCGAGCTGGACACGGACGCCTTCGTGGCCGAAGCGCGCCGGCTGGCCCAGGAGCTGGGCGTGCGCGTGACGGTGATCCAGGGGGAGGCGCTGCGCGAGGGCGGCTTCGGCGGCCTCTGGGGGGTGGGCAAGGCGGCCACGGACGCGCCCGCGCTCGTGGCGCTGCACTACGAGCCGGAGGCCGGGGACGAGGCGGCCCAAGAGGCGGCGCAAGAGACCGTCGCCTGGGTGGGCAAGGGCATCGTCTACGACACGGGCGGGCTGAGCATCAAGGGCAAGCAACACATGCCCGGCATGAAGGGGGATATGGGCGGGGCCGCCGCCGCGCTGGGGGCCTTCGCGGCCGCCGTCCGCGCCCGGCCGCGACGGGCGATCCACGCGGTGCTGTGCCTCGCCGACAACGCGGTGGGCCCCAACGCCTTCCGCCCGGACGACATCCTGACCCTCTACTCCGGCAAGACCGTGGAGGTGAACAACACGGACGCCGAGGGGCGCCTCGTGCTGGCGGACGGGGTAGCCTGGGCCGCGCGCGCCCTGCGCCCCGACGTCATCGTCGACCTGGCGACCCTCACGGGCGCCCAGCTCGTCTCCACGGGGAGGCTCATCGCGGCCATCGTCACGGACGATGGCGAGCTGGAAGCGAGCGCCGTGGAAGCCGGTCGGCGCTCGGGCGACCTCGTCCACCCCCTCCCCTACCACCCCGCCTTCTTCGCGCCGGAGTTCAAGAGCAAGGTCGCGGACCTCAAGAACTCCGTGAGCGACCGAATGAACGGCCAGACCTCCGCCGCGGCCCAGTTCGTCGCCGAGCACCTGAGCGGCCCCCGCCCCAAGAGTCCCGGGGGTGACGGCACCCAGGAGCCCTTCCGGTTCCAAGGACGCTGGCTGCACGTGGACCTGGCGGGCCCCGCCACCGTGGACGAGCGAGGGACGGGCTTCGGGGTGGCCCTCCTCTACGACCTCTTCGTCCGCCCCGGGCTCTCCAGCCGCCCCGCGGAGGACCAGCCGTGACCGGCCCACGTGGACGGGGCCTCGCGAGGCGGTCCTGGGCGGGCGACGCCCTCCTGGTGGCCGCCCTCACGGGCGCGGCATCGCTGGCTCTCTCGGCCCCCGCGCGGGCGGAGGCCCCCCTGCCCTTGGGCCCCGGAGACGAGGTGGTGGCGCGGGCCGTCACGCACACCGAGCGAGGGGATCGACTGGACCTCTACCTCGCCCTCTCACCCAAGACACTGGAGGCCCTGGATGCGGTGTGGCTGGAAGACCTCGTCCGCGCGACGCTGGCGACGGCGCCTCCGGGGGTGCGGGCGGTCCTCCCGTGGGTCGCGGCCCCAGACCTGGGCGCCGAGGGGGACGGGGGACCGGGCCTGGAGGGTGGCCCCTGGAGGCCGCTCATCGAGCTGGTGCCCCAGCCGCCCCCACCGGCCCCCAAGCCCTACGAAGCGCGGGCCGACGGGGGGCCCCCACCCGCTCCGAGGCCCCTGGTGACCCCCGCGGCGCCGCCGCTGGTCCTGGGTGCGGATGCCCCCGGGGAAGGCGCGGGCGCGTTGGCGGGGAAGGTCGTCTACGTGTCCGCCGGCCACGGGTTCACGTGGTACGACTCGCTCGATCGGTGGGCGACGCAGCGGGGCAACACGAACGGGCTGGTGGAGGACCTGGTCAACGCCGAGGCGGTGAACCAGTACCTCGTCCACTACCTGCGCAACGCGGGGGCCACGGTCTTCACGGTGCGGGAGCACGACCTCCAGCCCCACATGGTCATCGTGGACGCCCAGACCGAGGGTGGCTCCGGCAGCCAGGGGTCGGGGCTCTACGAGGAGCTGTCCGGCACCTGGGCGGACTCCACGGCGGCGGGCTTCCAGACGGGTCACGCGCCCTACGAGGGGTCCATCAACCCCTTCGCGCAAGGGGCCACGCGGTACGCCTTCGCCACGACCGGGGCCCCCACGGCCCAGGCCCGGTGGACGGCGGACGTGCCGGTCGAGGGGAGCTACAACGTCTACGCGTCCTGGGCCGCCAGCTCGAACCGCGTCCAGGACGCCCACTTCGTCGTCCACCACCTCGGGGGGGACACCGAGCTCCGTGTGGATCAGCAACGCCACGGGGGCACGTGGGTGTTCCTGGGGCGCTTCCGGTTCGCGCCCGGGGCCGACCCGGCGACCTCCTCCGTGTCCCTCCTCAACGACACGCTCACGGGCTCCACCGACCAGGTGGTGAGCGCCGACGCGGTGCGCTTCGGGGGCGGCGAGGGAGAGACCGTGCGCGGCGGGACGGGGACGGGGGTGGCGGACGGGCCCCTGAGCAACCGGCCTCGCTGGGAGGAGTGCTCGCGCTACTACGCCCAGTTCTGCGGCGCGCCCACGACGGTCTACGACGCCTCCTCGGCGGACAACAAGGACGACGTGTCCACGCGCTCGCGGCTGGCGGCCTGGCACAACGAGGCGGGGGAGGACGCCGTCTACGTGGCCTGGCACACCAACGCCCCCAACCCCGGGCGCGGGACCTCGACCTTCGTCTATGGACCCAACCCACCGAATGGGTCCTACGACTTCACCGGCGTCGCCGGGAGTGACGACCTGGCGCAGGCCCTCCAGTCCGAGATCGTCGGCGACATCCGCGCCTCCTACGATCCGAGCTGGAAGGACCGCGGCGTCTTCAGCGCCTACTTCGGCGAGGTGAACCCCAACAACAACCCGGAGATGCCCTCGGCGCTCGTGGAGGTCGCCTTCCACGACACGCCCGCCGACGCCGACTACCTGGAGGAGCCGGGCTTCCGCATGGTCGTCGCCCGGGCCTACTACCAGGCCATCGTCAAGTACTTCGCGGCGCGGGATGGGCTGGTCCCGGCCCTGCTGCCCGAGCCCCCCCAGGCGCTCCGCGTCCAGCAGATCCCGGGGGCCCCGGGCGCGGTCCGCGTGGCCTGGGCGCCCTCCCCCGTGGACGACCAGGACCTCGGAGGAGACGCCGCCGAGAGCTACGTCGTCTACCGCAGCGCGGACGGCCGCGCCTTCGACGACGGCGTGGCCGTGACGGGCGGGGCGACGGAGCTCGTCGTGGAGGGGCTCACGCCCGGGACCCCCGTGTTCTTCCGCGTCACCGCCCGCAACGCTGGCGGGGAGTCCTTCCCCACGCCCACGGTGGCGGTGAACCCCACGTGCGGCGAGGCCAGCCCCAACCTGCTCGTCGCGGGCTTTTACCGCATGGACAGCGCCCTGCTCCCCGTCGACGACCTCAGCGCCTGGAGCGACGGCCTCGTGGAGCGGCTGCGCCAGGAGGAGGTGAACACCTACGACTACCTCGTGGAGCACGCCTGGGCCTTCACCGCCGCGGGCGTCCCCTTCGATGGCGCCGTGGCCCCCGCCGTGGCGTCGGGCGCGCTGCCGCTCGCCCCGTACACCTTCGTGGATTGGGAGCTGGGCGAGGAGTCCACCGCCGACGAGACCTTCTCCGCCCAAGAGCAAGCCACCCTCGCCGCCTGGCTGGAGCTCGGCGGACGCGCCATCCTCGCCTCCGGGGCGGAGATCGGCTGGGACCTGGAGGCCAAGGGGGGCGCCGAGGACACCGCCTTCCTCCACGCGTGGTTCGGCGCGGCCTACGCCGAGGACGACGCCGGCACCTACGCCGCCCAGGGGGCGGGCTCCTTGGCCGCCGTGGGGACGCTCAGCTTCGACCCCCACGACGCCCCGCCGGGCGCCTCCACTTACGACGCGAACTACCCGGACACGTTCACGCCCCTCGCCGGAGCCGAGGTCATCGCGACCTACGGCGCGCCGTACACGGGCGCCGGGGCCGCCGGGGTCTACTTCCAAGGGCCCGCCCACCAAGCCGCCCTGTTCGGCTTCCCCCTGGAGACCGTGGCCTCTCCCGGGGCGCGGGCCGCGCTCGCGGACGCCCTCGCCACGCGCATGGACCTCGCGCGCCTCCCCGAGAGCGGCTGCCCGGCCGAGCCAGGCCCCGAGCCCACCACGGACGCGGGCCCGGAGCCCCAGCCCGAGCCAACGCCCGAGCCCCCACCCGAGCCAACGCCCGAGCCCGTGGTCGAGGCCGCGGCGGAGGTCGGCCCGGAGCCCATCCCCGAGCCGGCGCCGGAGGTGGCCGCGGATAGCGTCGGGCCCGCCCCGGCGGACACCGGGGGCGAGGTCCTGGGCGACGCGGGTCCCGTCCCGGGCACCGACGCGGTCGCCCCGGAGGTCGGCGCCCGCGCTCGGCTGCGCGGGACGAGCACCAGCCTCCTCGTGAAGCCCGTCGCCGACGACGGCTGCACGGGCGGCGCGGCGCCGGGCCCCACCGCCCCCCTCCTCGCGGCCCTGGCCCTCGCCGCGTGGCTCGCCAGGCGGCGGCGCGTCGTCCCACGTGGTCGGCGGTGAGCGGCGGACCGGTGGGCCCCGCTCCAGTCCATGCCTTGAGGACCCAGGCGCGGGAGGCCGCGTTTGGGCAAGGAGGCAAGCGGCTGGGCGCGGAGGCGTGGCCGCGTCACGTCGAGCACCCAGCCGCGCAGCTCGACGCCGCCCACACGCGGGATCCAAAGCCGAATCCCAGAGTAGGTGGCGGATCTGGGCTCGCCCTTGCCGGACAGGCCGGCGTTCGGGCGTGGGCCTGGGCGCAGTGCTTCCCCTGGGCGGGGGCTGCGGTATGCTCGGCACCCAAGGCCGCCACGCCCCGCCGACCCCACCCCCGAACAAGGAGCCCGCCGTGGCCCGCAAGCCCCTCATCGCCGGCAACTGGAAGCTCAACCTGGGACCGGGCGCCGCCCGCGCCACGGCCGCCCTCATGGCGCGGGACCTGGCGCCGCTCGCTGCCCAGGTGGACTTCGCCCTGTTCCCCACCGCGCTCAGCGTGGCCGCGGTCGTGGAGGCCGTGGGCGAGGCCCCCATCGGCGTGGGCGTGCAGGAGGTGGCCGCCAAGGTCTCCGGCGCGGTCACCGGCGCCAACTCCGCCGTCATGGCGCGCGAGGCAGGTTGCACGTGGATGCTGGCCGGGCACTCCGAGCGCCGCCAGCTCTTCGGCGAGACCGACGAGGGCGTGCGCGACAAGCTCCGCCTTGGCCTGGACGCCGGCCTCCTGCCCATCCTGTGCATCGGCGAAACCCTGGCCGAGCGCGAGGCCGGCCAGGTCACCGCCGTCACCGAGCGTCAGCTCGCCGTGGCCCTGGAGCCCTTGCGCGAGGCCGACATGGCCCGCGTGACCATCGCCTACGAACCCGTGTGGGCCATCGGCACGGGCCGCACCGCCTCGCCCGCCCAAGCCCAGGAGGTCCACGCCGCCCTGCGCGCCTGGCTCCGCCAGCGCTTCTCCCCCGCCGTGGCCGACGCCACGCGCATCCTCTACGGCGGCAGCGTCAAGCCCGACAACGCCGCCGAGCTCCTCGCCCAGCCCGACCTGGACGGCGCCCTCGTGGGCGGCGCCAGCCTCCGCGCCGGGACCTTCCTGGACATCGCCCGCGCCGCCCTCTGAACGCCCCCACGGGCATCAGCCCCCAGGCCGTCGCCCGCACCACGCTTCCTTCGGCGATTGCTCGTGCCCTCGTCCAGGGGACCCGTTGGCGCCCTCGTTGGCGCCCGCCTTCCTCCATCTATGGCTTGATGTTCTTCAACAGCGGTTCCTGCTTCCATTTCCAGCGGCCTGTCCCATCGGGGGCCGTCCCTTGCGCTCGGAGCCACTCCTTCTCGGCCTCCCAAAGGAGCTGGTCGCGCTTGTCGATGAGCTCGGCGAGGTTCGTCCAGTCGATGGGCACGGCGTGGCTCTTGCAGACCCTTGGATCTCGATTCAGCAGCGCCCGCCGGAGCGCGGGGAGGGCCTCGGGGGCGCAGAGAATGCGGTTTGCCGCCGCGCTTCGATAGTGAGGAGGCAGCTCCTCGTTCTCACGCCTTCGGCTTGGGTCAACAAGCCCGCTGCCCCTCGCATCCAGCAGTTGGGCGATGACCCGGTTCCCCTCCTCGCCCACCACTCGCGGGGCGTTGTTCACGGTGCCGCCTCCCTTCGGGTCGGCGGAGGCGAACTGGAGCGTGCCATCTGCGCGCAACGGACCCAAGCGCGCCAGAGCGACCGCCGCTATCCGACTGCGCGCCCAGGCCATGCTGAACTTTCGGCAACGGCGAGCCTCTCGACGAGGGGTTCGCGTGCCTCGGGTGTCCCCACTGCGAACCAGCGCAAGGACCTCCCTGTGCATGGCGCGCAGCACGTGGGGAGGTGCGCTGGCGAACGCCTCGGTGATGCAAGTCTCGGCCAGCCAAGCCTTCAGAACCTCATGGGCGTCGTCGGACCATGCATCTCGAAGGTCGTGAAGCGCCCAGGCAGCCGTGATGAACGCACGCTCGTACGGCAGGGTGGCGGGTCCAGCGATCCCCATGTCGTTGAAGAGTCTCACGGTGTCCTTCATGACCCGCTTGAGCCGAACAAGGTGCTCCGTGTCTTCCTTCAGGGACGCAGCCAACCTCTCGATATCCAACGACATGGGCTCCTGCCCCGTGACGCTCGCGAGGATCTTCAGGACCGTGTCGCTCCCCAGCTCACCCCAGCCATCGGGCCGGAGGTCCAGGAGCAGCTCGTCGATCTCAGCTTCCAGGTCGAAGCCGCCCTGCGTCCAAGAGAGGGCTCGCGTCATGGCGAGGTCCCCCATGGGCGTCCCGGCGCGGTTCACCCGCTTGAAGGTCAACGTCACCGCGACGAGGTCGTCCGTGTGCAACGGGGTGACTGGGATCAGGTAGTCGACGACCGCCGACTTCAACCCGCGAGCCACGTTCCAGCGCTTCTTGTTGGCACCGCCTTCCTTTCGGAGCCATTCGTCGAACGCGAAATCGTCGAGGAGGAGGGCCAGCGGCAGGCGCCGGGGCCCATCTTCCTTCTCCCTCTCCTCGAAGAACAAGCCCGGCTCGTCTAGGTCGAAGAACATCGCCCAGGGTGTCCCGTCTGGCGCTTCGGGCTCCCACCCTTCCGGGAGGGACGAGTCGTCTCTGCTCCAGAGACCGGGCGCCAAGGCGGCGAACAAGGTCGTTAGGCGCTGTCTGCCATCGAGCAAGTACTGCCGCATCGCACCTTCTGTGGGCTCGGGCACGGAGAGATGAACCGGTCCGAGGCGAGGATCCGTCTTCAATCCCTTCGTTGTGCGCCAGACCATGATGCTGCCTGCGGGGAGTCCCCGATATACGGAGTCGAGGAGGTGCAGGCGCTGCTCGCCGGTCCATACGAAGTCGCGCTGAAAGGGCGGGATCCGCAGCTCGCCGGCCTTGAGCTCCTCCAAGAGGCTGGGGAGACGTTGCACGGTGGGTTGTCGAAGGTAGTGCTGAGCCACTAGAGGTTCCTACAGATCCGCTGGAGGATCTCGACCAGCTCGCCGCTGGCATCATGAAGGTCTCGCGCTTGGGCGAAGAACTCCCGCACACGCTGCTTCGGAAGCCCGCCGTCGAGGGCGGCTTGTTCCCAGGAGCTGAGGGTGCTCCACAAGGTGTCGGCCGTGCGACGTTGCCCCTTACGGCCTCGCCCCTGGGTGACATCGTAGTGGGCTTGCACCTGCTCGGCTGTGCCGGCGAGGACCTTCGCGCACACCCAGAACCGAATGGGGTCCTGCAACGCAAGCGCCTTACACTGCGTAGCTTCTCGTTGCTTCAGGATCTTGCTAGCCTGTGTCTGCTGCGCAGAGCCCAGCTTCTCCGCCCACCACCACGCAGCGAGGCGATCGAACGGAGCGTAGTTCTCTGCCGCTCGACGGTCCAGCACCTTGCCGAAGAACCCTCGTGGTCGGTTGTGGGCCCGCTCGGCCTTGTCCAGGGCGTCCGCCACCTTCTTTGCTTTGTCCGACGGTTGGTTCGGCTCGCGCGCGTCCGAGTCCGAGTAGACGAGGGTGCGGAACGTGCTCGCTGTGGGCTGTTCGAGCTGCTCGGCTCGCCCCAGGCAGCCACCGATGCCTCCTCCGTTCCAGAACTCCAGCCACCCTTCCTTCTCGGCGTCCTCCAGTCGCTTCCGCGTGGCGGGGGCCGCGAAAGCGAGCAAGAAGTCGCGGTCGTTCCTACCGTTCTCAACGACGACCTGGAGCGGTCGCGTGAGTAGGTTCATCGCTTGCCCCGGAGTCAACCGCATGGGGGCGCTCGCGAAGTCGCCCGGCTGGGCTCCGACTTTCACGGTCTCCACATCAGGCCCAGCCGCCTCCGCCTGCTCGCTGAGGTCGAGGGCGTTGTCGAACTCCTCCCGCAGGTCTTTGGGGAGTTCTTCAAGCCACTGCTTCGCACGCTCGCGGTCGCACAGGACGCGATGCCGGCCCGCTGCTCCCATCTGCACGATGGCCAACACAAGCAACGGGTCGTGGCGACCGTCGAGCAGCGTAGAGCACAGCTCAACCCGCATGGGCTCTTCTTGCGGCAAGCAGCTCGCGGCGCAGCACGCCCATGTCCGCAAACGCCTGGAGGAGGGTGTCGTCCTCGGGGCGGCCATCTCCATCGAGGCGGATCTCTCGGACGTCGGAGCTGCCGTCTTCCTCAGAAGAAACCCAGTGGAGGCGCACGCGCTCCCTCAGGCTCTGGACGGCATGGAGCAACACGGCATAGAGGAAGAGTTCGGAATGCGTCTCGAGCATGACTTGGGCTTCGGGGTTCGCCTCCAGGACCTCCGCCATCCGGTCCACGAGCGCGCGCTGGAGCGCTGGGTGCAGGTGAGACTCGGGCTCCTCGACACACAGGAGCCCACCCTGGCTCCGAAGCAGCTCCAGGGCGACCAGCACCGGGAAGACCTGCTGGAGACCCTCGCCCACGTCGGGGAACGGGATGTCGGGCCCGTTCTCGGTGAGCGCCTGGAGGCGCAGGCGCTGCATGCTCTCCGGCGTCGCGGCGGCGACCACGCGACACGAAGCGTGGGCCTCGAACCACTTGGACACGCGGCCTCGCAGGTCCTTGTCTCGATGCACGTGCGCTTCGGCCCACGCACCGCCAATGTGGGAACGAGCGAACCGGGCTCCCAGGGGAACTCCGAAGCGCGAGGGCCCTTCGCGGTTGGCGCTCAGCCACAGAACGCTGTCCGTGAACGTTCGAAGGTCTGAGGTGTCCAGGCGGGCTGCGTCCTCGCTTGGCCTCAGTCCGTGCAGCTCCAAGGCGACCTTGCCTCCATCGTCCATCAGGTAGGTCCGCCGCGGCCCCGTCTCGCTCCGACTCGCCTGTGCCCAAGTCAGACGCTCGCTCGTGTCGCCCCCGGGAGCGTCGTCCCCAGAGGCGCGGGCGACGCCGTCGCCGCTCCTGGGGCCCTCGATCACGTAGGGGACGACCTCATCAAACGGAGGTCCCCTCCAATCCAGCTCCCAACGCCAGGGCCTCGCGTCATCGAACTCCAACCCGAGAACGAGCGGCTCACCGTCCTCTGCTGGGCCCCGCCAGCGAAGGTCCCGGAACGAGGCGCCGTTGACTGCGAGGTTGCTGAGGTCGAGACCAGGAGCGCCGTCCATGCTCTGCGCGAGCAAGGATGGGAGCCTCAAGATAGCGGACTTCCCTGAGCTGTTCCTCCCATACAACAAGGTCAGAGCGCCCAGCCTCATCTGCTGCTCTTCGCGAAAGCAGCGGTAGTGGGAGAAGGTTAGCTTGGTCAGACTCATGCGTGCTCCCCTGTGCGGTCGTGAGCCTATCAGAGCATCCCGGGAAGAGGAACGATGCGCCCTAACCTGGCGGTATCTATCACAATTGCGGCCGCGGTGCGCGACCGAGAACAGACAACTGCGTGTGGCGTGGACTTCGCCCTGTTCCCCGCCGCGCTCAGCGTGGCCGCGCTCGTGGACCCCTTGAGCGAGCCCGACATGGCCCGCGTGACCGTCGCCCGCGCTACGCCCCGGGGCAGTCGAACTGGACCGCGCCGCCCGTGTCGCTGCACACGCAGCTCGCGTCTGGGGGCACGGCGCAGTCGCAGCTCGCGCACCCCGCGGGCAGGTCCTCGCACCAGTAGGTCGCGCACAGACAGTGGGTGGAGCCGCCGCAGTCCATGGCGAAGCAGTCCGGCTCGCACTGGCCGTTGGCGTCGGGCGGGGGCCCGCCGCACACTCCCTGACCGCGGCTGGCGCAAGCCTGGCCCGCCTGGCAGGTCAGCTTGGCCCCGCAAGCGAACGTGCCGCCACCAACCGTGTCCTCAGCGGCGTCCTGGGGCTGGGCCGTGTCTCCCGCCGTGTCTTCGGTGAGGTCTTCCTCGATGTCTTGGGGCTGGGCGGTGTCTTCCGCCGTGTCGCCGGCCTGGATGTCGGACTGGATGTCGGACTGGGTGTCGAACTGGGTGTCCGGCGCGGGGGAGGCCTCGCTCCCCGCGCTCTCACAGGCGGGGAAGGCGAGCCCAAGAACGAGGAGCAGCGCGGCGAAGGCGGTCTGGGCGCGGTGGGACACGGCGGGACCTCCAAGGAGCGGGTGGGTCGTCACGCTTCGACTGTAGAGGCAGCGTCACCCCGATGCCAGCCACCCAGATCCGCCACCTGCTCTGAGGACCGAGGCGCAGGAGGCCGCGTTTGGGCA